>DATFGV010000633.1:0-11637 GCA_035249115.1 Vineibacter sp.
TGGCCTGGCTGACCGGCTTCACCGGCTCGGCCGGCACCGCCATCGTGCTGGCCGAGACCGCGGCGATCTTCGTCGACGGCCGCTACACCTTGCAGGTGCGTGACCAGGTCGACGTCGCGCTGTTTGAACCGCAGAAATACCCCGAGACCACACCCGAAGCCTGGCTTGCCAAGACCCTGATCAAAGGCGCCCGACTCGGCTTCGACCCCTGGCTGCACGCGCTGGCCGACGCCGAGCGACTGGACAAGGCATGCAGCAAGGCCGGCGCCACCCTGGTGCCGGTCGACGGCAATCCAATCGACGCCATCTGGACCGACCGGCCGCCGCCGCCGCTGGCGCCGGTGCTGCCGCATCCGCTGGAACTAGCGGGCGAGTCGGCGGAGTCCAAGCGTGCCCGCATCGGCGCCCTGGTGGCCGAACAAGGGACCGACGCGGCCCTGCTGACCCAGCCGGATTCCATCGCCTGGCTGCTCAATATCCGCGGCGGCGACGTGCCACGCACACCCTTCCCCTTGAGCTTCGCGCTGCTGCGCAAGGATGCGACGGTCGACCTGTTCATCGATTCGCGCAAGCTGACGGCGGCGACCCGCGCTCATCTCGGCAATGGCGTGGCGCTGCATCCGCCTGAAACCCTGGGCGACGCCCTGGGACGCCTGGGTGCCGCCGGCGCGAAGATCTGGCTCGACCCTAACAGCGCGCCGCGTTGGGCGCTGGACCGGCTGGGCAGCTCGGCCACGATCGTGCGCGAGACCGATCCTGTGGCCCTGCCCAAGGCGTGCAAGAACGAGGTCGAGCTGCAGGGTGTGCGGGCGGCCCACAAGCGCGACGGCGGCGCCGTTACCCGCTACCTCGCCTGGCTGGCATCCGCCGCCGCGTCCGGCACGCTCGACGAGATCGCGGCCTCGGACCAGCTGCAGCGCTTCCGCGCCGAAACCGGCGCGATTCGTGACCTGAGCTTCGACACCATCAGCGGCGCCGGCGCCAACGGCGCGATCGTGCACTACCACGCCACCTCGCGCACGGCGCGCAAGCTGACACCAGGCGAGCTGTACCTGGTCGATTCCGGCGGCCAGTACCGCGACGGCACCACCGACATCACCCGCACCCTCGCCATCGGCGCGCCGAGCCCCGAGATGCGCGACCGCTTCACCAGGGTGCTTAAGGGCCACATCGCGTTGGCAATGGCCAAGTTCCCTGTCGGCACCACCGGCAGCCAGCTCGACGCCCTGGCACGCTACCACCTCTGGCAGGTCGGCCTGGACTACGACCACGGCACCGGCCACGGCGTCGGCGCGTATCTATCGGTGCACGAAGGCCCGCATCGCATTTCCAAGCTGCCGAACAGCGTGGCACTGAAGCCGGGCATGATCGTCAGCAACGAGCCGGGTTACTACAAGACCGGCGCCTACGGCATCCGCATCGAGAACCTGGTGGCGGTTCGCGAAGCCCACATCGAGGGCGCCGACCGCGCCTACCTCGAGTTCGAGACCCTGACCCTCGCGCCGATCGACCTCAACTGCATCGATCAGGCGTTATTGACCCCATCCGAGCGCACCTGGCTGAACGCCTACCACGCGCGCGTACGCGAGGAGATCGGCCCGACAGTCGACGCCACGACGCGGGCCTGGCTCGAAGCCGCGACCGTCGCCATCTGATCGGCGCGAACCAGCCGTTGCCGATGCGCGTCTCCTTCGGCCGCCCACCGGCCACGAATCGGCACCGGCCATGAGGCGGCCGGGCCGACCTCCCGCGTCCGGTGCACGTAAAGTCGCCGGATTGCAGCTCGCGGATCGGCGGATCGCGCACGACGACGTGCCTGGCGTCGCCTTGCGCGCGTTGACCCTCGGCGACCTGGCGCTGATGGCGCGCTGGCTGGGACGGCCGCACCTCGGCGCCAACTGGGCCTCGCCGCAGGCGGCCCTCGTGGACATCGCCGGCCAGATCGATGCCCGGGACGCTTGGCCCTTCGTCATCGTCGGCGCCGGCCGACCGATCGGCTTCGTCCGAATCTACATTGCCAGCGGTCACCCCTTCTGGGCTGGCCACGACCTGCCGCGCGAAACCTGTGGTGTGGATCTGTTCATCGGCGAGCCAGAAGCGCTGCGTCGCGGCCACGGCAGCGCCTGCCTGAAGCTGGCAGCCAGCCACCTGCTCGCGCTCGATGGCGTCGCACGTGTTCACGCTGATCTCCGACCCGACAATGCCGCAGCGCTCGGCGCATACGCCAAGGCCGGCTTCGCGCGCCGCGGCAAAATCGAGACGCCGGACGGTCCGGCGATCTATGTGACGATCGAGCGGACGTAAGGATCACTGTCCTGTGTGACGCGTCGATGGTCGCGCGGTGCGCAAGCCCGCCCCATAGAGGGTTGCACGTAGCAATTTACCGCCCGTAAGCGGTAACTTAGCAAGACCCTTTGGGACGTCCTTCAGAGCGAAAAATCATTTTATAATAAACACTTAGCGGTCATTTTATAAATCGACCGATGTCGATGCATCGAAGTCTATCGATTGATCGATGATGATCGATATCATGACGGGCGAACCGATCGACCTGATCTTAAAGCGCTGGCCCGCTCAGGCGCAGCCACTCGTCTTCGGTCAAGATCTTGACGCCCAGTTCCGCCGCCTTCTTGGCCTTCGAGCCGGCGTCGGCGCCGACCACCACGAAGTCGGTCTTCTTGGACACCGAGCCGGTGACCTTGGCGCCCAGCGCTTCGGCCTTGGCCTCAGCCTCGTCACGGCTCATCGATGTCAACGTACCGGTGAACACCATGGTCTTGCCTGAGAACGGCGAATCGGCTGCCACGCGCGCGGCACGGAAGGCTTGCACCTCGACCTCGGAAATCAGCGCCCGAATGATCTCGACGTTGTGGCCCTCGGCGAAGAACGCCACGAGCTTGTCGGCGGTCGTGACGCCAATGTCGGTGACGTTGCACAGGCGTCCATAGGCCGCACCGATCTCCGCCGATGCCTTCTCCTTCTTGGTTGGTGCGTCATTGGCCCGACGCTCGCCGCGGGCCGCCAGCATCTCGTCCAGCCAGCTCTTGACGTCGCCGTACTCGCGCGCCAGCGCCTTGGCAGTCGACTCGCCAATCATCGGGATGCCCAGCGCATTGATGAAGCGGTCGAGCGCGATCGTGCGACGCGCCTCGATGGCATCGAGCAGATTGCGTACCGACTGCTCGCCCCAGCCCTCGCGCTCGCGTAGTTGCGCCTCTTTCGAGCGCAGCTTGAACAGGTCGGCCGGTGTCTTGAGCAGCCCCTCACGCCAGAAACTCTCGATATGCGTGCCGCCCAGCCCCTCGATATCAAACGCCTGGCGCGACACGAAGTAGCGCAGCCGCTCGACCTGCTGGAACGGACACTCCAGGCCGCCGGAGCAGCGGCGCACGACGCCGTCCTCCTCGCGCACCACCGGCGTCTTCAGCTCGCAGGGGCACTTGGTCGGGAAGCGATAGGGTTTGGCATCCTTGGGCCGCGCCGGCATGACGACGCCCAGCACTTGCGGAATGACGTCCCCAGCGCGCTGTATTTCCACCGTATCGCCGGCCCGCACGTCCAGCCGCTCGATCTCGTCGGCGTTGTGCAAGGTGGCGCGCGACACCACGACGCCGCCGACCGTAATCGGCTCCAGCTCAGCCACCGGCGTCAACGCGCCGGTGCGGCCGACCTGGATGGCGATGGCGCGCAACACTGTTTGCGCCCGTTCGGCCGGGAACTTGTGGGCGATTGCCCAGCGCGGCGAGCGGCTGACAAAACCCAGGGTCTCCTGCCAATCGACCCGATCGACCTTGTAGACCACCCCGTCGATGTCGTAGGGCAGCGCGGCGCGGCGGGCGCCGATGTCGTTGTAGAATTCCAGCACCTCGTCGAGCGTGCGTGCCAGTTTGGCCTCGGGGTTGACGTTGAAGCCCCAGGCTTTGAGGCGCTCGAGGAACTCGTGTTGACCCTTCCAGCTGCGTGGTTCGGCCTCGCCCCAGGCGTAGGCGAAGAACGACAGCGGCCGGCTGGCGGTGATCGAAACGTCCAGCTGCCGCAGCGACCCGGCGGCGCCGTTGCGCGGGTTGGCGAACACCTTCTCACCCGCCTCCGCCTGCCGCTTGTTCAGCTCCAGGAAGGCGGCGCGCGACATGTAGACCTCGCCGCGAACATCCAGCCGTTCCGGGGCCTTGCCTTTGAGGGTTTTGGGCACGTCGGCCAGGGTGCGCACATTGGCGGTGACGTCCTCGCCTTCCGCGCCGTCGCCGCGCGTGGCCGCGTTGACCAGCGCGCCGTTCTCGTAGCGGATTGAGAGCGAGAGGCCATCGATCTTCGGCTCGCAGACCAACGCGATCGGTGCGTCGGCGGCGATCTCGGTCTCGCGCGCCAGGTAGCGCCGCACGCGGTCGACGAAATCGACGATGTCCTGGTCGGCGAAGGCATTGTCCAGCGACAGCATCGGCACGGTATGCCGGACCTTGGCGAAGCCGCGGCTCGGTGCGGCGCCGACTTTCAACGTGGGGCTGTCCAGGGTTCGCAGCTCGGCAAAGCGCGCCTCGATGTCGCCGAGTCGCCGGCGCAAGGCATCGTAAGCGGCGTCGGACACTTCCGGCGCGTCCTCGCCGTGGTACAACTTGTCGTGGCGCGCGATTTCCGCTGCCAGGCGTGCGTGCTCTGCCTTGGCCTGACGCTGAGTTAAATCCGCGACTGCGATGCTCTCCACCACTTTGGCCTGACGCGCCATGCGGCTACTCCGATCGTGCACTGTTGCCCGCAACGCAGGCTAGCGATGTCAACCTGCCGCCGTCATCAGTTGCTTCGCCGCCGCGCGTGCGGCGTCTGTGACGGCGGCGCCCGACAGCATGCGCGCTACCTCCTCCAGCCGCGCGGCGCCGTCGAGCGCCACCACCTCGGTCGTGGCTTTGGCGCGGCTGGTGGTCTTGCGGATCAACCAGTGGTGATCGGCCAGCGCCGCGACCTGTGGCGAATGCGTTACCACCAGCACCTGTAGGCCCTTGGCGAGCCGTCGCAGGCGCTCACCGACGGCGGCAGCAACGGCGCCACCGATACCGCTGTCGACCTCGTCGAACACCAGGGTGCGGGCGTCACCCACCTTTGCCAGCGCCAGCTTCAGCGCCAGCATGAAACGCGACAGCTCGCCGCCCGAGGCGATCTTTCCGATTGGTCCCGGCGCCGTGCCGGGATTGGTCGCGACCAGAAACTCGATGCGGTCGACGCCGTGGCCGCTCCAGTCCTTCTCCGCCAGCGCCTCCAGCCGCGTCACGAACTTGGCGCGCTCCAGCTTCAGTGGCGGCAGTTCGGCGGAGACGGTGCGGTCGAGCCTGGCGGCAGCCTTGGCGCGCGCCACAGACAGCGCCTGCGCCGCCGCGACATAGGCGTCACGGGCTCGCTTGGCGTCAGCTGCCAGTCGCTTCTGCCGAGCTTCGCCGTCGTCAAGCGCCGCCAACTGCTCTTCCATGCGCTGGCGCAGCCCGGCGAGACCGGCGACGGGCGTGCCGTGCTTGCGAGCTGCGGCGCGCAAGGCGAACAGCCGTTCCTCGATCCCCTCCAGGCGCGACGGCTCGAGGTCGAGTGACTCCCGAGCCTGCTCGACCTGGGCGACAGCCTCGGTTGTTTCCGACAAGGCCCGGTCAAGCGCCGCCAACGCCGAATTGAGACGGCCGCCCGCGGTCTCGGCCTGGCGCTCGATCAGGCGGTGGGCTTGGTGCAACGCACCGGTCACGCCCTTGTCGCGCTCCAGCTCGGCCAGTGCCGCTGCCACTGCTTCGCCGATCGCAGCGCCGTGGCGCAGCAGCTGGCGCTCGGCACCGAGCCGCTCCTCGTCGTCGTCCTTCGGGTCGAGGGACGCAAGCTCGGCGGCAGCGTGGCGCAGATATTCTTCGTCGCGCCGAGCCTGCTCGAAAGCGGCGGCGGCTTCTGCCCGCGTCGTTTCGGCCTCGCGCCACGTGCGCCATGCGGCATCGGCCACCTCGACTTCCTGCCTCAGGCCACCGAACGCGTCGAGCGCGGTGCGATGGTTGACCGGCACCAACAGGCCGTGCTGTTCAAATTGCCCTTGGATCTCAACCAGGGTCTCGCCCAGCCGCTTCAGCAAGCCGACCGAGGCTGGCTGATCGTTGACGAAGGCGCGGCCGCGACCGTCGGCTCCGATGATCCGGCGCAACAGCAGGGTTTCTCCCTCGTCGACGACCCCCTGCTCGGCCAGGATGGCGTGCGCCGCATGGTCGGCCGCCAAGGAGAATTCCGCCGCCACCACGGCCTGTGCCGCGCCCGACCGCACGATGCCAGCGGCAGCCCGGCCGCCCAGTGCCAGGCTGAAGGCGTCGAGCAGGATCGACTTGCCGGCGCCGGTCTCGCCGGTCAACACGTCGAGGCCCGACGCGGTGCCGGGCTTGGCCGGCGCGGCGAAGGTCAGGTCGAGCTTTTCGATCAGAACGACGTCGCGGATCGACAGGCCGAGCAGCATCGCGGCACCGCCATAGGACGTCGATCAGAAGATCGATTTCCAGATCCGATTGAGCCACGAGCCCTCGGCGCGCTCGGGCCGCAGGTCGACGCCCTCCAGCAGGTAGTACGTATCGGCATACCAGTCGCTGCCGGGGAAGTTGTGGCCGAGCACAGCAGCGGCCATCTTGGCCTCCTGCTGCACGCCCAGGGCCAGGTAGCACTCGACCAGGCGATGCAGCGCTTCCGGGGTGTGCGTTGTGGTCTGGTACTTCTCCAGGACCTGCCGGTAGCGATTGATGGCCGCCACGTATTGGCGCTGCTTCTGGTAGAAGCGTCCGACATCCATCTCCTTGCCGCCAAGATGGTCGATAGCGAGGTCGACCTTCAGGCGCGCGTCGCGGGCGTAGCCGGTCTCCGGGAAGCGTTTGGCGACGTCGGCCAGCGCGTTCAGGGCCTGCTCGGTAATCCGCTGGTCGCGGCCGACATCGGCGATCTGCTCGTAGTAGCACAGCGCCTTGAGATAGTAGGCGTAGGCGATATCGCGATGCCCGGGATGCAGCTGGATAAAGCGGTCGAGCGCCACGATGGCATCGTCATATTTGTTAGCCTGGTAGTAGGAGAAGGCGGCCATGATCTGCGCCTTGGTCGCCCACACCGAGTAGGGGTGTTGCCGGTCGACCTCTTCGAAGCCTTTGGCGGCGGTCACGTAGGAGCCGGCACCCAGCGCGTCGAGCGCGATGTTGTAGAGCGTGTCGACCGGGCGCTCGACGTAGTTCTTGTCGTCGTCCTTGCTGCCGCCGCAGGCCGCCAGCGCCAGCGCGCACGCGCCGCCCAGCGCGGCCGCGCGCCAGGCACGCCAGGCGGTGCGGATCAGGTCGGTCGCAATGGTCATGAAGCCTCTCTCCAAGGGGGCGGCGGCGTCGATGTACCGGGTTTTACCATGCAGCGAAAGCGTGGCGAAACCGGGCCGCCATGGCAAAAAATCGGGGGCCCATGGGCCCCCGAGTCGCCTGAACTGGAGAATTGCCGGCGCCGCCGTCAGTTGGCCTGACGCCGCAGGAAGGCCGGAATCTGCAAATCGTCCTCTTCGCGCACCGGCTTGGCCCGATCGGCTGGATCCAGACCGGCGATCTTGGGTTGCGGCGAACTGGGCACCGGTCGCAGCGGCGTCGGTGCCGGCGGCGCTTCGACTGGCCGGGTCAGAACCGGCTCGATCGCCGGTGTGCCCGGCGATGCCGCAGGTGTCGTGGGCTTGCTGCCGCCGACCAGGCCAGTGATGCGCTGGAAGATGTTTGGGCTCCGCGTGGACGCGTCGGCGCGCGCCGCCGGGGCAGGCCGGGTCGTCGGCCGTTGCGACAGCCGCCAGTCGTGCTGCGATGGCGAGCTCACGGTGGCTGCGGGCATGGCGGCCGGCGGCGGCGCAGCCATGACTGGCGCAGGTGCCGGTGTGGGCGGCGGCGCAGCCTGGACCAGCGGCAGCTCAGCCTCGATCGGAGCCGCCATGGCGGGTTCAGGCGGCGCCACGATCACTTCGGGTACGAACTCCTGCACTGGAGCAATGGCGGCCGGCATCGCCTCGGCGATGACAGGCGCTGGCGCCACGACGACCGGCGCGGGCGGCGCCATGGACGCGACCACGGGCGGCATGACGGCAACCGGCGGAGCAGCCGGCGCCACGGCGGCGATCGGGGCAGGTGCGGGTACGGGCGCTGGCGGCGGCACGTAAGTCGGAACCGGCCGCGCCGGGCGTTGCAGGTGCGGCTGGCCGGTCTGAATAGGCCGGTCGATGCTGAGGTACTTCGGCTCGGGCTGGTGCATTACCGCGGCGGAGATGCCGGTG
Organism: Vineibacter sp.; assembly: GCA_035249115.1. Taxonomy (GTDB): domain Bacteria; phylum Pseudomonadota; class Alphaproteobacteria; order Reyranellales; family Reyranellaceae; genus Vineibacter. The sequence continues at coordinate 8,288 of DATFGV010000633.1, forward strand.
GCCACCACCGACACCCGCATGCGGCCCTGCATCGCGGCATCGAAAGTCGAGCCAAAGATGATGTCGGCGTCGGGATCGACTTCCTCGCGAATCCGATTGGCCGCCTCGTCGACTTCCAGCAGGGTCATATCGAGCCCGCCGGTGATGTTGATCAGCACGCCCTTGGCGCCCTTCATCGAGGCGTCCTCGAGCAGCGGATTGGAGATCGCCGCCTCGGCCGCCGCCTTGGCGCGGTCCGGACCCTCGGCTTCGCCGGTGCCCATCATCGCCTTGCCCATCTCGCCCATCACGGTGCGGATGTCGGCGAAATCCAGGTTGATCAGGCCGGGCATAACCATCAGGTCGGTAACGCCGCGCACGCCGGAATAGAGGACGTCGTCGGCCATCTTGAAGGCGTCGGCGAAGGTCGTCTTCTCGTTGGCGATCTTGAACAGGTTCTGGTTCGGGATGATGATCAGCGTGTCGACATACTTCTCGAACTCGATGATGCCATCGTCGGCCATCTGCATGCGCCGGCGACCCTCGAAGTGGAACGGCTTGGTCACCACGCCGACCGTCAGGATGCCCTGGTCGCGGGCCGCCTGCGCGATGACCGGCGCGGCGCCGGTGCCGGTGCCGCCACCCATGCCGGCGGTGACGAACACCATGTTCGAGCCTTCCAGCGCCTTCATCAGTTCCGGCAGCGCCTCTTCGGCGGCCTGTTTACCCACAGCCGGTCGCGCGCCGGCGCCGAGGCCCTGGGTGATGCTGATGCCAAGCTGGATGCGGCGATCGGCCAGCGATTGGCCCAACGCTTGCGCGTCGGTATTGGCGACCACGAACTCGACGCCTTCCAGCGACGAGGAAATCATGTTGTTCACAGCATTTCCGCCGGCGCCGCCGACACCGATGACGGTGATACGCGGTTTCAGGTCGGACTCCGACTGTGGGAGCGACAAATTAATCGTCATTGGCATTTCTCCAGGCGAAGACGAGGGGGTGATCCGCGCCGGAGCCGCCGCGATCCCCTTGTTTTCGCTGGGTATCTTCGACGACACCGACCTTTGTTGTTAGAGGCCGTTGGGGAGTGCCAGTCCCAATACCGATTCTAGACTAAAAATTATCCCGTATCCAACTGCCAATTCGCCCGAAGCGGCTCGAATGCACCTCGGGAGCGGGCTGTGCCAACTGCAATGACGACTGCACCTGCTGCGCGGCGTGCACCAGCAGTCCGGCACAGCCCGCGAACGGCGGCCCCGCCAGGGATTCGGCCAGACCGGAGAGTCGCAACGGACCACCGACCCTGACCTTCTTGTTGAGGATTTCGCCGGCAATCTCCGGCAGACCGTCGAGCTGGCTGGCGCCGCCGACCAGCACGGCGCGGCCGCCGGCCAGCCGGCCGACTCCGCTGGCCTCCAGCCTGCTGCGCACCAGCTCGAACGTCTCCTCGATGCGCGGCCGGATGATTCCGACCAGGATCGAACGCGGCACGTGATTGGGTGTGGTCCGCTCCTGCTCGCCGATCAGCGGCACGTCGATAATGTCGTACTCGTCGTTCGGCCGGGCGCGGGCTCGGCCGATCAGGGTCTTCATTCGCTCGGCATCGGCCAGCGGGGTCGACAATCCGCGGGCAATATCGCTGGTGACGTGGCCGCCGCCGATCGGGATCGAATCGACGTGCACGAGGTGATCCTCGTAGAAAACGGCGATCGACGTCGTGCCGCCTCCCATGTCGATCAGGGTGGCGCCGAGCTTGCGCTCGTCCGGCACCAAAGTCGCGAGGCCGGCGGCGTAGGGCGTCACCACGCGGTCGGCGATATCGAGGTGGGCGCGTTTGACGCAGACCGCGAGGTTCCGCATGGCGCCGGTGGCGGCCGTGATCATGTGCACATCGACGGCCAGTCGCTCGCCATACATGCCGCGGGGTTCGAGCACCGCGCTGCCGTCGACGGCATAGCCGACCGGCAAGGTATGGACCAGGTCACGGTCGGCGGTTTCTGCCGGCAGGTGGATTTGGGAAAGCAAGCGACGCACGTCGCGCTCGCCGATCTCGTGATGGCCGATCTGCACTTCCAGGGTCTGGTTGTGCGACGCCGGCTGGCCGCCGCCAACGCCGACGATCACCTCGCGGATCGTTTCGCCGCACATTTCTTCGGCGGCGCTGACCGCCGACGAAATGGCGCGCGTCGCCTGCTCCATGTCGACGATGTTGCCGGAGCGCAGGCCGGCGGTGGAATGGTGACCGATGCCGATGACCCGTGGACCAGCGCCATCAATGCGGGCCACGAAGCAGACCACCTTGCTCGTGCCGATATCGAGGGCGGCGACGATGCCGTTTCTTGTTTTTGCCACGATACGCACTCCACTCCACTACGCCTACTAACGCTGACCACCGGCCCCCGTGGCGGCCTTGCGCCCGCCATCTGCCGGTGGTCCTGGCTTGGCCGCCGGCGCTGCCGGCGCCGGGGCTTTCGACGCCGCGACTGGCGACGCCGGTTTGGCTCCGGCCGCGGGCACCGGAGCCGGTGGTGATTCTAACCGCGCCGGCGCACGTTCGGGAAGGGTCCGCAACGGGTCCGGCGCGCCGCGCCGGCGAAGCACCAGCATGTGCGGCAGGCGCAGGTCGATGACCGCCAGATCGCGCGCCAGCAAGCGGTCGCTACGGTCGAGCGCCATCAGGCGCTGCAACGCCGCGCCGGCGTCATCGGCCGGCAACTTGATCGTCAGGTCGTCGTCTAGGGTCAGGTTCCAGCGACGCTGGCCGACAAAGACGGCGGCCCGCAACCGGGCGCGAATCGGGCGCGCGTCCTGCAGCAACAGCAGCAGTTCGGCGAGGTGCTCGGGGGCCGCCTCGCCAGCCAGGATCAGGCGCACCTGAGATTCGGCCGGATCGACGGCCCGTACCTTGCGCCCCAGCCGATCGATCAGCACGTACTCAGTGGCGCGCGCGCCATTGGCGCCGATCGTCTCGGTCTGCCACAGCGCCACGGCACTGCGCTCGCGCAAAGTCACGTGAACGGAGTCGGGCCAGCGGCGCTCGACGGCCGCGAATTCGACCCATTCGATTCGCTCCAGCCGCTGGCGCGTCGTTTGCAGGTCCACCGACAGCAACGATTGCCCGCGACGCACGTCGAGTGCCTTGAGGATCGCGTCCTGGGTCACATGCCGGCGGCCCTCGACCGTGACGTCCTGGACCGGAAACGGCGCGAAGGCCGTCATTCGCTCCCGCCAGTCGGCGGTCCAGGCTTGCGCGCGCTCGATATGGCCGCCTTTCCACAGCATGTAGCCGCCGATCGCCCCGACGCCCAATGCGCCCACGACCAATCCGAGCCGCAACGCCGCGCGCCACGGCAGGACGAACGTGCGGTTCT
>DATFGV010000634.1:0-8288 GCA_035249115.1 Vineibacter sp.
CGTGATCGGCGCCGGCGGCGCGGTCGGAACCGAACCGTCCGGCATGAGCTGACGCGGGCAATCGGCGGAACGGGCATGCGGATTGCACCAAACCGTCATCCGACCGCCGCCGCCCGGCGTCACGCTGGTGCGCCCACAAGCTGTCGACCGAGGCGCCCGCACCGTGGTCTCCGTGATGCCATTGTCAGATCAGCCTGACTTCCGTTCGGCCATGGATTTCACGGCGCGGGCCGTGGAGCGGACCATGGACCGGCTGCTGCCCAGCGGCGTCGGGCCCGAGGCGCGCCTGTTCGAGGCGATGCGCTACTCGGCCCTCGGCGGCGGCAAGCGCCTGCGTGCCTTCTTCGTCATGGCCGGCGCCACCCTGTTCGGCGTCGCGACGCAGGCGGCGCTGCGGGTGGCGGCCGCGGTCGAGTTCGTGCACGCCTATTCGCTGGTGCACGACGACCTGCCGGCGATGGACGATGACGATTTCCGCCGCGGCCAACCGAGCTGCCACAAGCGCTTCGACGAAGCCACCGCGATCCTCGCCGGCGACGCGCTGCAGGCGTTGGCCTTCGAGGTGCTGGCGCACGAGGACACGCACGGCGATCCGGCCGTGCGCGTGCAACTGGTGACCGGCCTCGCCCAGGCGATCGGCCCGCACGGCATGGTCGGCGGCCAGATGGTCGACATGGACGCCGAAGGCAAGAGCCTGTCGTTGGGCGAGATCACCCGGCTGCAGCGCCTGAAGACCGGCGAGCTGATCTCGTTCGCCTGCGGCGCGGGAGGCCGGCTGGCCAAGGCGTCGGAACCGGCGCGGCACGCCTTGACCGCCTACGCCCACGATGTCGGCCTGGCGTTCCAGATGGCCGACGACCTGCTCGACGTCGAGGGAAGGCGCGAGGAAACCGGCAAGACCCCCGGCAAGGACCTCGCCGCGGGCAAGGCCACGTTCGTGTCGCTGCTGGGCCTGGAACGCGCCCGCGACCAGGCGTCGCTGCTGGCCGATCAGGCGGGCCGGCACCTTGACATGTTTGGCCCCAAGGCCGAACTCCTGAAGCAGGCGGCACGTTTCGTCGTCGAACGCCGGACCTGACCGGCGGCAAAGCGATCATGGCCAATTTCAACGATCCAACCCGACCGGCGACGCCCTTGCTCGATACCGTGCGCGAGCCGGCCGATGTGCGCCGCCTGCGGCCCGATCAGCTGCGCCAACTGGCCGACGAGCTGCGGCAGGAGACGATTTCGGCCGTGTCGATCACCGGCGGTCATCTCGGGGCCGGCCTGGGCGTGATCGAGCTGACGGTGGTCCTGCACCATGTCTTCGACACCCCGGAAGATCGGCTGATCTGGGATGTTGGCCACCAGGCCTACCCCCACAAGATCCTCACCGGCCGGCGCGAGCGCATCCGCAGCCTGCGCAGCGAAGGCGGCCTCTCTGGGTTCACGCGGCGGAGCGAAAGCCCGTACGACGCCTTCGGCGCCGCCCATTCCTCGACCTCGATCTCGGCGGCGCTGGGCATGGCGGTGGCCCGCGACCTGGACGGCAAGCGGCGGCACGTCGTGGCGGTGATCGGCGACGGGGCGCTCAGCGCCGGCATGGCCTACGAGGCGATGAACAACGCCGGCCACCTGCGCAGCCGCCTGATCGTGGTGCTGAACGACAACGACATGTCGATCGCGCCGCCGACCGGTGCGGTGTCGGCGCACCTGTCGCGACTGATCTCGTCGCGGCCCTACGTGTCGCTGCGCCAGCTCGGCAAGGCGTTCGCCGAGGCGCTGCCGCGGCCGCTGGAGCAGGCGGCGCGCCGCGCCGAGGAGTTCGCGCGCGGCTTCGTGCAGGGCGGCACCCTGTTCGAGGAGCTGGGCTTCTACTATGTCGGCCCGGTCGACGGCCACAACATCGAGCACCTGCTGCCGGTGCTGCGCAACGCCCGCGACAGCGACGTCGACAAGCCGATCCTGATCCACGCGGTGACGCGCAAGGGCAAGGGTTACCCGCCGGCCGAGGCCAGCGCCGACAAGTACCACGGCGTGGTGAAGTTCGACGTCGTCACCGGCAAGCAGGCCAAGGCGGTGAGCAACGCGCCGGGTTACACCTCGGTGTTCGCCAAGGCACTGATCGCCGAGGCCGAGGCCGACCCGAAGATCATCGCCATCACCGCCGCGATGCCCAGCGGCACCGGACTCGACCAGTTCGCCAAGCGCTTTCCGCAGCGCAGCTTCGACGTCGGCATCGCCGAGCAGCACGCCGTGACGTTCGCCGCCGGCCTGGCGTGCGAGGGCTACAAGCCGTTCGCCGCGATCTATTCGACCTTCCTGCAGCGCGCCTACGACCAGGTGGTGCACGACGTCGCGATTCAGAAGCTGCCGGTGCGCTTCGCCATCGATCGTGCCGGATTGGTCGGCGCCGATGGCGCGACGCACGCCGGCAGCTACGACGTTAACTACCTTTGCTGCCTGCCGGATTTTGTCGTCATGGCCGCTTCCGACGAGCTGGAGCTGATGCACATGGTGGCGACGGCGGCGGCGATCGACGACCGCCCCAGCGCCGTCCGCTATCCGCGCGGCGAGGGTGTCGGCGTCGAGCTGCCGGCGCGCGGCACGCCGCTGGAGATCGGCAAGGGCCGGGTGGTGCGCGAGGGCGGCAAGATCGCGCTGCTGAGCTTCGGTGCCCGGCTGCAGGAGTGCCTGAAGGCGGCCGACGAGCTGGCGGCCAAGGGCTTGTCGACCACCGTGGCGGACGCACGCTTCGCCAAGCCGCTGGACACCGCGCTGGTTGACCGGCTGGCGCGCCAGCACGAGGTGCTGATCACCATCGAGGAGGGTGCGGTCGGCGGCTTCGCGGCGCAGGTGATGCAGCATCTGGCGACGACGGGCGCCTTCGACCACGGCCTGAAGATCCGGCCGATGATCCTGCCCGACCACTTCATCGACCACGCCTCGCCCGGCCGGCAATACGAATGGGCCGGCCTCGACGCCGGGCACATCGTCACCACCGCGCTGCAAGCGCTCGGTCAAGCCGTCGCCGATTCAACGGCACGCGCCTGACACGCGAAGTCGCACGGCATCGATCAGTCGCCGCGAGCCTTCATGGTGAGCCCCGTCGAACAATGAAGCTGTCACCTGCGAGGTAGCTCGATATCACCTTGTGACGACTGGCAGCGGGTCGAGGGTGATGGTGACCTTGCCGTTGTGGGCGTAGGTGTATGTCGCTGTTTTGTCGCTGCCGCTGTGCACGAAAAACACAGCCCGTCCGACAATCACCGGAATCACCTGGGTCTGGCCTGAGACATTGGTTGCTTGCCGGCCCGGCGTGGCGGGATCAGAAGCGACGATGAGATAGCGCTCGTCGTGCCGCCCGCGGATGGCGACGTGAAGCGCCGCGTCGCGCGAAAGGAACATGTCTCTCGGGATCTCGCGTCGTACCTGACCGTCGGCGCCGCGCAGGATCAGACGCGGCACGAAGAGCGTCCGGCCGACCGGCTCGCTCAGGACCTTGATGACATACGGTGCAGCTGTCTCCGGCAGCAGGAACGCAGCGTAGGTGCTGTTGCCGGCCGGAGAGCTCCAGCAAGACGCCGTTTCGTCGATCGCGACGGTAACTGGTGCGCCGATCGACAACGGCCGGATGCTGCCGTCGATCACGTCCGGGTCGCTAGGGCATCGGCGGCCTTCGAGGGTGGTTACCGGCGGCGGACCTCGGTCGGTTCCAAGGCAGCCCGCCAGCAGCATGGCGACAACAGGCCAAAGAAGTCTGCGACGGATCCCGGTCACGGCGGGCTATCGCAGCAGGGTGGCGATGGTCTTGGCGGTCTGTTCGATCGCCGTCTTAAGTCCGCTGGTGGCCTTTCGCGGCTCGGCCATGAGATCATTGAAAGTGCTGAACTGGAAGTCGGTGTCGGCGCTGATCGTGATCACATCGCGGCCGGCATTCAAAGGATTGTAGGCAATCGTGTTCTGCATCAGGACTGCCGAATCGTTCAGGCGAACCAGCCGCACCCGCAAGACAACGAAAGGTCGCCATGGTGCACTTGGCCCAATCCCAACCGCTTGGTAGCCGTGGGCGAGCACGACCATGTCAAGGTAGGCGTCCAGCGGCGACGGGCTGGCCGGCGAGGCGTTGAGGAACTCCCGGCGTTCGGCGGCCTGCGCGATCGCCGTTGCAACATAGCCGTTGGCGACGAGTGCCTTGATGACCTCGTCCTGCAGGGCGCCCAGTGGGGCGTACTCCTGCTCCCGCAGGATTGTGCGAAGCCGGGCGTTGCGGCTGCTGGTGATGGCGGCGTCGACCAGGGCACCGATCAGGCCAAAACTGCCGCCGACGCTGGTGGCGAGAAAAGTGCCCGTGTCATCCCACCGCGCCGGCGTGACGACACCGATGGATTTGATCGCGGCCGTCTGGCGGTCATAGGGCAGCGACGCGATGGTGCAGGCGGTCAGGACAAACGTCATGACGACCGCCAGCAGAATCCGACTGTGACGAAGCACAATATCCCCCAAGTCAGTACGCCTTTTCGTTGAACTTTACCGATGTTTGGCAATTTGAAAAGCCACGACCTGCGTGTCCGCACGCATGGCACTGGCGGTCTCTGACGCAAGTCGCTATGACGGCGCCCCCATGATCCTCAAGGAAGCGCGGGCCACGCTGGCGCTGGCGTTGCCGATTGTCGGCACGCAGCTGGCGCAGATGGCGATCCACACCACCGACGTGTTCCTGCTGGCGCGGTTGTCGGAAACCGCCCTGGCGGCGAGCGCGCTTGCCGTGTCGATCTACGGCGTCTTTTTCATGATGTGCCTCGGCCTGGCGACCGGCACCCCGGCGATGGCGGCGCAGGCGCTGGGCCGTGATCGCGCCGACCGCGACAGCGTGCGCCACGCCGTGCAGGACGGCCTGATCACCAGCGGCCTCGCCGCCGTCGGATCGATCGTCGCGATGTGGTTCTGCGGTCCGGTGCTGTTGTGGACCGGACAATCTCCGGCGCTGGTCGACGAGGTCGTGCCGTTCGTGCGGATCCTGTCGATCGGTCTGCCGGCGGTGATCTGGTTCGCCGTGCTGCGCGGATTCACGTCGGCGCTGGAGCGGCCGCGGCCGGCGATGCTGCTGATGGTGATCGCCATCGGGCTGAACGCGGTGGTGAACTACGGCCTGATCTTCGGCGCCTTTGGCCTGCCGCGGCTTGAGCTGATCGGCGCCGGCATCGGCTCGAGCGCGGTCAACATCGCGGTCTTTCTGGCGCTGGCGCTCTACCTGCGGTTCGACAAGCAGTTCAGCGGCTATCGCCTGGCGCAGGACTGGTGGCGCAGCACGACGGCGCGCCTGTGGCGCTATACGCGCATCGCGGCGCCGATCGCGCTGAGCTTCGGCTGCGAGGTCGGGCTGTTCTCGGCCGCCGCGTTGTTGATGGGCCGGCTCGGGGCCAGCGAGGTGGCGGCCCACCAGATCGCCCTGCAATGGGCCGCCATCACCTTCATGGTACCGATGGGGATTTCGCAGGCCGCCACGGTGCGGGTCGGCCTCGCGGCCGGCGCCGGCGATGGCGATGGCGTGCGGCGCGCCGGCTGGATCGCCATCGTCCTGGGCATGGCGTTCATGGCGCTGGCGGGCCTGATCTTCTGGATCGCGGGCGAGCATCTGGTCGGTGTCTTCCTGGCGTCGCCGGAGTCGGCGGCCTATCAGCTCGCGGTCGCCTATCTCGCCTGGGCGGCGCTGTTCCAGGTCGTCGATGGCGCCCAGGCGGTGGCCAACGGCAGCCTGCGCGGCCTGCACGACACGGCCGTGCCGATGCTGGTCGCCGCCGGCGGCTACTGGCTCGCGGCCTTCCCTGCGGCAGTCTGGCTCGGCCTGTTCACGCCGCAACGCGGCGAGGGCGTTTGGGCCGGCCTCGCGCTGGGCTTGTTTCTGGTGGCGATCCTCTTGGTGTGGCGCTTCGCCCGACGGTCGGGCCGCGTCCAGTCGCGCGCGCCGCGTCGTGCGGTCGGCTGGGCCGATTGATCTCGGTCACCCGCGTCGCAGGACGCGGCCCGGCCACACTATCGCAGCTCGATACCAATCAGATTCTTGACCTGCGCAAACAGGCGGGCCGGTCCAGCCGCCAGCATGGCGTCATGCCAGACGTTGGCGGCGTCGGACAGCGCCGTTCCCCAGGCGCCGGGTGGCAGGTTCTGGGTCCAGCGCACCAGGCCGGCGGAATTGAAGACGAACAGCAGGCCGACGGTGATGACGAGGACCGGTGTGAACGCCGCCCGCTTCGAGGGCCGCATGCCGGCTTCCAGGTCGTGCGTGCCCAGCGCCGAGTCGTCGGTGACAGCCGGGTCCGATTGATGGGTCGTCATCGCTGCCCCGTCAGAACTGGAAGTAGATGAAGGGCGCCGCGCCGTCGCCGCCGACCGCCTCGATCAGCAGCAGGGCGACGCCGGCCAGGACACCGACGCCCCATGCCGCCACGCCGTGGTAGAGGCGATCCAGCCGCTGCGGCATGTCCTCGGGCGTGAACTGGATCGCGAGCCCGAAGGCGATCAGCGCCAGCAGGAACAGGTTCAGCAGCTCCACGGGCTGCGACCAGCTCGCCAATCCGCCGAGCAGCTCCATCGCCCGCGCCAAATCCTCGGCCCGGAAGAAGATCCAGCACAGGCAGACGAAGTGGAAGATGACGAAGATCGACAGCGCCCGGACCCAGACCGGACGGCCGACCCGCGCCGCCGGATCGCGCCCGCCATAGAGGAAGCGCTCCAGCGCCAGCACGCCGCCGTGTAGCGCACCCCACAGCACGAACTTCCAGGCGGCGCCGTGCCAGATGCCGCCCAGCACCATGGTCAGCAGCAGGTTGCGATAGGTCTTGAACTCGCCGTGCCGGTTGCCGCCGAGCGGGATGTAGAGGTAGTCGCGCAGCCAGCTTGACAGCGACATGTGCCAGCGGCGCCAGAAGTCCTGCAGCGACTCGGCGCGGTAGGGCTGGTTGAAGTTGCGCTGAAAGCGGTAGCCCAGCAGGGCGGCGACGCCGATCGCGATGTCGCTGTAGGCGCTGAAGTCGCAGTAGATCTGCACCGCGTAGCCGTAGACGGCGAACAGCAGGTCGACCGCGCCGTAGTTGCTTGGCGCCAGGAACGCCTTGTCGACCAGCAGCACCGCCAGGTAGTTGGCGACGATCGCCTTCTTGAACACGCCCCAGACGATCAGCATGACACCGAGGCCGACGAAGACACGGTTGGGATTGGGCGGCGTCTCGAGCTGCGGGAGGAAGCTGGCGGCGCGCACGATCGGCCCGGCCACCAGGTGCGGGAAGAACGAGATGAAGAACATGACGTCGACCAGCGGTCGGCTGCGATCGAGATGGCCGCGGTGCAGGTCGACGATGTAGGAGATGCCCTGGAAGGTGAAAAACGAGATGCCGATCGGCAGCACGATCTCGAGATACGGCAGCTCGCGTTGCAACGAGAGCGCCCGCAGCAGGTCGTCGAGCGACTCGATGAACCAGCCGTAATACTTGAAGAACCCCAGCAGCGAGAGGTTGGCCGCCACGGCCAGCCGCACCGTCCACACGCCGACGGTTGTGCCGCGCCAACGGTCGATCAGGCGGCCGGCGGCGAAATTCAGCAGCACGCTGGCGAACAGCAGGAACGCCAGCTTCCAGTTCCAGACACAGTAGAAGAAATAGCTGGCGGCGATGATCAGCAGCTTGTGCAGCAGATGCTGGCGCAGCAGCGCCAGGCCCCAGGCGGTCGGCCACACCACCAGGTAGAACAGCAGGAAGTTCAGGGTCGGGAAGATCATGTCGCTGCGCGATGACGACCTTCTCCCCGCGAAGGCGGGGAGAAGGTGGCGCGAAGCGCCGGATAAGGCGCTTCGCGGCGCCGATGCAAAGATGATTCAGGCACCAACGGACTCGCTTCGAATGCTCTTGAGTCTCATACCAGCGGCCCTTTGGTTGATCAGTCTGTCGTTCGCGTGCACCTCACCCTGAGGAGCCGGCCAGCGGCCGGCGTCTCGAAGGGTGAGGTGCGGGCCATGGCGGTCTGAACAACTGTTGTTCGTCCTGCCGGCGATGTAGCCCACCCTTCGAGACGCTCGCTGCGCTCGCTCCTCAGGGTGAGGCGGCGTTGATTGGCCAAACGAGTCAGTCGCACCGGTCGCTGGTATCACGGTTCGAGAAAGCCCCTCATCCGCCCTTCGGGCACCTTCTCCCCGCCTGCGCGGGGAGAAGGCCAAGCCCGCTACCTCGCGCGGTAGCCACGCATCAGGGTGGCGAACAGCTGGTCGGCCGACTGCCAGTAGCCGTCCTGGCGCATGTGCACGCGATCGCGAT
>DATFGV010000635.1:0-6949 GCA_035249115.1 Vineibacter sp.
CCGCCAGGCAGGCACGGGGCGGGTGAAGCCCTTCAAGGTCCGGGCTTCGGTCGGCTCCAGTTCGGCCAGATCGGCGACCGAGTCGGCCAGCCGGGCACTGACCAGGATCTCACCGTCGGCCGCTTCGCCGCACAGCCGGGCCGCCAGGTTGGGGACGGTGCCGATGGCGCTGTAGTCGCGCCTACCTTCGAAACCGATCTGGCCCAGCGTGGCGTAGCCCTGGGCGATACCGACACCGAAGCCGATCGGCTGGCCACGGCGCTGCCACTTGTCGCTGATGGCGCGCACGGCCTCGCGCATGGCAACTGCCAGCCGCACGGCGCGGTGCGCCGGATCGGGGCAGGGCAGCGGATCGTTAAAGAACACCATCAGCCCGTCGCCCATAAAGCGGTCGAGTGTGCCTTCGTGAGCGTGGATCGCCGGGCCGACGGCGTTGTGGAAATCGTTCAGCAGCGCCACCACTTCCTCGGGCTCGGCGTGCTCAGCAAAGGCGGTGAAGCCGCGCAGGTCGCCGAACAGCACGGCGATGTCGCGGCGGTGGCTCTGCAGGATGCTCTCGTCGCCCTTGGCCAGGATCGCCTCGGCCAGCTGTGGCGCCAGAAAGCGCTTGAGGGCGCCCATGCGGTCGATCTCCTGGACCTGCGCGGCGACCCGCTCGGCCAACTTGCCATTCCACGACGCCAGTTCCCGTGCCTGCGCTTGCACTTGGTCGTGCAGGCGCTTGATGCGCAGCATGGCGCGCACGCGGGCCACCAGGGTGGCGTGTTCTATGGGCTTGTAGAGATAGTCGTCAGCACCGGCATCAAGGCCGGTTACGAGATCTTTGGTCTCCGCCCGCGCCGTCAGCAATATCACCGGGACAAAGGGGATTGACGGGTCGGCGCGCAGCCGCCGGCAGACCTCGAAGCCATCCATCTTGGGCATCATGACGTCGAGCAACACGACGTCGGGCGACAGCGCCGCGATCTTGGCCAGCCCGTCCTCGCCGTCGACGGCGGTGGCGACCTCATAGCCCTGGCTCTCCAGGCGCATCTGCACGATCTCGCGGTTCTCCGCGATATCGTCGACCACCAAGATGCGGGCGGCGGTCATGGTCTTCCCTACCCACGTAGTGGGGAGGTGCCCCGGAGGGGCGGAGGGGACCCAACGAGGTGTCCCGGAGGGAAGCACCACGTCGGCTCTCCATCCGACCTTCGGCCACTTTCCCCACTTCGTGGGGAAGGGGACATGGGACGAAGTGCGTTCACGCCGCCCCCGCTACCCCAGGCGCGCCCGCACCATGGCGAGCAGCTGGCGCGGGCTGAAGGGCTTGGCGAGGTAGTCGTCGCAGCCGGCGGCGCGCGCCTTGTCCTCGTCGCCGCTCAGGGCGTAGGACGTGACGGCGATGATCGGGATGTGCCGCGTTTTGTCGTCGGCCTTGATGCGCCGTGTCGCCTCGTAGCCGTCGAACACCGGCAGTTGGATATCCATCAAGATCAGGTCCGGTACCTCACGCAACGCCGCCTCGACGCCTTGCGCACCGTCGACCGCCTCGATGGTCTCGAAGCCGACGCTGCCCAGCACGTCGCGCATGATCTGGCGGTTGTCTTCGGTGTCCTCGATCACCAGGATGCGCTTGCTCATGCCGCCTCCAGTTGCCTTTCGACCCGCACCGGCAGGCTAACCCGGAAGATCGAGCCCCGTCCCGGTTCCGACTCGACGGTCAGCGCGCCGCCGTGCATGGCGACAATCCGGCGCGAGATCGCCAGCCCCAGCCCGGTGCCACCCTTCTTGCGGGTGCTGGTGTTGTCGACTTGCTGGAATTCCTCGAAGATCCGCGCCTGGTCTTCCGGCGCGATGCCCGGTCCGGTGTCGCTGACGGCAACCTCGAAATGCCCGTCGCGCAGGCCGGCGGCGATCTCGACGCCGCCCTGGTCGGTGAACTTGATGGCGTTGCCGACCAGGTTCAGGAACACCTGCGCCAGTCGGCGCTCGTCACCGAAGCCGGTGGGCAGTCCGTCGCGCACCACGGCCTTTAGCGCCAGGCCCTTGGCGTTGGCCAGCGATTCAGTGGCCGCCACGACGGTCTGGACCACGCCGCCCAGTGCGTAGGCATCAAGCGACAGCTTCAGCTGCCCTGCCTCGATTTTGGACAGGTCGAGCACGTCGTTGATCAGGCCCAGCAGGTGCTTGCCGTTGCTCTGCACCCGCTCCAGCACACCGCGTGCCTTGTCCGGCACCTGGCCGTAGATGCCGTCGAGCAGCAGCTCGGCGTAACCCAGCACGGCGTTGAGCGGCGTGCGCAGTTCGTGGCTCATGTTGGCCAGGAACTGAGATTTGTGCTGGCTCGCCAGCTCCAGCTGCCGGCTCTTGTCCTGGATCTCGTTGAACAGCCGCACGTTCTCGACCGCGATCACCGCCTGGTCGGCGAACACCTGCAGCACCTCGATCTGCGTGTCGGTGAAGGCCTCGACATGGCGTCGGGTCAGCACCATCACGCCGATCATGGCGCCATCGCGCAGCAGCGGCACGCCGAGCAGGGTTCGGATGCCACCCAGCCGCGCCAGGTCCTTGCGGCCGTACTCCGGGTCCGTCAGCGCGTCCTCGATCTGCACAACCTTGCCTTCCAGCGCCGTGCGTCCAATCAGGCTGTCGCGACCTGGAAGGAAGCGTTCCGTTCGCACCGCATCGAGATAGGCGTTGTTGATGTGTATCGAGACGGCCCAGCGATAGGCGCCGTCATCAAGCCGGAAGATCGCTGCTTCGTCGGCGTGGCATAGTTCAGCGGCGGTCGCGGCGACACTCTGCAGCACCGGCTCGAGGTTAAAGGTCGAGCGGCTGATGACCTTGAGCAGCTCGCTGGTCGCGGTCTGGTACTCCAGCGATTCACTGAGCTCATCAGTGCGCGCCCGTAGCTCGCGCAACAACCGCGAGTTCTCGATCGCGATGACGGCCTGGTCGGCGAACGTGGAGATCAGGCCAACCTGTTTGTCGCTGAACCTGCTCGGCTCGCGGCGGAAGATCGACAGCATGCCGATCAGCTCGCCCTGGCGGACCAGGGGCACGGTCAGCAAGCTGCGCATGCCGCCAAGGTCGACCAGCGCGCGTCGCATCGGGTCGCCCTCGAGATAGGCCGCAGAAAGCTGCGCATCCTCGACCTGAACGGGTTCGAGGCGTCGCATCGCCAGGCCGACGCCGGTATTCCGCCCGGGCCGCGTCATCTGAGCCAGTTGCGCGGCGAGGTTAGGCGGGATGTTGTACATCGCCACAGCGCGCGCCGTGTCGCCCTCGATCATCCGCAGCACGCCGAAGCTCGCCTCGCACAGGCGTGTGCCGTGCTCCAAAATGCTCTGAAACATTGGCTGGAGGTCGTCGGGCGACGAAGCAATCATGCGCAAGATCTCGCCCGACGCCGTCAGCTCCGCGACCGAGCGCGCCAACTCCTCGGTACGCGCCTCAACCTTCTGTTCCAGGCCGGCGTAGGACTCCTGCAACCGTTCGGCCATCTGGTTGAAGCCGGCGGCCAGTGTCTCGATCTCGTCGCGGCTCTTGACTTCGATGCGGTGCGCCAAGTCGCCGCCTCCCAACCTGGCGGCGCCGGCGCCCAGCGCCCGAATCGGCACCATCATGCGACGCGCCAGCACCCCGGCGGCCAACGTCGCCAACCCAAGACCTAGTGCCAGCAACACCGCGGTCTGCACCAGCGAGGCGTAAAGCGGCTGCAGCGCCTCGCGCGCCGGCAGCTCGACGAACACCAGCCAACCCAGTTCCGGCGTGGTCGGTGCCGCCGCCGACAGCACCTCCTGGCCCGCGACGTTGACCCCGACCGATGTCAACGTGGTGGCATCGCCGCCGGAGGCGGCTGACTGCAGCGCGGCGCGCACATGTTCCAACCGCGCCATGTTGGTATTGCGCAGCACCAGGCTGATGTCGGAATGGGCGATCAGCCGTCCCTCGCGGTCGACGACATAGGCGTAGCCGGCCTGGCCGACTTTGATGCTATGCACCACTTCGCGGATCAGCTTGAGGTTGACTTCGGCGACGGTCGCACCCGAGCGCCGGCCGGTGCGGGCCAGTGACACCGACATATAGGGCTCGGAATCCTTGCGCAGATAGACCGGGCTGTACCAGACGGGCTTGGTCTGGATCTCCTTGAAACGTTCATCGCCGCTCCAGTCGGCCTGGCTCGCCACGACGTCCATCGCCAGGCGCGACACCTTGAGTTGCTCGCGGCCCTGGGCGTCGATCTGCGCCAGTTCAGTGATCGCCTCGACCTGGCGCAGAAGCCGGATGAAATCGAAGCGCCGCTGATCGACCGGCGCCTGCGCCCATTGCGCCGCCGTGGTCCAGCCGATCTGCTGCTTGATCTCGGTAACGAATTGCTCGACCCGCTGCGCCGCCGCCGCCGCCTTCTCCTGCTGAATGCGCTCCAGCGACTCCCGGGTGGCCTGGTAGGAGAACCAGACGTCGAGCCCGCCGTTGACCACCAACACCAGGGTGACAACCGCCATCAGGCCGCCGACGTACTTGGCGAACAGCCCGCGCCGCTGGGTCACCGCTGCGTCGGCCGCGACGCTCATTCGATCACCTCGTCGGCGCGCGCCAGGAGGTCGGCCGGGATGTCCAGACCGATGGCGCGCGCCGCCGGCAAATTTAGCACGAAACTGAAGCTGGTGGGCTGCTGCACCGGCAGTATCGCCGGTGATTCGCCCTTGAGAATGCGGGCAACGTACTCGGTGGCGGTGCCGTACAGGCCCGCTAGGCTGGGGCCATAGGCCATCAGGCCGCCGGCTGCGACGAACTCGCGGAAGCCGTAGATCGCCGGCAACCGGGCCTGCGCGACGAGGGTCGTGACCTCGACCCGGCTGACGTTGAACAGGGGGCTGAGCGAGACGAACAAGGCGTCGGCGCGCTGCCGGGCAGCGGTGATGGCGCCGGCCAGCTGGTCGCGGCGGCGCACTTCCAGCATCTCGACGTCCAGGCCAGTCGCCAGCCCGGCCGCCGGCAGATACTGGCGCAGACTGGAATCGGTCGAATCATCGGGGTTGGCCAGGGCGGCTACCCGCCTGATGCCTGGCACCATGTCCTTAAGCAGCTCGAGCCTTTTGCCGATCAGGCCGAGATCGTCGGCAAGCGTGAAGCCGGTGATGTTGCCACCCGGCCGGGCCAGGCTGGCGACCAGGCCAAGCGCGACCGGATCGTCGGTGACGCCGACGAAGACGATGGCGATGTCACGCGTGGCGTGCTGCGCCGCCAGCGCGCCGGCGGTGGAACCGGCCACGATCACCCGCGGCCGCAGAGCCACCAACTGTGCCGCGAGCGCTGGCAGCCGATCGGGCGCGCCGCCCGAGAACCGCAGCTCCAGCCGGACATGGCGGTCCTCGACCAGGCCGGCCTGCCGCAGGCCGCGCCGGAACGCCTGCATGTTGGCGTCGAACTCTGCCGGCGTGATCGGCGACAGGATGCCGACGACCGGCAGCGCGGTCGGCTGCGCTCGCGCGGCCGCGCTCAGAATTGCCGGTGCGCTGAGCATCGCCAGCAGGTCGCGCCGCCTCATTCGATTACCTGGTCGGCGCGAGCCAGAATGGCGGGTGGCAGCACGAGCCCCAATGACCTGGCCGTTCGCAGGTTGACAGCCATTTCAAAGCGGGTGGGTTGCTCGACAGGAAGGTCGGCCGGCGACGTGCCCTTGAGGATCTTGTCGACATACGCTGCAGCGCGACGGAACTGCGCGGTTTCGCTGGCGCCGTAGGTGATCAGTCCGCCAGCCTCCGCGAAGGACGCCGTCCACGCCAAAGCCGCGACCTTTGCTTGTAGCGCCGCGTCGGCGATCTGGCGCAGATTCTGGATGTGCAGGGTCGATCCCAGAACGATCAGACCGGTGGCCCGCTCGCGTGCTGCGGCCGCAATCGCGGCCTCGATCTGCTCGGCTCCTTCGACCGCAAGCGGCAATGCCTGTACGCGACTGGCAGCCGCCAGGGGATCGAGGCCTGCGATCAGATTGCGATGTCCCGGGTGAAACGGGTTCCACAGCACGCCGATCCTGCTGATCCGGGGGTCGGCTTCGCGCAGCAGTTCGACCCACTTGCCGGCAAGCTCGGTGTGCATGTTGGACAGCCCGGTTATGTCGCCGCCGGGCCGGGCGAAGCTGCTGACGAAACCCAGCTCGACGGGATCGGCCACCAGGGTCATGACGATAGGCACGGAAGACGTGGCCTGCCGAGCCGCCTGCAGCGACTCCGAGCCGCCGACAACGATCACATCGGCGCGCTGGCGCACGATGTCGACGGCGATCGATGACAGCAATTCGGACGAGCCGGTAGACGGTCGATGGTCGAACACCAGGCCACCACTCTCGCTGTAGCCCAGCTCGCGCAAACCCTCGCGCAGCGCCTCGAACTGGAACGCTCGCGCCATCACCCCGACGCGATGCGTCTTCGTCGCAGGCTGAGCCAGCGCCGCCGCAGGCCACACGGCTGTAGCCGCGCCGACCACTCGCAACAGGCGCCGCCGCCTCATTCGATCACCTCGTCGGCGCGCTGCAGGACGGATTGCGGGATCGCGATCCCGAGTGCGCGGGCAGTCTTGAGGTTGAGGACCAACTCGAACTTGGTTGGCCGCTCGACCGGCAGGTCGGCCGGCCGTGCGCCCTTGAGGATCTTGTCAACGAACACCGCGGAGTGTCGATGCATGTCCTTGAGGTCGATACCGTACGACAGCAGGCAACCCGCTGCCGGGCCGTCGCGGAAACTCTCGGCGCTGGGCACGCCGTGCTTCAGCGCCAGGTCCGCGATCGCCGTGCGCAGCCGATCGATGGTCGCCGGGTCGGAGAGGGCAATCGCGGCCCAGGCGTCCGTCGCGGAAATCCGGGCGAAGGCCGGCATCAGGTCTTCAGCGCGCGTGACCGGCGTCGGGTGGAGTCGCAGGCGCAAGGCGGCGGTCACGGTGGCCGGAATCTGGGTCGGTGTCA
>DATFGV010000636.1:0-2570 GCA_035249115.1 Vineibacter sp.
GCGCAGCACGATGCTGTCGCTGAACCAGTACGACACCAGGTTGCCGACCGCCGCAATCACCAGGGCGATCAACAGGCCGCTCTGGCCGCCCAGGGCGTAGCCGACGACCAGGAACAGCGCCGTCAGCACCGCCAGGAGCACGCCGGTTCGCAAGTAGTTCATCGACAGCCTCCTACGGCGCGACCGCTACAGGATAGCGCACGACCGGGCTGAAAATGGGGTTGCAAACCCGGCGATCAAGGCTTGGCAAAGGGCGCCCGGCGGGCCATCTAAAGCGCATGTCAACTCGACCGACGCCAGTACCATCGTCAAGCACCGCGATCCCGGACGACGCGCCGACTGATGTCACGCAAGGCGCGGCCACGAAATCCCCGGACACCCCCGCGACCCCAGCTCGCGTCAAGGAAATTGGCGGTCCGCCCGGTCCGGAGCCAACACGCTACGGCGATTGGCAATTCAACGGGCGCGTCACCGACTTCTGAGCTTGCTGGAACGGCGGCTGCCAGCCTCGCGCCGGGTCCGACCATCCTTGCGCGTCCCCGCGACGCGGGTTAAGAGCGCCCTCCCGCCGCGTCCCTGGCCTGACCGGAGCCATAGATGGCCTACGTCGTCACTGAAGCCTGCATCAAGTGCAAGTACATGGACTGCATTGAGGTGTGCCCGGTCGACTGCTTCTACGAAGGCGAGAACATGCTCGTCATCAATCCGGACGAGTGCATCGACTGCGGCGTGTGCGAGCCGGAATGCCCGCCGGAGGCGATCAAGCCGGATACCGATGGCGACCAGGAGCGGTGGCTGGAGGTCAACCGGGAGTACAGCGCCAAGTGGCCCAACATCACCCGCAAAGGCGAGGCGCCGGCTGACGCCGACGACTTCAAGGGACTGCCGGACAAGTTCGCCAAACTGTTCAGTCCGGAGCCGGCAAAACGCTAATTTAGTCGGTTTTTCCGGAACGGGTGAGGCGCTCATCAATTCACGCGAAGCAATGCGTAATTGGCATGGCTTCACGCTGGCTTGTGCGCCTAAAGCGTTGCTTTTTTGCAACAATTCCCGGGACTCAAGGCCGATTTTGTGGTATTAAAATAACCGCATGCTGGCGGTCCGAGGGGGCCATCGCAAGCCCGGTCGTAGCGACCGGTCTCAGCCGTTGTTCGCTGGGGACGATTTGGAGCCGCTTCTCGCGGAGGCGATCGTTTGTCCTTAGCGGACGTTTGTTCGTGTACTAACGGTTGAAGACTGCGTGTTTGCTGGAACGGGTGGGCGAAGGGCGAAGCAACTCGAACCGAGGGCGGCCAAGCGAGGCGGAGAGGGACGCAAGATGGCCACCAAGAAGAGTGTGACGGCGGCGAAAATTCGCGCGGCGGCCCGCAAGGCGGCGAAGAGCTCCCCCAAGGCCAAAGCGCCGGTCAAGACACCCGTAGCAAGCAAGGGAAAACGCGACTCCCGCAACAAGATAACCGAAAGCAAGGCAAAGATTGAAATGAAGACCAAGACCCCCGCCCTGAAGCTGGCCGCGAGCAAGCCCGCTCTGGCCAAGCCGACTCTGGTGAAGCCCGCGCCCGTCAAGCCGGTGCCGGTCAAGGCCGTCGAGCCGAAGCCGGTTGAGCTGGTGTTCGACAGGGGCGATTTCGTTGTCTACCCGACCCACGGCGTTGGCCGGGTGGTCGACATCGAGGCGCGCCAGATCGCCGGCCATAAGCTCGACCTGTTCGTGATCTCCTTCGAGCAGGACCGCATGACGCTGCGCGTGCCGGTGGCCAAGGCCAAGGTGTCCGGCCTGCGCAAGCTCAGCTCGCGCAAGATCATGGACAGCGCGCTGACGACGCTGAAGGGCCGCTCGCGCATCAGCCGCGCGATGTGGAACCGTCGCGCCCAGGAGTACGAGGCCAAGATCAACTCCGGTGACCCGGTGTCGATCGCCGAGGTGGTGCGCGACCTGCACCGCAACGCCGGCCAGCCCGACCAGTCCTACAGCGAGCGCCAGATCTACGAGGCGGCGCTGGACCGCCTGGCGCGCGAGCTAGCGGCCGTCGAGCGCATCGACAAGGACAGCGCGACGCAGAAGCTGCAGGGCGTGCTCAGCACCGTGCTGAAGCAGGCGGCATAGGCCTCCTGCGCTTTGACCAACGAACCAGTGCGGGCGGCCTACGGGCCGCCCGTTGCGTTTGAGGGGCGTCGGTTCACTCGTGCTTCGACACCAGCACCTGGTCGATGCGACGGCCGTCCAAATCGACGACCTCCAGGCGCCAGCCGTCCATGACGATCGCCTCGCCGACCGCCGGGATGCGCCGCATTTCATGCAGCAGCAGGCCGGCGACGGTGTGATAGGTGCGGTTCTCCGGCAGCGGCACGCCCAGCGAGTCGTGCAGCGCCTCGACCGCCAGGGCGCCGCTGACCAGCCACGTGCCGTCGTGGCGCGCCACGACTTGCGGCTGGTCGCGGTCGATGTCGGCCGCGAGGCCACCGCGGATCGACTCCAACGCGTCGGCGGCCGTGACGATGCCCTCGCAGTGGCCGTATTCGTCGACCACCAGGCCCATGCCATTGGGGGAACCATGCAACCGATCAAG
>DATFGV010000637.1:0-4627 GCA_035249115.1 Vineibacter sp.
CTTGATCGGTCGCTTGAACCAGCCCAGCGCCTGCGGGCTCGGCGGTATGCTCGGGAAGGCGACGAGGTTGAGCTTCAGCTCCTTTTGGTAGAACTCGTTCCACAACTCGAGTCCGCCGCCGTCGTACACCCAGCCGATGAAGTCGATGGCGTCCATGCCGGCGATGCCGGCCGGCGTGTTGGCAAACAGCGTCGCCGTAACGCTCTTGCCGTACCACCAGTAGGAGATGCCGTAGGCGCCATCGAGCACCTTCTTGTGCGTCGCATCGAGGATCTCGAAGGGCGGCACGACCGCGCCGCCCGGCAGCGCGTCGATCTTGAGCTGGCCGGCGGTCAGCTTGTCGACCCGTTCGGCGAAGAACTTGAAGGCGTCCTGCGATGTCGCCGATGGCGGCACCGCCGACTGCATCTTCAGCGTCCGGGACTGTTGCGCGAGCGCCGTGCCGGCGAACGCCAACGAGGCGGACACGGCCGCGACCACAACCGTTCCCCTCAGTGAACTTGCCTTCATTGTGTGCCTTCCTCCCAACGTTAGAAGCGGGCCGAAACGGTCCCACCCGCACGCCAGCCTACCGCGCATGAGGTGCGTTCAACCAGCGCGATTCCCCGGGGCGACCTCGCTTACCAGCCTGTAAACCGGCAGGCGCATGGCGCCGGCGCGTATTTTATCTCAGGGCCTGCGTCGCAAATCTCATGGTCGTGGCCGCCTTGCGAGGGACAACCGGCGCGCCATCTGCCTGCGAGACGATCCGTCTTTCGCAAGGAGTTGGGCTCATGTCCGGTCATCGTTTGGTTTTGGGCGCCAGCCTGGCGCTGGGTCTCGGTTTGCTCGCCGGCTCGCCGGCGGCGGCGCAGAGCACGGCGCTGCGCGCCGACGACATCGCCTACTGCCACCAGCTCAAGGGCATCTACGACCGCCGCATGCCGACCACCGGCTATGGCAGCACCATGGGCGCGACCCCCAGCGCCGAGACCAGTGTTGCGCTGACCTTGTGCGTGCCCGGCCGCTCGGCCGAGGGCGTGGCGCTGCTCGAGAAGGTGCTGCGCAGCAACGGCTACCGACTGCCGGACCGCGCTGTCGCGCAGCAGCCGTAGTGACCCCGGCCGGCCACGCCGCCCGCTGACCAAGGCGGGCAGGGCAGCCATGAACCGCCGCCGGTCGCCGCTGGCAAGCGCTTGGCATAGAGTAAGTACGCGTCGCGCTCCGGCAAGGGGCGCGACGCGTCGGCTTGTGGCGGAGTACCCATGTCAGTGGCGGTGTCCCCATCGTTCGGCCGCGATGCGCGGGTTATCGGCGCCGTCGGCCTGGCGCATGGGCTGAGCCACTTCTACCAGCTGGCGCTGGCCACGCTGTTGATCGTGCTGATGCCGGATTTCGGCATGAGCTTCGCCGAGGTGGGCGCGCTGGGCGCGGTGTTCTACGGCGTCTCCGGCGCCGGGCAGACCGCCGCCGGCTTCGCCGTCGACCGCTTCGGTGCCCGTCCGGTGCTGGCGTTCGGCCTGCTGGCGACCTCGTCGGCCTTCGCGCTGATCGCCGTTCTGGCCTCGGGCTTCTGGAGCCTGGTGCCGCTGGTCGTGCTGGCCGGCCTGGGCAATTGCGTCTTCCACCCCGCCGACTTCGCGATCCTCAACGCCTCGGTGGACTCCAAGCGTCTGGCGCGCGCCTTCAGCGTGCATGGTTTGGGCGGCACCTTGGGTTGGGCGCCGGCGCCGCCCGCCATCTATTTCCTGTCGAGCGCGCTCGGCTGGCAGGCGGCGGCGCTGATCGCTGGCGCCGGTGGCATGCTGCTCGCCACCGCCGTGCTGAGCCAGGGCGGGCTGATGGCCGATCATCGCGTGGCACGGCCCGGTGGCAGGCCGGCAGCGCCGTTCGAGGTGTCGGTTCTGCTGTCGGCACCGATCCTGATCTGCCTGCTGTATTTCGTGTTCATCGCCATCACCTCGATCGGCATCCAGCAATTCGCCGTGCCGGCGTTGCGCCAGATGTTCCCGATGAGCCTGGAAGCGGCGGCCGCGGCGCTATCGGCGCTGTTGCTCGGCTCGGCGGTGGGCATCGTGCTTGGCGGCGTGATCGCCGACCGCGCGGTGCGCCACGACGTCATCGCCGCTGGCGGCCTGCTCGCCGCCGGCGCCCTGACGGCGATCATCGCCACCGGCGGCGTGCCGGCCTGGCTGGTGCTGCCGCTGATGACCGTCAGTGGCTTCGCGGCCGGCCTGACCGGCCCGTCGCGCGACATGATCGTGCGCGGCGCCACGCCACCGGGCGCTTCGGGCAAGGTGTTCGGCTTCGTCTATTCCGGCCTTGATATCGGCCAGATGCTGGCGCCGCCGGTGTTCGGCTGGCTGATGGACCATAACCTGCCGCAGGCGATTTTCTGGGGCGCTTTCGTGGTCTACCTGCTGAACGTGCTCACGGTGCTGCAGATCCGCCGCTTCGCGAACGCGCCAGCGGCGGCTTGATCCTCCCCACGCAGTGGGGAGGTGCCCCCGAAGGGGGCGGAGGGGACCTGACGTGGTCTCTCAATTGTCAGCACCACGAGGGGTCCCCATCCGCCCTTCGGGCACCTTCCCCACTGCGTGGGGAAGGAATTAATCAGAGAGACCTCACGCCGCGTCGGCGGACTGTGCTTCGTCCAAAGCGTGCTGGCGCTCCAGCCACGCTTCCTCGGCGGCGGCGATCTGCTTGTCGACGTAGCCGAGCTCGATCTGCAGGTTGCGCACCTCGTCCTGGGCGCCGTTGTACAGCGCCGGATCGTGCAGCCGCGCCTGCAGCTCGGCGCGCTTGGCGGCGAGCGCCGCCACCTCTTTCTCGGCGCGCTCGACCGCCTTGCGCAGCGGCGCCAGTTTCTGCCGCGCCTCGGCCGCCTGGCGGCGCTGCTCGCGGCGCGACTCCGCTGTCGCCGGTTCGGTAGCGGCCGCCGGCGCCTCGCGCCGCGCCACCACCGGCGCAGCCTCACCGTTCGCCTTGCTCGCCGGCTCACCGCCGCGCTCGCCCAGCAGCTGGCGCTCATAGTCGTCGAGATCGCCCTCGAAGGGTGTACAGGTGCCGTCGGCCACCAGCCACAGCCGCTCGGCGACCAGCCGCACCAGATGCGCGTCGTGGCTCACCAGGATGACGGCGCCCTCGTATTCGTTCAGCGCCTCGACCAGCGCCGTGCGCGAATCCATGTCGAGATGGTTGGTCGGCTCGTCGAGCAGCAGGATGTGCGGCGCGTCGCGGGTCATCAGCGCGAACAGCAGCCGGGTTTTTTCGCCACCCGACAGCGAGCCCACCGTCTGGTCGGCTCGCGGGCCGGAGAACATGAAGCGGCCGAGCTGGGCCCGCACCTTGGTCGGCGTCGCGTCGGGCATCAGCCGGCGCATGTGCTGGAACGGCGTGCCGTCGAGGTCGAGTTCCTCCTCCTGCTGCTGCGAGAAATAGCCCACCCGCAGCTTGCCGGATTTGCGCACGGCGCCGTCCATCGGCGGCAGGCGGTCGGCCACCAGGCGGATGAAGGTCGACTTGCCGTTGCCGTTCTGGCCCAGCAGCGCGATGCGATCGTCCATGTCGATGCGCAGGTCGAGCTTGCGCAGCACCGGCTTGCCCGGCTCGTAGCCCACGGCGGCGCGGTCCATGGTGATCAGCGGCGGCGGCAGCTTGTCGGGGCTGGGGAAGACGAACTCCGGCGGCACTTCCTCGGCCACCGGCACGATCGGCTCCATCTTTTCCAAGAGCTTGATGCGCGACTGCGCCTGGCGCGCCTTGCTGGCCTTGGCGCGGAAGCGGTCGACGAACGCCTGGATGCGCTTGCGCTCGGCCATCTGGCGGGTCTGCAGCGCCGACTGGCGTTCGGCCCGCTCGCGCCGCGTGCGCTCGAAGCGGTCGTAGTTGCCGGTGTAGGCGACCAGCTTGCCCTGGTCGATATGGACGATCTGGTTGCACACCGCGTTCAGGAGGTCGCGGTCGTGGCTGACCAGCAGCAGCGTATGCCGGTACGTGCGCAGGTACTCTGCCAGCCAGATCCGCGCCTCGATGTCGAGGTGGTTGCTGGGCTCGTCGAGCAGCAGCAGGTCGGGCTCGGCGAACAGCGCCTGCGCCAGCGCGACGCGCATGCGCCAGCCGCCGGAGAAGGTGTCGCAGGCGCGGCCTTGCGCCGCGTGGTCGAAGCCCAGGCCGGCCAGGATGGCGGCGGCGCGGGCCGGCGCGGCGTGCGCGCCGATATCCGCCAGGCGGGTGTGGATGTCGGCGATGCGGTGCGGATCGCCCGCCGTCTCGGCCTCGGCCAGCAGCGCCGCGCGCTCGAGGTCGGCCTCCAGCACGGTGTCGAGCACGCTGGCTGCGCCGCCGGGCGCCTCCTGCGCCACTTCGCCGACCCGGGCGCTGGCGCGCAGGCTGATGGCGCCGCCGTCGACCGCCACGTCGCCGTGGATCAGGCGCAGCAGGGTCGACTTGCCGGTGCCGTTGCGCCCGACCAGCCCGACCCGATGGCCGTCGGCGATCGCCACCGTGGCGCGTTCGAACAGGGTGCGCCCGGCGATGCGGTAGATCAGGTCGTTGATATGCAACATGGCGGCGCGGCGTGTAGCACGCGCGCCGTCGACGGCAAAGGGCAGGGTCCTGGTCGGGGCTGCTAGGAAATGATGGCAGC
>DATFGV010000638.1:0-14225 GCA_035249115.1 Vineibacter sp.
GTTTCACCGGCCTGGTCGGCAACGCGGTGAAGTTCTCCACCTGGGAAGCGGTGGTGAAGTATGGCGCCGACGACCTGGCGCGCGACGACCGCGACGCGTTTCGCCGGCTGATCGCGTTCAACACCGCCCTGGACCTGGGCACGGCGGTCGTCGCCCTAGCGATTTGCGCCGGCCTGGCCAAGTTCGTTCTGCCGCTGATGCAGGTCCCTGGCAACTATCTGGATTTCGCACTGTTCCTCAGCCTCAGCGCCTTCTTCACGGTGAGCGCCACGCCAGTCGGCGTGCTGCGCCTGTTCGACCGTTTCGGCCTGATGGCGCTTGCGCAACCGGTCGGGCCGCTGGTGCGCTTGGCATTGTGCGCGCTGTTTTACTATCTCGGCGCCGGCATCTGGGCGTTCGGCGCGGCCTACCTGGCGTCGACCGCCGTCGACCGCGCCATCACGGTCTGGTTCGGCTGGCGCGAGCTGCGCCGCCGCGATCTGCTGCCCGGCTGGCGCCACGTGGCGGGACGGCACAGCGAAGGCCATCCCGGATTGTGGAAGTTTGTGATCGCCAACAACCTGCGCATCTCGCTCGGCGTGATCACCAAGCAGTCCGATGACATGATCGTCGCCGTCTTCGCCGGGCCGGCCGGTGTCGCTTTGTGGAAGATCGCCAAGCAGGTGGCCACGGTGGTGTCAGGGCCGGCGCGCCTGTTCCAGGTGTCGGTCTATCCGCAGTTGGCTCGGCTATGGAGCGCGCGGGACTACCGCGGCTTCAGGCGCTTGGTCGTGCGCGGCAGTGTCACCTCGACGGTCGGTGCCGTGGTGTTGGTCGGGCTCTTCGCGCTAGTCGGTCCTTGGCTGTTCGAGCTATTCTTCTTCAAGGGCGCGCAGCAGCACTTCATCGAGGCGTTCCTGCCGGCACTGTTGATAATGGTTTCGCGCGTCGCAACTGCCGCATTGTCGCCTTTTCTGCCGGCGCTGACGGCGATGGGTCGAGCCGTGCGTTCGCTGCAACTGGCTCTAATCCTGGCGCTGGTCACGGTGCCCATGCTGGTGCTGCTGTCCTGGCAGTTCGGACTGATTGGCGCCGCCGTCTCGCGCATCCTGGCCGAGGTGCTGACCGTCGGGGTCTACGGCACGACGCTGTTGCGCGCCGTCGGCGCGCGTATCCGCAATGCGCCGGTTCCGCCGCCGGCCGCGTCCGCCAGCCCGGCCGTGCCATGACGGTGACGATGTTGTGGTGGTTCAGTTTTGATGCTTTGCCGGGAGCGCACGGCGCGATGACAGTCTTCTTGTGGCGGTACCGTAGGGTGGTGAAGTGATGTCTGGACCTGAGTTGGATCGAGAAGCGCGTTGCGCGCGATCACCGTGCCCGACCTGGATGGAGCCTGGCGCATGACGGCGGCGGGCGCGCTGATCAAGCGGTGGGCCGGGTCGCTGGCCCTGGTCCTGGTTGCGGCCTGGGTGGCGCTGTGGGCCGGCGAGTTCGGCCTGCGGCTGGTCTTTCACGGCAAGCTTGGCTACGCCTCCGGCAATGTGGGCGAATGGCATGTGCCGAACGCGACGCGTGGCTGGGCGCATCGGCCCAACGCGGTGTTCCACATGCAGAAGCTTGCCTTCTCGCAGGTGGCGCACATCAACTCACGCGGCATCCGAGGGCCGGAGTTCGATACCACGCCCAAGCCGGGCATCACCCGTATTCTGATCGTCTCCGACTCCGGCACGTTCGGCAGCGGTGTCGCCGACGACCAGAACATCGCGGCCTACCTGCAGCGCAGCCTGGGCAGCGACAAGTTCGAGGTGATCAACCTCAGCGTTGCCGCCTATAGCACGGTGCAGCAGTACCTCTGGCTGGTCGAAGAGGGACTGAAGTTCAAGCCGGACGTCGTGCTGCTGGGCTTCGCGCCGGGCAACGACGTGCAGACCAGCTACTATCCGCTGCAGAAATGGTTCCAGCGCGAGGCCAAGCGGCCCTACGCGCGCCTTGACGCGTCCGGCAAGCTGGAGATCGACAACCAGCAGATGAACGAGGCGCTCGACCGCAAGAAGAAGGGGCCGGGCCTGAAGGACCGCGTTTACGACCTTCTCGTCGGCCCGATGGTGCAGAAGGTGATCCGCCAGGCAAGCCAGGCGCTGACCGGCGGTCGCCGCACCGATCCGAACGTGTGGATCGGCTGGATCATGATGGAGGACTTCGCCATGGAGTACGCCCGCAAGGGTCGCACCCGGGCGCAGTACGAAGAGATCTGGCGCGACGGCTGGGCGGTCACCGGCGCGCTGATCAAGGAGATGCGCGACCGTTCGCAGGAGGCCGGCGCGCGCTTCGCAATGTGGTCCTATGTCAACAAGCTGCAGGCCGAGCCCGAGGCATTGAAGCGCCTGCAGCAGGCGTTGCCCAAGGCCAGGCTCGACATGGCCAAGCCCGAGCGCGAGTTGAAATCGCTGGGTAAACGCCTCGACATTCCCGTCATCGAGATGCTGCCGGCGATCCGGGCGGCGGTCGCCAAGGGCGATCGCAAGCTCTATTTCGGCATCGACGATGAGCACATGACGCCGTGGGGCCATCAGGTGTCGGCCGAGATGATTGCCGCCCAGCTCAAGACAATGGGCCTGCTGCCGGCGCCATGACGGCCGGGGCGCCGGCTTGACAGAGGAGTCGGTGGCGGCTAGGTGCGCGCCAGCACGCCGTATCCCGAGGACCGATGTCGATCCAGGTCGATTTCAACCGGCAGAACCCGAGCCCGCGCTACCAGCAGCTGGTGGGCATGTACCGCCAGATGCATGTCGAGGGCGAGGTGGCGCGCAACCTGCCGCCGGAGCAGGTGTTTCCCGGCCGGTCGCTGCCGGTGCACGCCATCCCGCTCAAGGAACTGATCGACCGCACCGGCGCGCGCACCCTGCTGGACTATGGCGCCGGCAAGGGCATGCAATACCAGTGGCGCGACCTGACGCTGAGTGACGGGCGCAAGGTTGACGACCTGCAATCGTTCTGGGGAGTCGAATCGATCACCTGCTACGACGCGGCCTACCCGCCGTTCACGAAGCTGCCGAACGGGCGCTTCGACGGCGTGATCTGCACCGATGTGCTGGAGCATTGTCCGGAATCGGACATCGCCTGGATCCTCGACGAGATCTTCGGCTTCGCCGACAAATTCGTCTACGGCAACGTCGCCTGCCATCTCGCCAAGTCGATACTACCCAACGGCGAGAACGCGCACTGCACCGCCAAGCCGGAATCATGGTGGACGCCGGTGCTGGCACGCGCCGCCGCCAAGCGTCCCGGCGTGCGCTACAGGTTCATCCTCGAGAACAAGATCCGCACCTGGTACGGTGCCAAGAAGCGGCGCAAGACGCCGGTCGAGGGTTGAAGCGGCATTGGAGCCGCGGCCCGATGGTCGGTCAACGCGGTTTCACCTGGGGAAGTATGCGGGTGCGCGCGACATCGTCCGGTCTTGGTGCTTGAACCGGTGACAACGCGAACGTCCGCGCCGATCGATATCGCGCGCCGCGACATCGCCGCCGGGCACTATGCTGGGGCGGCGCTCGTGGCGGCACGAGGCGGCCGTATCGTGTTCGAGCACTACGAAGGGCTTGCTGGCCCCGGCCTGCCGTCGCGACCGGATGTTCTGTGGCCGATCGCCAGCATCTCGAAGCTCCATGCGGTCGCGGCGATCCTGGCGTTAGTCGAACGCGGCGAAATCTCCCTCGACGTCCGCGTCTGCGACGTGCTGCCGGCATACGTTGGCGATGGCAAGGAGGAGATGCGCCTTCGTCATTTGCTGACGCATACCGGTGGGATGATCGCCGAGTCCCCCAACATGGAGCGGCATCTCGTCGCGCAGGCGCCGCTTGCCACGCTTGTCGAGGAGATGATGGCGGCGCCGTTGCGCTTCCGGCCCGGCACGTCGGCCGCCTACGCTGATTTCCACACGCTGCTTGCCGGGCAAGTTGTGGCAACCGCAACCGAGATACCGTTCGCGCAGCTGGTCCACGACCTGGTCCTGGCGCCGATGGGCCTCGTTGACACGTTCTTTCCGACGCCGGCCGAGCACGATGCGCGTACCGCCACCATTCGCGGGCCGCTGGCCGACGGCACGGCCGGCGCGATGTACAACTCGCGCCACGCGCGCGGCCTGCCGCATGCGGCGTTCGCCGTCACGGCGTCGGCGCGCGATATGGTTCGATTCCTGTCGCACTTCGCTCCCGGCGGCCCGCGCATCCTCAGCGAGGCGACCGTGCGCGCCATGACGACGAACCAGACCGGATTGACCGCTTTCGGTTCGTTTCCGGGCATCCTCGCCTACGAGCAGGTAGGGCCGCGCCCGTGGGGCTACGGCTTCGCCCTGCAGACGCGGGCGACGCCCGGCATCTTCTCCGAACGCGCCAGTTTCTCCGCCTTCGGTCACGGCGGCGCGTCGGGTTGCGAAGCCTTCGTCGATCCGGAGCACGACGTCACCATCGTCGTGGCCACCAACACGCATATCAGGATCGGCGCCGATGCCTGGTTCGCACGCCTGCACGCGCTGACCAACGCGATGATGATCGAGGCGACGTCAGTGAGCTGAACGCCGCCAGAAAAGCGGATGCTACAGCCGCCAGAGCGTGATGTCGGCAGGCCGCGTTGCGCGGTCGAGCGCGCCGGGCACATCGGCGACGAAACCGCTGCCGTTCTTCAGCAGCCGTCGCACCAGGCCCCAGCCTTCGTCGACGTAGGGCGCGTGCGGTACGGCCAGCACGACGGCATCGGCCGGCGCCACGGCGTCCAGCCCCCTGAGCTCAAAGCCGTAGACGTCGCGCACCTCGGTCGGATCGGCCAGCGGATCATGCACCTGCGCCGCGATGCCGAAGTTGCGCAGTTCGGTGACGACGTCGGCGACCCGCGTGTTGCGCACGTCGGGCACGTTCTCCTTGAAAGTGAAGCCCAGCACCGTGACCACCGGCCGGCCGTTCCAGCCGCGGCGCATCAGGTTGCGCACGATGCGGTTGGCGACATAGAGGCCCATGCTGTCGTTGACCCGCCGGCCTGCCAGGATGACGCGCGAGTTGTAGCCGACCGACTCGGCGACGTGCGTCAGGTAGAAGGGATCGACGCCGATGCAGTGGCCGCCGACCAGGCCGGGGCGGAACGGCAGGAAGTTCCACTTCGTGCCGGCGGCTGCCAGCACGTCGCGGGTGTCGATGTCGAGCCGGTCGAAGATCAGCGCCAGCTCGTTGATCAGCGCGATGTTGAGGTCGCGCTGGGTGTTCTCGACCGCCTTGGCGGCTTCCGCCACCTTGATCGAGGCGGCACGGTAGGTGCCGGCCCGCACCACGCCACGATAGACCGCGTCGACGATGTCGAGCGTCGCCGGCGTGTCGGCCGAGATCACCTTCAGGATGGTCTCGAAGCGGCGCTGCCGGTCGCCGGGATTGATGCGCTCGGGCGAGTAGGCGACGTTGAAGTCCGACTTGCACGTCAGGCCCGATTCGCGTTCGAGGACCGGCACGCATTCGCCCTCGGTGACGCCGGGATAGACCGTCGACTCGTAGACGACGATGTCGCCCTTCTTCAGCTGTCGGCCGATCGTGGCCGACGCCGCCCGCAGCGGGCTCAAGTCCGGCCGGTTGGATGAATCGGTCGGGGTCGGCACGGTGACGATGTGGAAGTCGGCGTCCTTGAGCGCGGCCGGGTCGGTGGTCAGGCGCAGCGCCGGCGACGTCAGGTCGGCGGCGTCGACTTCGTTGGTGCGATCGCGCCCGGCCTTGAGTTCGTTGACGCGCGCTTCAGAGATGTCGAAGCC
Source organism: Vineibacter sp. (assembly GCA_035249115.1). GTDB lineage: Bacteria > Pseudomonadota > Alphaproteobacteria > Reyranellales > Reyranellaceae > Vineibacter. Next base: position 5,765 of record DATFGV010000638.1, read on the forward strand.
AACCGTCGGCACGCCGGCGCGCGCGAAGGCGACCGCCACCGGCAACCCGACATAGCCCAGCCCGATGACCGACACGCGCCTGTTATGACCCATTGCGTCCTCGCCGCATCCGCCACCGGCGGAATCGCGCGCCCCTATACTGGAATTGACCCAAGACCACAAACCGGCCCGCTATCTCTCCCCGTTGGGGAGTGGCAGTGGCAGTCGACGCCTCACAACTCGCGCAGGCCGTCGGACGGCTCGATGCGGGCCACGCGCGCCCCGGCCAGGGCCGAAGCGGCGACGGCGCAGGCCAAGGTGGCGACTACGGCGACGCCGACATGCAGGGGCAGCAGACGGCAGGCGGTCTCGCCGGCCCCGAGGCTGCTGGCGAAGTGGCGGTTGATGATCGACGCCACAGCGGTGAAGGCGAGCAGCGCCAGCGCCGCGCCCAGCACGGCGATCGCGCCGGCCTGCACCACCGGGAAGGCGATCGTGGCCCGGCGACGAAATCCCAATAGCCGCATCAGCGCCAGGTCGCGGCGCTTGCGCTCGACCGCGCCCCACAGGCTGACGCCCAGCGACAGCAGGAAGCCCGCCGTGCCGATGCCGGCGATCAGCCAGAACAGCAGCCCGAGATTGCGGTCCAGCGACATCAGCTGCTCGATCTCGGCCGCGCGGGTCGCGACCTCGATCTTCTCCGCCAGCAGCCGGTCGCGCAGTTTGGGGATGTCGTAGATGGTGCGGCCATAGAGGCGGAAGCCGGCGTACAGCCGCTCGCCGTCGGGTCGCGGCGGGCCCTCGGCGCCCAGCGAAGGTTCGGCGAAGCCGTCGCGAAACGACTCGGTGGCGTCCAGGAAGGCCAGCGGCACAAAGAGCGCGTCGCGCGAATAGATGTCTTCAGGAATGATCGCGGTGACGCGGAAGCCGACCCGGACGTTCTCCTGCCTGCCGTCGATCGAGCGGCCGACGATGCCGACCAGGATGCCGTTGGGTGGCGGCATCGTGATCTTGCGCGCGACGGAACCGCTGATCTGGACCGCAATGAGGTGCGGCGGCGCGCCCGGCGCCGGCCGATCGGGTTCCTTTGCGGCGGTGGCCAGCGCCTCCGGCACGATGGCCCGGCGCCGAAGCGGATCGTCACCATCGGACGACACCAGTTCGACGTTGACCGGTCGGCCGGCCTCGCCGATCAGGTCGATGCTGGCGGCGATCGCGCGCGTCCGGGGGATCGCGAACGCCACCTCCGGCCATGCCTTGACCTTGTCGAACCAGGCGCGATCGAAGCGGCCGGCGCCAATCGGTACGATCTCGAGATTGCGCACGTCATGGGCCAGGCGATCGGTCAGGGTCTGCACGACGCCGAAGCGCAGCCCGAACAGCACCAGCAGCGGCGCCAGCACGGCGGCCAACGCCAACACCAGGCACAGGCTGGCGCGCCACTCGTGGCGCGCGTCGGCCAGTGCCAACACGATGATGCGGCCAAGGTCGCGCGGCCCTGCAGCGCTGGCGCGTCCCCCTGTCACGTCTGCGAGCTCCCTCCGGGCGCAGGCTGACCACATCGAAACCTCTCCCCAACGGGGAGAGGTCGAGCCGCGAAGCGGCTCGGGTGAGGGGGCATCTCCAAAGGCACGGTGCTTCGTCGCGAAGACCACCTTTGGTCAGCGACCCCCTCACCCGGCGCTGCGCGCCGACCTCTCCCCGTCGGGGCGAGGTCTTGAATGGCGTTTGGGACGTTCATGCCGCACGCGCGAAGGTCGAGCGCACGACGACGCCGTCGCCGGTCCGCTCGCGCGCGATCTCGGGCGCGAGCCGTGGCAGGCCCAGCCGCTCGACCCGATCCCAGTCGTGCGAGGCCAGCAGCAGCGCGGCGCCACGCGCTTCCACCTGTTCCAGCAACAGCTCGGTGACGATGTCGGCTGTCGCTGGATCGACCGAGGCGGTGGGTTCGTCGGCCAGCACCAGCGACGGGCCATGCGCCAGCGCGCGGGCGATGGCGACCCGCTGGCGTTGGCCGACCGACAGGGCCGACGGCTTCTTGCGCAGCTGGTCGGCGACGCCCAACCGCTCCGCGAGGTCGCCGACCGTGCCGTCGTCCGCCAGGCCGAGCAGGCGGCGGGGCAGGTCGATGTTGTCGAACACGTTCAGAAAGGCGAACAGGCCGCCGGTCTGCGGCACGTAGCCGATGTATCGCGCCCGTAGCGATGCCAGCGCGTCCGAGGCCCCATCGCGCCACAGGTCGGCGACATCGACTGTGCTGCCGCCGTCGTCGATGCAGAATTGCCCGGCCGCGTCAGGGCGCGACGCCAGCGCCACGAGATCGAGCAGGGTGCTCTTGCCGCTGCCGCTTTCGCCGACCAGCGCGATGCGTTCGCCGGCAAGCAGTTCAAGCGACTCGATGCGCAGCTCGAAGGTGCTGCCGGCGGCGCTGCGCCGCTTGGTCACGCCGCCCAGCGTCAGCAGGGGAGCGTCCGGCATCGGCGGCGCGTCGCGCCTCACGGCAGGGCGTCGATCGGGATCGGATAGACGGCGTCGCCGGGATTGCCGCCCGGCCCGCCGAGCTGGACCCACAGCGCCGAGTCGTTGTGGAAGCGCTCGTAGAGCCGCGCCTTGGCTTCCAGCTCGTTGAGCAGGGCTTGCTGCTCGGCGATCGACCACGCCGTCCAGGTCGCCTGGTCGATGCCCATCAGCTTGCTGCGGTAGGGCAGGTCGTCGAGGTATTCACCCATCAGGCCGAGCTCGCCCAGCTTCTCCGAGCCGCGCCGGCCGATGCGCGACGGATCGCGGCTCATGGCGGCGGCGGCGCTGCGCAACTCGTCGAAGAAGCCGGCCGGCGACATCTGGCCGCGCTTGCCGGCCTCGATCACCCGCTTGATCGTCTGCTGCAGGTCGCTGAGCTGGTTCTTGCTGAGCAGCACGCGCACCTCCAGCGCCGTCGAGGTTGGCGTGTCCATGTCGCGATCAGTGGCCCAGGCCTCGAACATGCGCGGTGCCTGGGTCTGGTTCTGGCTGCCGAGATAGGCCAGCGCCATGGCGTGGCCGATCAGCTGGAAGTCGCGTTGCACGCGGTTCGCCGGCGGCTTCTGGCCCTCCTGCTGCTGCTGGATCTGGCCGGTGGCGAACATGCGCATCAGCTGCGTCGCGCCGTCAGCGATGCCCTCCATGTTCTTGCCGAACTCGGCGACGCTGCCGGCCTCGACCGGATAGTAGAGCGCGCGCGGCAGGTTCTTGCCCTGGGCGAGGGCTGTGTACTGTGCCTCTGCCTTGGCGTGGTCCGCCTTGCCGACGGTGGTGCGCAAGTGCACCGCCATGATGTGGACCTTCTTGATCTCGGCCAGCTCGCGGATGCGATCGACGTCGAGGCCGGTGGACGAGCTCTGATCGTCGCTCGCCAGCGGACCGGCGTCGGTGATCAGCACCACGACGCGGCCGTCGAAGCCCGACCAGTCGATCTCGTCGATCGCCGTCTTCAGGCCGGCGATCGAGTCCTCGGTGAAGGCGTGGCTGGAGACGGTCGTCGCCTTCAGCTCCTTGAGCTTGTCGAAGAACGTCTTGCCGTCGACCGCGTCCTTGGGCTGCACGAACACCTTGGTCAGGTACTCGAGGCCGGGGGTGATCGTGGTGTTGCTGCGGAAGGCCACCAGGCCGTAGTTCGCCTTCAGGCCGGCGCGCTCGATCTGGTCGTAGAAGCGCTTGGCCGTTTCGCGCGCCCGGTCGAGGTAGGGCTGCATCGAGGTCGTGGTGTCGACCACGAACACCACGCCCAATTTGAAGTTCTTCAGCGAGTCGTAGAGGTTCTGCCGCACCTTCGGCTTCAGCGGATCGTCGCCCTCCTTGCGCAGGGTGACCGACGCGACCTTCAGCATCCGCACTTTGACATTGTTCGAGAGATAGGCTTCGCCGGCCTCGAGGATCGGCAGCAGGTAGAACTGCTTGGCGATGTCGATGTGGGTCGAGGGCTCGATCGAGATCACCGGGAAGTCGGGCGGCAGGTTGCCGCCGGCGACGATCTCGTCGCGCAGTTTCTTGGCCCGGGCCGGCCGGTCGTTGGCCTCCAGCACGCCCTGCAGCTTGTCGCGCTCGCGGAAGAACAGCGCCCGTTCGCGGCCGGCGGGATTGGTGAACGCCAGGGTCAAAGTCTGGCGCCACGGCACGGTGTCCTCGGCCTTCAGCCAGCCCGCTATCTTGCCGTCACTGCTGCCGCCGACCTCGAGCCACTCGCTGCCGGCCGTCGTTTGCCGCGCGTAGACGTAGAAAGCGCTCATCGGCGACAGGGCGGCGCCCGCGGTGCCGCCCGGCTTGTCGTAGGGGCGTGCCTCGGGCCGGCTGAGCACGCGCTGGAACAGCGTCTTCTTGCCTTCCAGCAGCAACGGCAGGCGGGCGCCCGCCGGCGGCTGCTGCGCGCTGAGCGAGGTCGTCAGAACGACGAGCGCGGCCAGCAGGGTGGCCAGGCGGATCGCGTGTCGCGCGACTGCGTACATGCTCGGCTCCATCTACAACTCGGTCAGCGCTTTCTTCGCCTCGGCATCCCCCTTGTCCGCCGCCTTGGTCAGCCATTCGCGGGCCTTCGACTTGTCGGCCGGAAAATTGTCGGCGCCCTTGGCGTAGAGCTGACCGAGCCGGCGCATCGCCACTGGCAACTCGACCTTGGCGGCTTTCTCGTACCACTGCGCCGCCTGCACGCCGTCGGAATCGACCGGCGAGTTCGCCGCCCGATTGACCGGGTCGAAGAAGCTGGCGTACTCGACCGCGCCGACCGGATCGTCAGCTTCGGCGGCGGCACGGCAGACCAGGAATGCCGCGACCTGCCGCCCGTCCTGGCGCAGATTGCGGCACATCTCGACCATGTCCTGCGGCTTGGGCTTGGTCGCCAGGTACTCGCTCGCCAGCACCCGCTCCGGCTTGGCCGGTCCCTTGGTCGGATCGTCCGTGCCCGGCTTGGACTGCGCGGTGACCCGGCACCAGTCGCACTCGACAAACCACCAGAAGGCGCCGGCGCCGACGCCGGACAGCAGCAACACGGCGATGACGCTGAGGCCGATCCAGAGACCGGCCGAACTCTTCTTGACCGGCGCGCCGCCGATCCGGTCCGTCGCCGGGTCGGGCGCCCCCAGGCCCGGGTGGAAGCCGGGCGGCGCGGCGCCGAAGGGTGGTGGGCTGCCGAACGGTGGCGGCGGACCTTGCGGGCCGAACTGGAACGGCGGTGGCGGTTCGGACGCCGGCTGGAACAGGGGCGGCGGTTCGGTCGCCGGCTGGAACAGCGGCGGCGGTTCAGCCGCAACAGGCGGCGGGGCGACGGGCGCGACCGGCTGTGGCATGCGCGCCACCGTCGTCGGCGCCGATCCGGTGCCGAAGCCGCGGTCGGTGCCGCCGGCGGCTTCATCGGTCACCATGCGGTTGGGGTCGTAGGCGCCCGAGGTCTGCATGCTCGGCCAGGCGACGACCGTGGCGCCGATATTGCCGACACCCGGCTCGCGCACCGACAACCGCACGGTCAGGCCGGCCACCATGTCGCAGACGATCGGCCCGACATGGAAGTCGATGCCGCCGCCGAACCCCTGGATGTGCTCGGGCGCCAGCCAGGATTCCGAACGCTGCCAGCCGCCGTCAGAGAGGTACTTCTCGGGCCCCTGCCGGCGTTCGATGCAGATCGTCAGGCCGTCGGGCGCCGCACTCAATTCGTGGACGCGCAGCACGGCATGCCCGGGCAGCTCCGGTTTCGGCAGGACTTCGGCGCGCATGATCCACTCTAAAGTCGCGATTGCGGCGTCATTTTGGCCCGCGACGCGCCCGGCGGCAATCGTGAGCGATGGTGATGGTGGCGCAGAAGCTGTCCGTCGTCCCGAGCGCAGCCGCGCGCCGCGCGGCGCAGTCGAGGGACCTTGCCCCTACAAAAGGATCGAGGTTGCGGAGAAAAGGTCCCTCCACGCAGCCCTGCGGGCCTTGGTCGGGACGACGGGGAAGACGGCGGGAAAACGGAGTTAGCGGCGCTCAGGCCGCGACCTTGGCCTGCTCGGCTCGGCGCAGGATGGTGCCCAGCTTGTCGTTCTGCTCCGGCGTGATGTCGCGGCCGCCCTCGAAGCCGACATTGTCCATCGCCAGCTGCAACAGCGAGCGCATCCAGTCGGCGCAGAAGGTGTTGTAGATCGCCAGCGGCTCCTCGCCCAAGGGCGGCGGCCCGCTCTCGGGGAAGGAGGGCGGATCGTCGAACACCCGCCTTGTCGGGGCCTGCGGCGGCAGGCCGGGTCGATGGTCGCGCGCCACGCGTTCAAAGCCAAGCCAGTCGACATAGTGGTTGATGGCGTTGGCAGCGGCCCGCACCTGACGCTCGGCGATGTCCTCCCACTTGGCGTTGGCGTTGTTCTCGACGGCGCGCACGTCCTTGGCCAGCCCGTCGGCGATGCGCAGCCGGTTGGCGCCGACCGCCAGCTCGTCGACCAGCCAGCCGAACTGCTGGCGGTCGACGATGAAATGCGACACCGCGCGCTCGTCGCCGCTGGTGCGCCGCAACCGTTCCATCCAGTGCGCCACCGCCTCGCTGGCGAAGCGATGGGCGCGGTCGTGTAGCGCCGAGCTGGCACCGGCGACCGGGATCGAAGCGTCCTCGCCGAACACCTCGCCGAAAATGTCGCCGAGGTCGACACCGGCGCCGACCGCCTCGCCGGCGCGGCGGGCCGGCTTGCCGTCCTTGCCGTTGGCCTCGGTCTTCATGGTGGCGACGCGGAAGTAGATGCCGCGCAGATCCTCCTCATCGACCTGCAGCGCGCCGACCAGCTCGCCGAAGCGCTGCGCCTTGATGCAGGGCCCCAGCCCGCGCAGCACCTGCTGCACCAGGACCTGTTTCTTTTGCCGCGCGTCGGAGTCGGTGCCGCTGTGGAAGCCGGCCAGGCGGTCGGACAGGCGGCGGATCTGCTCCTCGATCTGGCCGCGCACCTGGGCGCGCTTGATCGCCGGATCGCACACCGGTGTCAGGTTGGCGACGATGTAGCTCAGGCCGCCGTCGTTGGCGCGGAACGCCTCGTCCCACGCCTTGGCGGGGTCGGCGAAATGCTGCCGCACGATGTCGTTGCCGACGAAGGCGGCGCGCAAAGCGTCGGAGCGCTCCTTGAAGGTGTCGGCGATGCCGACCTCGCGGCCATCGGCGTAGAGCATCAGGCGCTCGTCCTTGACCGTCGGGTTGCGCAGCCAGAAGGTGTTGCGGAACGGCCGATTGTCCCAGTTGCGCGGCCAGTCGCCGCGGAAGTTGTTGAGCAGCGAATTGTTGAGCCGCGCGCCCCAGCGGCCGCTGAGCTCGGTTTCGCCGGCCTTCTGCTCGAACTCGCGGTCCATCTTGGTGAGCACCAGGAACAGGCCGTTCTTCTGGCGGGCGCGCGCCTGCGGCGTGTCGCCGAACGTGGCGCCGACCCAGCCCTCCATCATCGGCGACAGGTCACGCACTTCCTGCACGCCGTCGGGGATGCACAGCAGGATGGCCGAGATCTCGCGCTCGGCCGAGAAGCGCTGGAACAGGTAGGCGACCTTGCCGCGCAGCAGCAGTTCGCGCAGCGGATTGGCCGTCTGCTTGCCGTCGCTGCCTTTGCCGGCGTCCTCCAGCTTCTCCAGCTTCAGCCGCGAGCGGGCGCCGGGGAAGTCCAGCAAGTCGGTGTGGTCGAAGAACGGCCAGGGCTTGTCCTCGATGGCGATGCGCAGTTCGGCGGTCAGCGCGCAAACCAGCGAGCGCGGCAGTTCGCTGTCCTGCGCGCCGGTCGTCTTGGGCCGCACCTTCAGCACGTCGCCGGCGTCGGTGCCCAGTCGGTCGAGGATCAGCACGTCGATGATGCTGTTCTCGCGTGGCACCAGCGCGTCGATGCGGCAATGCGCCTCCTCGGCGAAGCCGAGCTTCTTGAGGCCGGCGAACAGCTCGTTGAACAGCTTGGTGTAGGGCTCAAAGTCGTACCACAGCAGCGACCACAGCCGGGCCCGGTCGGGGCCGGCGAGTCGCGGTGCCAAGGTCAGCGACTCGCGCCAGAAATCGACATGGAAGTCCTGGGTCATGCCCTTGAAGTAGCCGTCGAAGTACTCGATCAGGTCGAGCACGTCGTCCTCGTCGAGGCCGTCGACCGGCTTGTCCTTGGCCAGCGGCCGCAGCTCGACCAGGCGCTGGCGGATCTTGTCGGTGGTCGGCCGCTCGAAGGCGGCCTTCTGGTGGTCGAAGTCGAGGAAGAACGAGTTGGCGAGGATCTTCACCAGGTCGGTCTGGGTCAGCAGCCGCAGCTCGACCGGGTAGCCGGCCGGTCCCTGGCTGGCCTCGGTGCTGAGGCGGGTGACGAGGCCGGTCGATTCGCGGCCGCCCGGCGGGTTGATCTCGCGCAGGAAGTCGTAGCCCTTGCCGTCGAACCGCGCCGTCAGCGGCCGGCCCTCGCGGCTGGCCAGGATGGAGACGAGGTAGGACTTGCCGGCCTGGCTGGGTCCGAACACGCCGACGCACATCTTGCGCCGCGCG
>DATFGV010000639.1:0-12095 GCA_035249115.1 Vineibacter sp.
CCGGCGAGTCCTGCAGCTACGCGCCGGCGACGCCGGAGTCCGGCCTCGGCGCGCGGCAGGCGGTCGACGTCCGTTGCGGTGTCGCCGCCGATCCGGTGGCGCGCGTTCATCAAGTCGACGGTGCTGCCGACGCCGCGGCGCTCACCGCGCTGGTCAGCACCGGAACATGGCGGCAGCGGCTCGACAGCCGCGCCGTTTGCGAGCGCGCCGTGGCCACCACCGTGGCCGGCCAGCCGGCGGCGGTGCTCGGATGCACGCGCCGCTCCGGCGGCGTACCCTACCTCGCTGTGGCAACATCGCGCGGCGGCGCCACTTTCCTGGGCGAAGGCTTGTCGACGGCGGCGCCGGCCATTGAAGCGACCATCGCGGCGCTGTCCGGCGGTGGTGCCGGCGCCGGGCGCACCAGCACCTTGGGTGCGGCGCTGGGCGGCCGCCATGCCGCCGTGTACGGCGCCGGCGACGCCGATCGCTACCTCGCGCTGATGCGCATCGGCGCCCGCCACAACATCGAGGAGGAGTACGCCGAGGCCGAGAAGGCGTATCGCGAGGCGCTGGCGATTCAGCAGCGCCTGTTCGGGCCGAACAACCCCGACCAGGCCGATCCGCTGGCGCACGTCGCGATGAATGTCAGCAACCAGGGCCGCTTCGATGAGGCGAGCGGCCTGTTCCGCCGCGCCGAGGCGCTGGCCGCCGGCGTGCGCGATCCGCTGACTCGCGCCCGCCTGCGGCAATACATGGCGCAGCACCTGGCCAACCAGGGCCGCCGCGCCGAGGCACGGGCCGGGCTCGACCAGGCCGAGGCGTTGTACTACGCCGCCGCGCCCGAGCTGCAGGCGCTGGTGCAACGCTCTACCCAGGCCAAACCACCGTCGGCGCCGGTGCGCGCCTATGGCGTGCGCGGCCAGAGCTTCGTCGATCCGTGGCGCGACGACGCCGCCCCGATCGGCTTCGCGCAACCGGTGACCGGCATGGCTGAATGGGCGGCGCAGGGCGTCGCCGAGATCTATCGCACGCGCGCGCTGCTGGCGCTGGGCGACAACCAGCCGGCGCAGGCGCAGGAGCTTGCCAACAAGGGCGTGGCCATCCTGCAGGCGGTGGGGCAGGACCCCGGCGGCGTGCGTTGGCGCGTGGTGCGCGTCGCGGGCCTGGGCGCCGCCGCCGGCCGCGAGCTGGATCGCGCCAGTGGCGCCCTGGGCGGCTCGGCGCGCGGCCTGTCTGAGTCGCTGCCGCAGTCGCATCCGGCCGGCAAGACCTACTTCGAGTCGGGCGCCGTACGGCTGCAGCGCGGCAACAGCTCGGCGGCGCTGGCCGAGTTCCGCCGCGGCGCGCAAATCCTGCGCGCCCGGCGCAACAGCCTGCCGTCCGAAACTGTGTTTCCGTATTTCGACGCCCTGGCGGGTGGCGCGCGGAACCTGTCGGGCCCGCCGGCCGCCGAGATGGCGGATGCGGCGCAGCTGATCGGCTCGAACCTGACCGCGGCCTACCTGGCGCAGGCGGCGGTGCGGCTGGGCAACGCCAACCGCAGCGTCAAGGCGCTGCAGGAGCGCGAGGAGGTCCTGGCGGGCCTGTTCCAGCGCCGCGACATCGCCACCAACAGCGCCGCCGACGCCGCGTCGGTGCAGGACATCGACCGGCAGATCGCCGAAGCGACGTCGGCGCGCAACGCGGCGGCGGAGGAAGTCCGGCGCAACCTGCCGAACTACTTCCAGCTGGTCTATGGCCAGCCGTCGGCGGGCGACGTGCTGGCGGCGCTGGGGCCGGGCGAGGCGTTCCTGCAGATCGTGCTGGGCGAGAAGGGCGGCTACGGCATGCTGGCGTCGGGCGGCCAGTGGACCGCCTATCGCATCGATCTGTCGACGGCGCAGGCGGCGCAGACCGTGCAGGCCCTGCGGCGCGCCTTCGCGCCCGACGCCTCGGGCGCGCTACCGGCGTTCGACGTCGCGGCGGCGCACGACCTCTACAACCGCCTGCTCGGGCCGGTCGCGTCGCGGCTGGCCGGCGTGCGCGAGCTGTTCGTGGCGAGCGATGGCGCGCTGCAATCGCTGCCATTGGGGCTGCTGGTCACCCAGCCGCCGCCGCCGATCGCCAGCGCCACGGACTACAAGCGGGTGGCGTGGCTGGCCAAGTCGGCGACGCTGTCCTACGTGCCGGCGGCGCAGTCCTTCGTGCTGCTGCGTCGCATCGCGGCCCGCTCGCGGGCGCCTGACCGCTACCTCGGCTATGGCGGCTTCACGCCGATCGCGCCCGGCGCCGCGACCCTGGCGCTGCAGCAGGCGCGCGACGGTACGGCGCCGACCGGCGCCGGCTGTGCCGCCGACGTACGTGAACTCGCGGCGTTGCCACGGCTGGCGCTGGCCGAAACGGAAGTCACCTTCACCGCCGACAAGCTGGGCGCCGGCCGGGCCGGGGCGCGCACCGGCGGCGCGTTCAGCCGCTCGACCGTGCTGCGCGGCGGCGTCGAGCGGGCCCGCATCGTGCATTTCGCAACGCATGCGCTGCTGCCGACCGAACTGCGCTGCCTGCGCCAGCCGGTGATCCTGACCGGCGCCGGCACCGGCGGCGAAGCGCTGCTGACGGCGGCCGACGTCGCCGCGCTGCGGCTCGACGCCGACCTCGTGGTGCTGTCGGCCTGCAACACGGCGGGTCCCGACGGCCGCAGCGCCGGCGAGGCGTTCTCCGGCCTGGCGCGCGCCTTCTTCACCGCCGGCACGCGCGGTGTGCTGGCCTCGCACTGGAACGTCGCCGACGAGTCCACCACCTTGATGATGGTCAACACCTTGACCGACGTCGGCCGCGGCACGCCGCCGGCGACGGCGCTGCGCACAGCGCAAGTGGCGATGATCGATGGCGCCGGCAGCGGCGGCGATCCGCTGCACTGGGCGCATCCCTTCTACTGGGCCGCCTTCGTCTTCGCCGGCGTCGGCGCCCCGCCGGCGCGGTGAGGCTGCCGGGCGGTCGGATACTACTTAACGACTATTCTCCCCCGCGAAGCGGGGGAGGTGGCCGAAGGCCGGAGGGGGAGCCAACGGGGTGGCTCTCATTGATGCACCACGTCGGCTCCCCTCCGCCCCTTCGGGGCACCTCCCCACGCTGACGCGTGGGGAGGATGTGGTGTTGGTTGGCAGCATCGTCAGACAGCGACACCGTCGAAGATCGTGGTGGCGAGCTGGGCGGCGATCTCGTCGACGGAGCGTTTGCCGGGCCGGTACCACTCGACCGACCAGTTCATCGCGCCGAGGATCTGCAGGCGCAGCACCGCGAGGTCGATGTCGCGGCGGATCGCGCCGGCGCGCCGCGCCTCCTCCAGCAATTGGCGCCAGAAGCCGCCATAGGCGCGGTGCAGGCGGATCTGGCGCTGGCGGATGTCGCCCGGCATCTGCGCGAACAGCCGCTGGTTGGCACTGGCGAAGATGTCGAGCATCAGGCTGCTCGACAGGTGGGCGGTGATCGCGGCGGTGATGCGGGCGCGGTGGTCGACGCCCGGCGGCAGGGCCTCGACCGCCGAGCGGACCGCGTCGGCCACGCTGTTGACGCCGATCGTCAGCACCGCCTCGACCAGCGCCTCGCGCGAGTCGAAGTAGTAGTAGATGCTGCCGGCGAAGGTGCCGGCTTCGGCGGCGATGTCACTCAGTCGCGTGTCGGCGTAGCCGTTGCGGGTGAAGACGCGGGCCGCCGCCTCGAGGATTCGCCGCCGCGTCGCCTCCGACTTGCGTTCCGCCACCGGTTCGGGCGCGTCGGAAGCGGCCCGCCGCCGGTCGGCTTTCACGGCTACGACGCGGCGCGCCATACCATGTCGCCCTGTCTGGGGTTGATCGGCGCCTGGGACCGCGGGCCTCCGGCCCGCTCTTGAGCGGGCAAGACGCCCGCGCTCCCAGGGTAGCTAGTCTCGCTCGGCCGCAGCATGCGTTGCATCACGCGACGGCGCGCGGCCGGTCGTGCGCGGCATCCCAGCCCTTGAGCACCGGCAGGACTTCCTTGGCGAACAGCCGCAGCGAGCGTTCGGCCGCCTCGTACGGGATGCCGCCGAAGCGGAACGAGGTCGCCAGCTCGAACGGGCCAAGCAGCTGGCGGCGCGCCTCGAGCGTGCGCAGGACGCCGTCCGGCGTGCCCCAGGCGGTGGCCTGCATGAAGCCCTTGAGGAAGCCGCTCTCGCCGATGCGCCGCAGCACCTCGGCCGCCTGGGCGTAGGCGGCGTAGCCTTTGGTCTTGGCGAAGTGGCTGCCGGTCACCTCGTAGTGCTCGAGCACGCTGTCGAGATAGGTGCCCATGTGCAGGGTCGCGAGCTCCTTCGCCTCGTCGGCGCTCGGCGCCACCAGGCAGAAATCGCAGGTCATCGGCGGCGGCGGCGCGGCGCCGTGCAGCTCCTTGTAGCGGGCGCGGTGCTTCTCGACCGACGGCAGTCGATGCTCCCACGAGCGATCGGCGAACATCACCATGCGCGCCTTCAGCCGCGCCGCCGACTCGATCGAGTCGTCGCTCGACGCGACGGCGTAGAGACGGTCGTCGAACGGCCGCTCGGGCCGTGGCCTGATCGCGATGCGCGGCTGCGGATAGAACTTGCCGTCGCCCTCGATGAAGCCGTTGCGCAGCGCCGCCATGATCATCGCCGACGCCTCGTCGAAGCGCTCGCGCGACTCGTCCATGCCGATGCCGCGGAAGGCGGCGAACTCGCGGCGCGACAGGCCGCGGCCAAGGCCCAGCCGCAGCCTGCCGCCGGCCAGGTGATCGAGCAGCGCCACCTTCTCGGCCACCCGCAGCGGGTCGTTCCACGGCAGGATGATGGCGGCGGTGCCGACCTCGGCGCGCTTCAGGACGGCCGTCATGTAGGACAGCAGCTGGGTGTTGTCGGGGCAGAACGAATAGTCGAAGAAGTGGTGCTCGACCGACCAGACGACGTCGAAACCCAGCTCGTCGGCCAGCCGCGCCAGGCGCAACTCCTCGTCGACCACCTGGCTGTCGCGCATGTCGCCGCAGCCGTGGCTGGAGAACACCATCTGTATGCCGACGTCCATCGCCCGCCTCCCTGAGCCGCGATTGACGATAATCTAAGAGGAATTAGAATACCAAGCGAATCGGCGCGGCGGCGCGATCATGGACCTCTCCCCAGCGGGGAGAGGTCGACGCGCGCAGCGCGGCGGGTGAGGGGGCCTCGCCGTCGCATTGATGTCGCACCAGGCGCTCCTCGCCTGTTGCACGACCCCCTCACCCGGCACGCCGTCGCGTGCCGACCTCTCCCCGTCGGGGAGAGGTAGTGGCGCGTAGGAGGACAGGGCATGAGCATCCGCTACGCGGCGCTGGTGCGCGACGATCGCGTGCACGGCAGCCTGTACACCGACGCGCAGGTGTTCGCCGACGAGATGGAACGCATCTTCCGCCGCGGCTGGGTGTTCGTCGGCCACGACTCCGAGATCCCCGAGGCCGGCGACTGGGTGACCCGGCAGGTCGGCCTGGAGCCGGTGATCATGGTGCGCGGCCGCGACGGCGAGGTGCGGGTGCTGGCCAACCGCTGCGCCCATCGCGGCAACAAGCTGTGCTGGCGGGCGCAGGGCCACGGCAACGGCTTCCAGTGCATCTATCACGGCTGGACCTTCGGCCTCGACGGCGCGCTGCGCGCCGTGTCGCACAAGGCCGGCTTCGAGCGCGATCGCGCCGACATGGGCCTCGACCGCGCCGGCCAGGTCGGGCTGCACCGTGGCTTCGTGTTCGCCAACATGTCGGGCGACGCCGGCAGCCTGGCCGATCACCTCGGCGCCGGCGGGCGCGAGCTGCTCGACCGGCTGTCCGACCTGTCGCCGACCGGCAAACTGGACCTCAAGGCCGGCTGGATCGACCACCGCGTCGAGTCGAACTGGAAGATGTGGCCGGAGAGCGACAGCGACGGCTATCACCTCGACTTCGTGCACGCCTCGCTGTTCCGCGCCCAGCCCGACAACTATTACCACGACACGGTAATCGGCGGCGAAAGCGCCAACGTCTCGCGCGCCATCGACCACGGCGGCGGCCATATGGAGCTCGACCTGCGGCCAAGCTACGCACGCGAGCTGGCCTGGCTGGGCGCCGGGCGCGACAAGGTCGGCGCCTATTGCGAGGCGCTGACCGCCGCCTACGGCAAGGCGCGCGCCGACCAGCTGCTGTTCGACGGACCGCCGCACGGCTTCATCTTCCCCAACCTGTTCCTAGGCGAAGGCAACGTGGCGCGCGTCGATCCGCTCGACGTCGGCAGCGTGGTGCACGCCCACACGGCGATGCAGTTCGACGGCGTCGAGCCGGCGCTGAACCGCCGGCTGTTGCGCCAGTCGGAGGCGGCACTCGGCCCGGCCAGCTTCATCGTGCCCGACGACGCGATCATCGCCGAGCGCATGCAGCTGGGCTTCCAGGGGTTGCGGCCGCCGGCCGACGGCGCCGCCGGTGACAATGACCGGCGCGGCTGGATCGATTTGAGCCGCGGCCTGTCACGCGAGCGGCGCGAACCGGACGGCAAGCGGACCGGCCATATCAGCGACGAGGTCACCAACCGCGCCTTCTGGCAGCACTACCGGCACGTCATGGAGCGCCGGGCGTGAGCGAGGCGCAACCGCCGCAAGTCGCCGAGGCCTTGCGGCGGGAGATCGAGGCGTTCCTCTATCTCGAGGCGCGGCTGGCCGACGAGTCGCGCTACGCCGCGTGGGAGGCGCTGGTCACCGACGACATGCACTACTGGGTGCCCAAGGGCGCCGCCGACTACGATCCGGCCGACCGGCTCAGCTACATCAACGACAACCGCGCCCGGCTGGCGACCCGCATCCGCCAGCTGATGAGCGGCCTGCGGCATGCCCAGACGCCGCCCTCGCCGATGCGGCGCATCATCGGCAACATCGAGGTGCTGGCGGCCGACGACGCGGCCGGCAGCTACACGGTGGCGTCGAACTTCGTGCTCTATGAACTCGCCGTGCAGGCCGGCAGCAGCCTGCGCGTCTGGCCCGGCCGCGCCACGCACCGCCTGCGCCGCATCGACGGCGAGCTGCGCATGTCGCAGAAGATCGTCGAGCTGGTCGCCGCCAGCGCGCCACAGTTCAACATGGCGTTCCTGATCTGACGCCGGTGATCGGGGATCGCCATTCGGAGCGCCGATGGGCTTCGCAAACTTTCTCCGGAAGGTAGTGGTACGCTTTACTTCGGCTCGCCACGAAGCGCGGCTGAAAGGAGGCATTAACTGATGGCTGTGACGTTGCTCGAAGAGGTCAATCCTAACGGCAACATTCAGGCGGTTGTCGAGTCCGATGGCGACGTTTGCTACTTCTATCTATTCGCCGCACCTGACACACAATTCGAGACGAAGTCGGTCTGGATCTGCAACCATACCAGGGCGCCAGAGAGCCTAGACGTTGGACGCATGCAGACCGGGTCTCCTTCGAGGAATCCCGCACGCCACTGTCGTGATACCACAGGTCGGCCTGCACCTGCGGCTGAAGACCTGCGAGTCGTTTGGTTGCCGGAAGGTAACGGTGCCGCGCTCTACGAAGGCAACCAGGTCCTCGCCATCATTCCCACCTGGAGCGGCATCAATGGCTTCCACGGTTACGCCCGCGACTGCATTGGCGAGGGGCCGGTCGCATGGGAGCTTGTCAGCAATAATGCCCTGTTCGAACGTTTCAATCAGGCACAGGCCTATTGGCAGAGATGGGATGACGAAAAGTTGTGGCCTCCGGTCCAGTCGTCGCAGATCTCTCAGCTCGAAAAAATGTTCGGCCGCCATACCAAATACTATGCGATCGACGGCGGCCATTGGCCGCCGAAGGCGATGGTGCGGTTTGCGTGGAAAGATCGCGCAGTCCTCGTCACGGTCGGCGTCGCATTGCGGCCCCAGCCGAACGTTGAGCTGGCAACAGATGCACCCGAGCAGTTTTGCCGGATCGAGCTGGGAGTGGTCCTTCCCGGCAACTGGTCGGATGAATCCGTTCGCAGGTTCGGCATTTACATTAGCGCCCAATCCAACCTGCCCTGGAACAACTACACGTGGCTCGGTCCGGGACATACGCTGCCGTGCGACGCGTGGCAGAATCCGCATCACACGATCGCTCTGCTCCAGCACGAGCATTCCGGCGCCCCAAGAGTTGCCCTCGAAAAGGTTCTGGGCGATCCAGCCAACGTGCTGTGGCTTGTCCCTATCTCTGAAGAGGAGAGACAGGTGGCCATCGACCAGGGTAGCGAACGGCTGATATCGCGATTGCCAGCCGACCGGTGGAAAGAGGCATAGGTGTCGCACCACAGACCGGTCGGGCTCGCGACTCCAGTTGACGCGTCACTGGAGTGACGCGCCCCCAGCAGGCTGATCCCGGCGCCACAGCCGTTGTTTCTTGTTCGTGACACGCCGACCGATGCGACCTCGGCAGCCGCATGACGCTTACGCCCGCGCCAGCTCCATGGCGGCGAGCAGGCGGTCGCGGGTGATCGGCAGGTCGCGGACGCGCACCCCCAGCGCGTCATGCACGGCGTTGGCGATCGCCGCCGCCACCGGACCATGCGCCGCCTCGCCGGCGCCGACCGGTGGTAGATCAGGGTGAGCCACGATCTCGACCTCGACCTCGGGCACCTCGGAAAAGCGCAGGATCGGGTAGGCCGCCCAGGAATCGCTGGTCACTTGCGTGCGGTCGAAGCGCACCGCCTCCTTCAGGGTCCAGCTGGTGGCCTGCACGGCGCCGCCCTCGATCTGGTTGACGAGCCCGTCGGGGTTGATCACTTCGCCGGCGTCGACGGCGCAGACCAGGCGTCGCACCCGCACCTCGTCCGTCGCCTCGACCTCGGCGACCACGGCGCAATAGGCACCGGCGTTCTTGTACTGGCCGCAACCCAGGCCGTGGCCGACGCCGTCGGCCTTGCGCCGCGTCGCCCAGCCGGCGCGCGCCGCCGCCGCTTCGAGCACGGCGCGCATCCGCGCGTCCTTCAGATAGCGCAGGCGCGATGCCAGCGGATCCTCGGCGCGCGCGGCCGCCACCTCGTCGAGGAACGACTCGATGGCGAAGACATTGGCGAAACCGCCCAGGGTGCGCAGCGACGAAACACGCAGCGGCATCGTCAACAGCCGGTGGCTCATGATCTCGCGCCCCGGGAAATCGTAGATCGGCACCGCGTTGCGCTGCGCGCCGCCGCCGGTGGCGATCGGCGGGTTGACCGAGATGTAGCGCGCGAACGGCCGCGCCAGTTGTGACGAGGCCAGCAAGGTCGGCACGCCGGCGCGGCCCGGCCGCGACACGTGGCCGTTGCTCCAGATGTCCTGCCGCCAGGCGACGATGTCGCCCTGCGCGTCGAGGTCGGCCGCGATCTCGACCGCCATCGCCGCGCCCACCGGGCTGCGGGTCATCTCGTCGGCGCGCGACCATTGCAGGCGCACCGGCCGGCCGGGCACGGCGCGGGCCAGCAGCGCCGCCTCCAGCGCCACGTCGTCGGCGCCGTTGTGGCCGTAGCAGCCGGCGCCCTCCAAATGCTCGACCACGATGTCGCGGCCGGCGTCGGCGAACACCAGCTTCAGCTCGGTCTGCAAATTGTAGACGCCCTGGCTGTGGGTCCAGACCCGCAGCGCGTCGTCACTCCACTGCGCCACGGCGCAGGATGGCGCGATCGCGGCATGCGCCAGGAACGGGCGTGTATAGGCCCGACGCAGGGTGCGGGCGACCGGCCGCGGGTTCGCCGGCTGGCGCGACTCGACCCGCTCGGTCTCGACCGGCTGCGCCTTCAGCCACGATCGCAGGTCGGTCTCGTCCGGCAGCGGCTCGCCACCCGACCATGTGGCACCGGCGCTCAGGCGCTGCAACGCTTGGTCGGCGGCGGTCGGCGACTCGGCGACGACACCGGCGAAGTTGCCGTCGCGCACGACGGCGACGCAGCCCGGCACCGCCCGCGCCTGCGTCTCGTCGAGGCTGGTCAAGGTCGCGACCGGCCGCGGCGGATTGAGCACGCGGCCGTGCAGCAGGCCGGGCAGCGACAGGTCGTGCACGAAGCGCGGCGCGCCGAACACCTTGTCGGGAATATCGAGCCGGGCAGCGCTGGAGCCGGCCAGGCGCCGCGCCGCCACCGGCTTGGGGCGGACGGCGCCGGCGACATCGACCGCCAGCGACACCGACTCGGCCAGCTCCCAGTAACTGGTGCGGGCGTTGCCCGGCCCGGCGATGGTGCCGTCCTCGACCGACAGCGCCTCGGCCGCGAGCCCCAGCCGCTGCGCCGCGGCGGCGAGGAACAGGGCCCGCGCCTCGGCGCAGACCTGGCGCACCGCCCGGCCGCTGTCCTGGATCGACAGGCTGCCGGACGTCACGCCCTCGTTGGGGCTGGCCGCCGTGGTCGCGGCGCGCAGGCGGAGGCGGGCGAGGTCGACGTCGAGCTCATCGGCCGCGATCTGTGCCAGTGCCGTGAGGATGCCCTGGCCGATCTCGACCTTGCCCGGCGACAGATGCACCGTGCCGTCAGCCGCGAGCCGCAGCCAGCGGTCGAGCCGCGGCGTGGTGCGCAGGCTGGCGGAGAGGGGCGGGCTTTCTGTAGCGCCGCTCATGCTGCTGCCCCTTTGGCTGCGCGCAACACGGCGCGGACCATGCGGTTGTGGGCGCCGCAGCGGCAGAGATTGCGGTCGAGCGCCTGGCGCACCTCGGCAGCGGTCGGCGTCGGGTTGGCGGCCAGCAGGGCGGCGGCGCTGACGATGATGCCGGACACGCAGTAGCCGCATTGCAGCGCCTGCTCGGCGATGAAAGCCGTTTGCAGGGGATGCGGCCGTTCTTGTGTGCCGAGGCCCTCGATGGTGATCACCGACTTGCCGGCGACCGCATCCAGCGGCAGGTCGCAGGCCGTCACCGGCCTGCCGTCGAGCAGCACCATGCAGGTGCCGCAGTCGCCCGAGCCGCAACCGAAGCGCGTGCCGGCGAGTCCGAGGGTGTCGCGCAGCACCGTCAGCAGCGGCGTCGACGGCGCGGCGTCGATGCTTCGGTCGGCGCCGTTGATGCGCACAGTGATCGACTCGGTCAAACTGGCCTCACTGCGCCTTGGCGCCGGACACGGCGATCACCTTGGCCCATTTCTCGATGTCGCCGCGCAGGAAGGTGCCGAACGCGGCCGGCGTCATGGTCATCGGCTCGGCGCCCTGCTTGGCCCAGGCCTCGCGGATATCGGGCCGGGCGATGATCTTCGCGATCTCGGCGTTGAGCTTGTCGATGATCGGCTGCGGCGTGCCGGCCGGCGCCATGATGCCCAGCCAGATCGTGGCTTCGTAGCCGGGCACGCCGGCCTCGCTGGCGGTCGGCACGTCGGGCAGGATCACGGTGCGTTTCAGGCCGGTGGTCGCCAGCGCCCGCACCTGCCCGGCCGAGATGTTGCCGGCCATCGCCGTGACGGCGTCGATCATCATCTGCAGGTGGCCGCCGATCACCGAGTTGCGCGCTTCGCCGCTGCCACGATGCGGCACGTGCAGGATGTCGGTGCCGCTCATCGTTTTGAACAGCTCGCCGGCCATGTGATAGGGCGTGCCCGGACCGGAGGAGGCGTAGCTCAGCTTGGCCGGGTTGGCCTTGGCGAGCGCGATGAACTCGGCCAGCGTCTTGGCCTGCACCGACGGATGCACCACCAGCACCAGGTCGGACGCGTTGACTGGCACCACCGGCACGAGGTCCTTCAACAGCGCGTAGGGCTTGTTGCTGATCAACGTCTCGTTGGTCGTGTGGGTGTTCGACATCATCAGCAGCGTGTAGCCGTCGGCCGGCGCCTTGGCGACGATGTCGGTGCCGACGACGGCGCCGGCGCCCGGCTTGTTGTCGATCACGAAGGGCTGCTTGAGCGCGTCCGACAGGTGCTGGCCGAGCACGCGGGCGTAGACGTCGGCCGGCCCGCCGGGGCCGAACGGCACGACGATCCGCACCGGACGGTTAGGATAGTCCTGGGCAGACACCAGGGCTGGCGCCGCCGCCAGCGCGATGCCGAGACACAAACCCAACCGCGCAATCCAGCGCATGACGTCCCTCCCTGAAACGTGGCGCCGCTTCTTTGGGGCTCCCGAGGGGTGCCCGACGGCTGCCCCGCAGGATGCCACGGCGCGCCAGGTTGGCAAACGCCGTCGCCACGACCCGATCCGCCCCATT
>DATFGV010000640.1:0-2101 GCA_035249115.1 Vineibacter sp.
TGGCGCGCGAGGAGTGCGTGGCGCTGACCGAGGCGATGACACGCTCGGGCACGACCCTGCGTTGGGACGGACTGCCGGGACCGGTGCTGGACAAACATTCGACCGGCGGCGTCGGCGACAAAGTCAGCCTGATCCTGGCGCCGATCATTGCCGCCTGCGGCGGCTTCGTGCCGATGATCTCCGGCCGCGGCCTGGGCCATACCGGCGGCACCCTGGACAAGATGGCGGCAATCCCCGGCTACCGCACCGACCCCGACCTCGACACGTTTCGCCGCGTCGTGCGCGAGGTCGGCTGCGCCATCGTCGGCCAGACCGATGACCTGGCGCCGGCCGACCGGCGGCTCTACGCCATCCGCGACGTCACCGCGACGGTGGAGTCGATTCCACTGATCACCGCCTCCATCCTGTCCAAGAAGCTGGCGGAGGGGCTGAGCGCCCTGGTGATGGACGTCAAGGTCGGCTCGGGCGCGTTCGCCGACAGCGATGCCACAGCGCGCGCACTCGCCGAGAGCATCGTCGCCGTGGCTGGCGGCGCCGGCCTGCCAACCACGGCGCTGATCACCGACATGGACCAGGTGCTCGGCACCACGGTCGGCAACGCTCTGGAGGTCATCGAGGCCATCGACTTTCTGAAGGGCTTTGCGGCGGCAGATCATCGCTTGAGAGACCTCGTCATGGCGTTGGCTGCCGAGATACTGGTGCTCGGCCAGCTGGCGACCTCGCGCGCGGATGCACTCCAGAAGGTAGACGCCAGCCTGACCTTCGGTAGCGCAGCCAGTGCGTTTGACCGTATGGTGCGGATGCTGGGCGGCCCGCCCGACTTCGTCCAGTTCGGCCGCAAACTTCTGCCGCGCGCGCCGGTGATCCGGCCGTGCCCGCCACCAGCGGCCGGTCGCATCCTCAGTATGGACGTGCGCGCGATCGGCTTGGCGGTCGTCGAATTGGGGGGCGGTCGGCGCCGCGCCAGCGACGCGGTCAACCCGGCCGTCGGCCTGACGGATGTCCGGCCGCGGTATGCGTGGGTCGACGAGAGCATACCTGTGGCCGTGGTGCACGCCGCCACCGACGACGCCGCTGACGCCGCCATCGCGACGATCCAGCGCGCCGTGCGGATCGGCGAACGTGTGACGTCGGTCCGGCCGACATTGCGTGGCCGGGTCGATCTATCCGGTCAGTTCATGCCGAGTAAGGACGGGCGGATTGAATGACGCCGCTGGTCACAAATACTGACTCTGCCCGGTCACCCACGCGGTTCGCCGCGCGCGATGACGGTCGGCTCGACGCGGCGATGCACGCGGCGTACACGCGGGACGGTTTTCTGATCCTCGAGGGTTTCGCGCCGATCGCCGATGTTGAGGCGCTCAAGGCCCGCGCTGCCGAGCTAATCGATACCTTCGAGCCGACGTCGTCGCCCACGGTGTTCTCGGCCACCGACCAAGCGCATGCCCGCGACGCCTATTTCCGCGAGTCGGGTGGCGCCATCCGGTTCTTTTTCGAAGAGGACGCGATCGATCTGTCCGGCGCGCTGACCGTGCACAACGCATTGGCGCTGAACAAGATCGGCCATGCCCTGCACGATCTCGATCCGGAGTTCAGCCGGGTCTCGCGTGGCGCACGCTTCGCGGGCTTGGCCGAGTCACTGGGTTTGACCCGACCGCTGCTGTTGCAATCGATGTACATCTTCAAGCAGCCGCACATCGGCGGCGAGGTCGACTGGCACCAGGACGCGACGTTCCTCTACACCGAGCCCATCAGCGTCGTCGGTTTCTGGCTGGCGTTGGACGACGCCGATATCAACAATGGCTGCCTGTGGGCCATCCCCGGCGGGCAACGCGGTCCACTGCGGCGGCGCTTCCGCTATCGCGACGAAGCCTTGGCCATGGAAGCGGTCGACACGACGCCATGGCCGACGACGGCGCCGGTGCCGCTTGAGGTACCGCGCGGCAGCGTCGTGGTGCTGCACGGCCTGCTGCCGCACGCCAGCGGCGCCAACACCTCAGCCCGTGCCCGTCACGCCTACAGCCTCCACCTGATCGACGGCGTGAGCCGTTACGCCGCCGACAACTGGCTGCAGCGTCTCGAGTTGCCGTTGAGGGGATTT
>DATFGV010000641.1:0-3482 GCA_035249115.1 Vineibacter sp.
GTACTTGATGTGCTGGTAGTCGTCGAGCCCGTGCACCGAGCCCTCACGGCCGTAGCCGGACTCCTTCACGCCGCCGAAGGGCGCGGCCTCGGCCGCCAGCGCGCCTTCGTTGACGCCGACGATGCCTGACTCCAGCGCCTCCGTCACCCGCCAGATCCGGCGCACATCGCTCGAGTAGAAGTAGGCCGCGAGGCCGAAGGGCGTGTCGTTGGCCGCCGCGATCACCTCGGCTTCGCTGTCGAAGCGGGTGACCGGCACCACCGGCCCGAAGGTCTCCTCGCAGCTGCAATCCATCGAAGCGTCTGCATTCACCAGCACGGTGGGGGCGTAGTAGTTGGGACCGTCGCAGCGCGCCGAGCGCAGCCGCTGGCCGCCGACGACGACGCGCGCGCCCCTGGCGAGCGCATCCTGCACATGGCGCTCGATCTTCTCGACGGCACGCGCGTTGATCATCGGGCCGATCTGCGAGCCGGGGTCGCTCGCCGGGCCCACCTGGAGCGCACCGACGCGCGTGGCCAGCTTGTCGACGAAGGCGTCATGCACCTTGGCCTGGACGAACACGCGGTTCGGGCACACGCAGGTCTGCCCGCCATTGCGGAACTTGGCCGCCATCAGGCCTTCCACCGCGGCGTCGAGGTCGGCGTCGTCGAAGACGATGAAGGGCGCGTTGCCGCCGAGCTCGAGCGACAGCTTCTTCAGCGTGTCGGCCGAGGCGCGCGCGAGGTGCTTGCCCACCGGCGTGGAGCCGGTGAAGCTGATCTTGCGCACCCGCGCATCGGCCAGCCACACGTCCACCACCTCCGGCGTGCGTTGGCGCGAGGCGGTGACGATGTTCAGCACGCCCGCCGGCACGCCGGCCTCCTGGGCCAGCTTGACGAGCGCCAGCGAGGTGAGCGGCGTGTCCTCGGCCGGCTTGCACACCACGGTGCAACCGGCAGCGAGCGCCGGTGCGATCTTGCGCGCGATCATGGCGGCGGGGAAGTTCCACGGCGTGATCGCGGCGACCACGCCCACGGGCTCCTTCAGGGCGAGCATGCGGCGGCCCGTCACCGGCGCGGGAATCACGTCGCCGTTGGCCCGCGTGGCCTCCTCGGCGAACCACTCGACGTAGCTCGCCGCATAGGCGATCTCGCCGCGTCCCTCGGCCAGGGGCTTGCCCTGCTCGCGCGAGACCAGGCGGCCCAGGTCTTCCTGGTGCGCCAGCATGAGGTCATTCCAGCGCTTGAGGATCGCCGCGCGCTGCTTGGCCGGCACGGCGCGCCAGGCCGGGAAGGCGGCGTGCGCGGCATCGACCGCGGCGCGCGCGTCGGCGGCCGTGCCGTCGGGCACGCTGGCGAAGACGGCGTCGGTGGCGGGGTCGGTGACGTCGAGGCGGCGCGCGTCGCCGGCCTCGCGCCAGTCGGCGCCGATGAGCTGCAGGCCGGGCATCAGGTCCTGGCGTTCAAGGGTCAGTGTCATGGTTGGGGATCGTGATGAGGTTCAGGCCGCGGCCACGCGCTCGGCGATCGCGATGCCGATCTCGGTGGTCGAGGCCGTGCCGCCGAGGTCGCGCGTGCGCGGCCCTTCGCGCAGCACCGCCTCGATCGCGCCGAGGATCGCGTCGTGCGCGGCGCGGCCCGCGCCCTGGCCCTGCGTGAGGAAGTCCAGCATCAGCGCCCCCGACCAGATCATGGCGATCGGGTTGGCGATGTTCTGGCCGTAGATGTCGGGCGCCGAGCCGTGCACGGGCTCGAACAGCGAGGGGAACTTGCGGTCCGGGTTGAGGTTGGCCGAGGGCGCGAGCCCGATGGTGCCGGTGGTCGCGGGCCCGAGGTCGGAGAGGATGTCGCCGAACAGGTTGCTCGCCACCACCACGTCGAAGCGCGTGGGCTGCAGCACGAAGCGCGCCGACAGGATGTCGATGTGCTGCTTGTCGACCTGCACCTCGGGATAGTCTCGGCCGACGGCGTCGGCGCGGCCGTCCCACCAGGGCATGCTGATCGCGATGCCGTTGCTCTTGGTGGCCACGGTCAGGTGCTTGCGCTTGCGCGCCTGGGCGAGCTCGTAGGCGTACTTCAGCACGCGATCGGCGCCGTGGCGCGAGAAGACCGACTCCTGGATCACGATCTCGCGCTCGGTGCCTTCGTACATCACGCCGCCCAGCGAGGTGTACTCGCCCTCGGTGTTCTCGCGCACCACCAGGTAGTCGATGTCGCCGGGCTTGCGGCCCGCCAGCGGGCAGGGCACGCCCTCGAACAGGCGCACCGGGCGCAGGTTGACGTACTGGTCGAACTCGCGTCTGAACTTCAGCAGCGAGCCCCACAGCGAGACATGGTCCGGCACGGTGGCGGGCCAGCCGACGGCGCCGAAGTACAGGGCGTCGACGCCCTGCAGCTGGGCCTTCCAGTCGTCCGGCATCATCTGGCCGTGCTCGGCGTAGTAGTCGCAGCTCGCCCAGTCGATGGTGCGGCATTCGAGCTCGAAGCCGAAGCGCGCCGCCGCGGCCTGGATGACGCGCAGGCCTTCGGGCATCACTTCCTTGCCGATGCCGTCGCCGGCGATGAGTGCGATGCGGAATGTCGGTGTCATAGGGTCTATCGCAACGAATTTACTCAGGCTGGCAGCACGAGCTTGAACAACTGATGATCCGTAAACGTGCCGTCGGGATGTCCAACGAAGTTGCCTGTCACGATGCCGGTGGCGCCTTCGAAGCGCCCGCTTCCACCGGTGACGCGCCACGAGATGGAGCCGGTGCTGAACCCGTCCTCGCGCACGCTGAATCGGCCCGGCACTACCGTGTCGACGTCAAGATGGCTGTCGATCCCGGGGAAATCGACCCGTCCCGATTCCCAGGTCCGGTCCTCCTGCGCCATCACCACCGTTTCGAATCGGGCGCCCCCGACCGGAACCTGCAATGATCCTTCGGCATCGGTTCGCAGCGCCGGGTCGAGCGCCAGCACCTGTCCTGTGGCGCGCGACTGGACAAATCCGGCGGCGCTGCCGATTGGCTCGCCCTTGCCGGCGAAGAAGATGAGCATCGTGTATGTCTTCATGGCATGAGTTGCCGTTGTCAATTCTTGCTGAGGCGCTCGGTGAGGCTGCGCAGGATGCGCGAGCGCGCCACCTGATAGCCCAGGCGCTGCCCCACATCGGTGTTGAGCAGCCGTCCAATGACGCCGGGGTCCGCCTTGTCGATCTTGCGACCGGCGGCAGTGTCCGTCTGCCCCGCCAGATCGGCGAGGATGCGCGCCGCCGCGTTGTGGCCCGGCATGCCGCTCACGCCGCCGCCCGGATGGCTGCCCGAACCGCAGAGGTAGTAGCCCGCCACCGGGGTGCGATAGTGGGAAGCCCGCGGAATGGGGCGATTGTCGAAGAGGTTCTGCAGGCCGATCATCGAGCCGTGGAAGATGTTGCCACCCGTGATGTGGTAGGTCCTCTCGAGGTCCAACGGCGTGATGACGTGGCGCCCCAGGATGTGGTGGCGCATGTTGGGCGCGTAGCGG
>DATFGV010000642.1:0-3671 GCA_035249115.1 Vineibacter sp.
GCGGTTGTCAAAAATGAGTAATCGAACACTCCACAGGTACCTAAACCTGTGGATGAGGCTGGGGATAAGAGCTAGAACCACTGACCGTATAAGAGCTTACTGACGTCGGTCGTGTGAATAACATCACTTGTCATATAGAACAAAAATGGAACGAAGTGTTGATCGCGCACGGCCTGAGGATTAAGTTTCCAAGCTCGACACCCGCAACGCAGCCTGACCGGGACGGACACCGTCCGTATCTGCACGGCCAGACGCCTGGAGCCCCGGCATGAGCCGGACTGACCTACCGCCATCCGCCATCGCCGAGCGGGTTTGGCACATGAAATACCGCCTGGGCGGCACCAGGGGCGGTTCCGAAGACCGCTCGCTGGCCGATACCTGGCGGCGGGTCGCCGGCGCGCTGGCTGCCAGTGAGCGCGATCCCGGGCTCTGGGCCGAACGCTTCGAAGCGGCGCTGCGCGACCACAAGTTCCTGCCGGCCGGCCGGATCCTGGCCGGCGCCGGCAGCGGCCGCGACGTGACCTTGTTCAACTGCTTCGTCATGGGGACCATCCCCGACGACATGGCCGGCATCTTCGAGCACCTGAAGGAAGCCGCGCTGACCATGCAGAAGGGCGGCGGCATCGGCTACGACTTCTCCAGCCTGCGGCCCAAAGGCGCGCCGGTGCTGGGCGTCGGCGCCGACGCGTCGGGGCCGCTCAGCTTCATGGACGTGTGGGACGCGATGTGCCGCACCATCATGAGCGCCGGCTCCCGTCGCGGCGCCATGATGGCGACCTTGCGCTGCGACCATCCCGACATCGAGGCTTTCGTCGACGCCAAGCGCGATGCGCGACGCCTGCGCAACTTCAACCTGTCGGTGCTGGCGACCGACGCCTTCATGGAGGCGGTCAAGGAAGACGCCGACTGGAAGCTGGTGTTCGGCGGCCGCACCTTCCGCACCGTGCGGGCGCGCGCGCTGTGGGATCGCATCATGCGCGCCACCTACGAGGTGGCCGAGCCGGGCGTGATCTTCATCGACCGCATCAACCGCGCCAACAACCTCGCCTATTGCGAAAC
Organism: Vineibacter sp.; assembly: GCA_035249115.1. Taxonomy (GTDB): domain Bacteria; phylum Pseudomonadota; class Alphaproteobacteria; order Reyranellales; family Reyranellaceae; genus Vineibacter. Next base: position 1,060 of record DATFGV010000642.1, read on the forward strand.
GATCAGCGCGACCAATCCGTGTGTCACAGCCGAGACCTGGGTGCACACCAGCGATGGGCCACGGCAGGTTCGTGAGCTGCGGGGGCGTCCAGCGTCTTTGCTGGTCGACGGCGCGACCCACGAGGCGGCGGCCGAAGGTTTTTTTCCAACCGGGCGGAAGCCCGTGTTTCGATTGACTACGGTCGAAGGCTATCGCCTGCGGCTGACGGCGGACCATCCTGTCCGCGTCGTCACATCCGCCACGCGCTGGCGGCAGGAGACCGCGTGGCGCGCCGCCGGTGAGTTGAAGGCCGGCGATCGCGTCGTACTGCACGACCATCGTGCGACCGTCACCTGGTCGGGCGCGTTCGACGCCAATCAGGGCTACCTGCTGGGCCTGCTGATCGGCGATGGCACGCTCAAGGCCGACAAGGCGGTCCTGTCGGTTTGGCCGCGCGCGGCGGTCGCCGGCGGGGATGACGGCGATCCGGACGCGACCTCCATCATGACGGCGGCGCTGGCGGCGGTGCGGCAGCTGCCGCACCGCGCGGATTTCGCCGGTTGGTTGAAGGTAGCGGGCCGACAAGAGTTCAGGCTGGCGACCGGTGCACTGAAACAACTGGCGGCCAACGCCGGCATGGCGCCTGGCGACAAGGCAGTCACGCCACAGATAGAGAGGGCGTCGAGCGACTTCTATCGCGGCTTCCTGCGCGGCTTCTTCGATTGCGATGGCACGGTTGTAGGGTCGCAGTCCAAAGGTGTCAGCGTCCGACTGGCGCAGAGCGATCTGGGGCGCTTGCTGGCCGTACAGCGCATGCTGCTGCGGCTCGGCATCGCGTCGACCATCTATACGGAGCGTCGGCCGGCGGGCCTGCGGCCAATGCCGGACGGCCACGGTGGTTCGAAGATCTACGCTGTCGATGCCCAGCACGAGCTCGTGATCGCCAACGACAACATCGGGCGTTTCGCGGAGTGTGTCGGGTTTGCGCATGCGTCAAAGGCGGCGCGCCTCAAAGCACTTGCTTCCACATATCGCCGGCGACCGAATCGCGAGCGCTTTGTGGCGCGTGTTGCCGCTGTGGAACCGGATGGCGTCGAGGATGTGTTCGACGTGCAGGTACCGGGTGTCAATGCGTTCGATGCCAATGGATTCTATGTCCACAATTGCGGCGAACAGCCGCTGCCGCCGTACGGCGCCTGCCTGCTGGGATCGATCAACCTGGCGCGGCTGGTGAAGAACCCGTTCGAAGCTGACGCGGCGCTGGACATGGCGGCGCTGGAAGAGCTGGTGCCGCTGGCGGTGCGCATGCTCGACAACGCCATCGACATCTCGCGCTTTCCGCTGGCGGCGCAGAAACAGGAGGCGCAGGACAAGCGGCGGATGGGGCTGGGCGTCACCGGCCTTGCCGACGCGCTGATCATGTGCGGCGTGCGCTACGGCTCGCCGGACGCAGTGGCGCTGACCGAGCGTTGGCTGGCCGCGGTGCGGCGGCTGTCGTACCTGGCGTCGTGCGACCTCGCGGCGGAGAAGGGCAGCTTTCCCAAGTTCGACCGCGCCCGCTACCTGGCGGGCGAGACGGTGCAGGCGCTCGACTCAGAGGTGCGCGACGCGATCCGTCGCTACGGCATCCGCAACGCACTGCTCAACTCCATCGCGCCCACCGGCACGATCTCGCTGTTGGCCGACAATGTCTCGTCCGGCATCGAGCCGGTGTTCGCCTTCACCTACGAGCGCGCTGTCACCATGCCGGACGGCGCGCGTCAGACCGAGGCGGTGTCGGATTACGCCTACCGGTTGTTCCGTCACCTCAAGGGGCATGACACCGAATTGCCGGACGCCTTTGTCGATGCCCAGGCGCTGCCGCCGGCGGCGCACCTGGCGATGCAGGCGGCGGCGCAGAAGTATGTCGACAGCTCGATCTCCAAGACCATCAACCTGCCGGAATCGATCTCATTCGAGGCCTTCAAGGATGTGTATGCCGAGGCTTACCGGTTGGGCTGCAAGGGCTGCACGACCTACCGGCCCAATCCGGTGACCGGCGCGGTGCTGACGGCGCCGGCGGCGGAGGTCGCGCCGGTCGCGGCCGCGGCGGCAAAGCCGGCGGTCAAGGATGGCGTGGTCTACATCGCCCAGCCGCTGGAGCGGCCGGTCGAACTGCCCGGCAGCACCTACAAGATCAAATGGCCGGGCAGCGATCACGCCATCTACATCACGCTCAACGATATCGTGCAGGACGGCCGTCGCCGGCCGTTCGAGATCTTCATCAACTCCAAGAACATGGAGCACTACGCCTGGACCGTGGCGCTGACCCGCATGATCTCGGCCGTGTTCCGCCGCGGCGGCGACGTGTCGTTCGTCGTCGAGGAGCTGAAGGCGGTGTTCGATCCGCGCGGCGGGCAGTGGATGGAAGGCCGCTACGTGCCGTCGCTGCTGGCCGCGATCGGGGCGGTGATCGAGCGACACCTGGTCGAGATCGGATTCCTGGCACCGGGCCAACGGCCGCTGAGCGCCGACACGGTGCAGCCCAAGGCGGCGCTGGTGGCCGGCGGCCCGACGGCACCGGCCGGCGACGGGCCGGGGGCGCTGGCGGGCGAGCGCCTGGGCCAATGCCCGCAATGCGGCGCCGCGGCGC
>DATFGV010000643.1:0-11171 GCA_035249115.1 Vineibacter sp.
GCCAGCTGGCCGCGTCCCGACAGGGTACGCTCCAGCGCCCGCACCTCGTCAACCACGCCATTTTTGACCATGGCCTCAAAGCGTCGTCGGTGACGGGTGCGCAACCAGTCCCGTTCCGGCGTCAGCAGCGCCGTGACGAACCGCCATGCGGCCGGCGCGCCGCTGGCCGCTTCGCGCTGCCAGGCGCTGATCGGCCGCCCGGTGGCCTCCAGCACTTCCCAGGCGCGCACCTGCCGCTGCCGGTCGCGGACTGCCAGTCGACTAGCCGTTTCGGGATCACGCGTCGCCAAGCGAGCGTGGAAAGCCTGCGGCCCCAGTTCGACCCACAGCGCCCGGCTGGCGGCGCGCACTGCGGCGGGGATTGGCGGCACCGGTGCCAAGCCGTCGGCCAAGGCCCGCAGGTAGAGCCCGGTCCCGCCGACCAGGATCGGCAACCGCCCGTCCGCCAGCGACGCAGCGATCGCAGCTTGCGCCAGGTCACGCCAGCGCGCCGCCGTGCCCACTTCCCATGCCGGCAGAACGCCATACAACCGATGCGGCACGCACGCGCGCTCCGCCGCGGTGGGTTGCGCCGTGATGATCGGTAGCTCGCGGTAGACCTGCATCGAATCCATGTTGATGACGGTGCCACCGGCAAAATCCTTTCCAGCCAGCCGCACCGCCGCACGCTCGGCCAGTGCCAGCCCAAGCGCCGACTTGCCGCTCGCGGTCGGGCCAATGATCACCAGCACCGGTGTCATGACGGACGCCTGGACGGCGTTCGCCAATGTGCGTGCCGCTTGCGTTGAGCCCGCTTACCTGCGATCTGCACCGCCAACGCCGGCACCGCCTGTCTGGATCGAGTCATGGACTGCGTTCTTACCCTGATCGCCAACCCCCGGCGACCGATCATCGACGCAGAGGCGATCGCATCGGTGCGCGGCGCGCTGTCGGCGGCCGGTGCTGGCACCGGCGCACCCGACTGGTTGGCCGAAGGCATCGCCGTTGACCTGCCCTTCGTGGGACCGACGATCGAAGCGGCGACGGCGGCAGCGCATGCCGCCCTTGGCGAGCGGCCGGTCGACGCCATCGCGCAGCCAGTCGCGGCGCGGCGCAAGCGTTTGCTGGTGGCCGACATGGAGTCGACGATCATCGAAAACGAGATGCTCGACGAGCTGGCGGATTTTTTCGGGCTGCGCGACCAGATCGCGGCTGTCACCGCCAAGGCGATGAACGGCGAGATCGACTTCGCTGCCGCTTTGCGCGAACGGATCGGCTTGCTCAAGGGCCTGAAGAAGGCGCTGCTCGACACAGCGGCGCAACGGATCGTCTACACGCCGGGCGCCGCTGCCCTGGTCGCCACCATGCGCGCCAACGGCGCCTACTGCGCCCTGGTCTCGGGTGGGTTCACGCATTTCACGTCGATCGTGCGCCGCGCCGTCGGCTTCGACGAGGATCGCGCTAACCGCCTGCTGGTCGACGGCGACACGTTGCTGGGCGCGGTCGCCGAACCGATCCTGGGCAAGGAAGCGAAGCTCGCGGCGCTGCACGAACTGGCGCGAGGGCGCAACTTGTCGCTGGTTGAGACCATGTCGGTTGGCGACGGCGCCAATGACCTGCCGATGCTGCATGCAGCCGGGCTGGGCATCGCCTTTCGTGCCAAGCCCAGTGTCGCCGCCGCCGTGACCGCCAATATCCGGCACGGCGATCTGACGGCCCTGCTCTACGCCCAAGGCTACAAGCAGGGCGAGTTCGTTGAGGGCTGAGGCCTTGTTTTTCCGCCGCGGTCAAGTCCGGGCAGGGCTCAAACGACGCTGACCTTGACGTCGATGTTGCCGCGGGTGGCGTTGGAGTACGGGCAGATCTGCTCGTGCGCCGTCTTCACCAGATCCTCGGCCACGGAGCGCTCGACGCCGGGCAGACTCACATCCAGCGCCACCTGCAGGCCGAAGCCGCCCTGCTCGCGCGGCCCGACGCCGACCGCCGCCTTGACCGAGGACTGGTCGATCTTGACCTTGCGCTGGCCGGCGACAAAGCGGACGGCGCTCTCGAAGCAGGCGGCATAGCCGGCCGCGAACAGCTGTTCCGGGTTGGTACCGGGCTTGGCACCACCGCCAAACTCCTTGGGTCGACCGAGTTCAACGTCGAGCGCGCCGTCCGACGAACGGGCATGGCCGTCGCGCCCACCGGTGACCTCCGCGTGCGCGGTGTAGATGATCTTCATGACGCGGCTCCTCTGGCTTGTGATTTCTGACCTGCCACTACTGTTGCACCAACTCGACCCGGCGGTTCTTGGCGCGGCCATCCTCAGTGGCGTTGGCGGTGACCGGCGCCAGCGGGCCCAGGCCGCGTGCCGTCATGCGCGTGGCCGTCACGCCAAACTGCGTCGACAACGCCCGCACCACTGCCTCGGCGCGACGTTGTGAGAGACCGACGTTGTAGTCCAGCGCGCCCTGGTTGTCAGTGTGGCCGACGATGTAGACCCGCAGCGCCGGGTTAGCCTGCATCAGCTTGGCCATTTCCTCGAGCTGCGGCCGCGACTCCGGTTTGATGTCGGCCTTGTCGAAGTCGAAATAGATGCCGTAGATCGCCTGCTTGCCGTCGCGACCGAGATTGGTCGCCATTTCCGGCGCCTGCACCGTCACCATGCGCCTTTCCATCGTGCCGCTTTCGACGACATCGACGAATACGGCGACCCGCTTACCAGCGGCGGCGTTGGCCGAGTTCTCCTGGAAGGCGGCGAACACGACCACCGTGGCCTGGCCCTGTGGCCGCTCGAGCCGGCCGACGAACAGGCGCGAATCGACGACGCCGTAGGCGAAGGCATACTCCATCACCTGGTCGGCGGTCAGCTTGCGGCTGTTGTTGTTGAAGTAGAACGGTACCTCGATCGAATCGCCGCAGGCGTCGCGCGCGCATTCAAAGAGCGGCTTGAACCCGGCCGCTACCAGCGCGTCCTTGTAGTTTCGCATCACCTCCAGCGACGTGCGCTGCGGCGGCACCACGTACAGCAGCCGCGTGCGAGCGCCCTCGGCGACCTCGGTGCGTTCAAACCGGCGCTGGCCGTCCTGCAGGGTGACCGGACCCAGGGGCAGATCGACCTCACCGAAGCGGTCGGTCTTGTGGCCGATGATGAAGGAGCCCTCGTAGCGCGGCACCAGCGAATGATCCTTGGCGCCGGCGATATCGCGTGTGATCTCAACGCGCGGCTGCGCCATCCCCGGGTCAGCCGCGGCGGACAGGACCGCAGCCGTCAGGCAGGCCAGGGCAAGGCACGGAACATGTCGGATCGGACGCATCGAAACCTCTTGCGGCGGCATGATCCCTCTTAACACACGTAACGCCGGATTTCGCCGCCGGTGCCTGCAGCAGGGTGTGGTGCCGTGGACGCGCCGGCAACGGACCGCTATGACGACCAGCACCAGGGAGGAGCGACATGACACAGTCGGCTCAAATCATCCTCGCGCGCCGGCCCGAGGGCGATGTCACATCGGATTGTTTCCGGGTCGAGCGGCGCGACCTACCGGTGCTGGCCGACGGCCAGATCCTGGCCCGGACCCTCTACATGTCGCTCGATCCCTACATGCGGCCGCGCATGACCGAGCTGCGTTCCTACGTGCCGCCCTTCGAGCTCGACCGGCCGCTGACCGCCGGCAGCGTCGCCGAGATCGTCGAGTCACGGAATTCGAGATATGCCGCCGGCGACGTCGTGACCGGCATGCTGGACTGGGCGACACATACCGTTCACGACGGCCGTGGCCTGCGCAAGATCGACCGCGACGCCGCACCTTTGCCCGCCCATCTCGGCATTCTTGGCATGCCGGGCTACACCGCTTACCACGGCATGTTGCGGATGGGGCAGCCCAAGGCCGGCGAGACCGTGTTCGTCTCGGCTGCCACCGGCGCTGTCGGCCAACTGGCCGGCCAGCTGGCGAAGCTCAAGGGTGCCCGCGTCGTCGGTTGCGCCGGCGACGACGCCAAGTGCGCCTACGCCACCAGCGACCTGGGCTACGACGCCTGCTTCAACCACCGCAAGGAAAAGGACTACGGCGCGGCGCTGGACCGGCTCTGCCCCGGCGGCGTCGACGTCGATTTTGAGAACGTCGGCGGCGCGATCTTCCACGCCGTGTTTGCCCGCATGAAGGATTTCGGCCGCATGGTGATGTGCGGCGCCATCTCGGAGTACCAGAACCAGGCGCCGCAGCCCGGGCCTGAGAAGATGTTCACCATCGTGCAGCGCCGGCTGCGCATCGAAGGCTTCATCGTCTCCGACCACATTGGCGGCATGGGCGAGTTCGTGCGCGAGGTCGGTGCGCTCTTGAAGGAGGGCAAGGTCCGCCACCGCGAGACCATCGTCGACGGCCTGGAGCAGGCGCCCGAGGCCTTCATCGGCCTGCTGCAGGGCACAAACTTCGGCAAGCTGGTGGTGAAAGTGGGGTAGGGCATTTTCTTCCCTTCCCCACGTCAGTGGCGAAGATGGCCAGAGGCCGGATGGGGAGCCGACATGGTCCTGCAATAGGGACGCCACGTCGGCTCCCCCTCCGCCCCTTCGGGGCACCTCCCCACGCTTCGCGTGGGGAGGAAGACAAGACCTAATTCTGGAATCTGAGCGCCACGAAGCGCGGGTCGCCCTTGGACTCGACCAAAAGGACGGCGGCGCGCTTCTTCTGCTCGCGCAGCTCCTTGACCTTGTTCTGGACGTCGGTCGGTGAATTCACCTCGGATTGCGCCACCTCGAGGATGAGGTCGCCGACCTTGATGCCCTTCTCGGCGGCCGGACTGCCATCGGCGACCTTGACTACCACAACGCCCTTCTGGGCGTTCTGCAGGCCGTGCTTCTCGCGTAGCGTGTCAGTCAGCCGCGCCACGGTGATGCCGAACGGTTCGATCGTGCCGGGCGGGTCGGCCTCCTTGGTTGACGGCGGCTTGCTGCTGCCCTTGGCCGAGGCGGTTTGCTTGTCGCCATCCTCCAGCTCGCCGACCTTGAGCTTAAGGGTCTGCTCCTTGCTGGCCCGCATGACCACGACATCGACCGTCTCGCCGACCTTCGAATCCGCCACGATCCGCGGCAGCTTCTTGGAGTCGACGACATCCCTGCCGTTGAACTTCAGGATGACGTCGCGCTGCTTGAGGCCAGACTTTTCGGCCGGCCCGTTGGGCGTCACGCCAGCGACCAGAGCGCCGCGCGGCTTGTCCAGCCCGAACGACTCGGCCATGTCCTCGGAGATGCTCTGGATCTGCACGCCGATCCAGCCGCGGCGCACGCGTCCGAACTCGCGCAGCTGCTCGACCAGCGACTTGGCCATGTTCGAGGGAATCGCGAAGCCGATGCCAAGGCTGGTGCCGGTCGGCGAGTAGATCGCGGTGTTGATGCCGATCACCTCGCCTTGCATGTTGAACAGCGGACCGCCCGAGTTGCCCTTGTTGATGGCGGCGTCGGTCTGGATGTAGTCGTCGTACTGGCCGCCGATATCGCGCGAGCGGGCCGACACGATACCGGCCGTCACTGTGCCGCCCAGGCCGAACGGATTGCCGATCGCCACCACCCAGTCGCCGATGCGCGACTTGTCGGAGTCGCCAAACTTGACGGCCTGCAGCGGCTTGCGGTTGGGCGGTTCGACCTTGAGCACGGCGATGTCGACCTTGCTGTCGCGCGCCACCAGTTTGGCCTTGAGCTGCGTGTCGTCATGCAGCAGCACGGTGATCTCTTCGGCGCCGTCGATCACATGGTTGTTGGTCACGATGAAGCCGGCCGGGTCGATGATGAATCCCGAGCCCAGCGACGTGCCGCGGCGTGGCCGGTCGGGGCGGCTGCCACCACGATCGCCGAAGAAGTCGCGGAACAGGTCCTCCAGCGGCGAGCCGGGCGGCGGCTGGGGCATGTCACCCCGGCGGCGTTCGGCCGGCACCTGCTGGGTCGTGGCGATGTTGACGACGGCCGGCAGCAGCTTTTCCGCCAGGTCGGAGAAGCTCGCGGGCGCGTCCCGGGCGTCGGCCGGTGTCCACTGGATCGGGGTTGTCGCCAGCACCAGGGCGGTCGCCAAGGTAGCGGCAAGGCGCAGCGTCGGTGCAAGAAGGCCGCGGGTGATCCCCACCGAGGACCCCGCAAGAGATTGAATCTTAACGCTCTTCACGACATTCCTCCGCAAGTTTCCGACCGCGGGCAATATCGGCGGCAGCGGAAACGCGACGAAATTGGCTCGACACGTCATTTACATGCGCAGAGACGATGGCGCAAATGCGGCAAGCACCTGAACAGGGGATCACGATAAATACACCGTTACAGTGACATTCCTGCAACGGCCGGTGCACTGCCACTGCGACCCGAAAAGGTCACAGTGGCGACGTGGCAAGGCTATTTCGGCGCTGGCGCGGGCTGCCCGGTGATATTGCCGAAGTAGCGGAAAAAGTCGCTGTCGGGCGTCAGCACCATGGTGGTGCTGCCGCTGCCCAGGGCCTGGCGATAGGCCTCCATCGAGCGGTAAAAGGCGAAGAACTGCGGATCTCGGCCGAACGCTTCGGCATAGATCCGAATGGCCTGGGCGTCACCCTCGCCGCGCGCGGTTTCGGCCTTCTGACGCGCTTCCGACAACAAGACGACTTTCTCGCGGTCGGCGCCTGCCTTGATCCGCAGGCTTTCCTCGTCGCCCTGGGCGCGCAGTTGGCGTGCCTCTTGTTCACGCTCGGTGCGCATGCGGTTATAGACGGCCTCCGAGTTCTCGCGCGGCAGGTCGGCGCGCTTGATGCGCACGTCGACGATGCGCACGCCGTACTCTTGCAACGCCGGCTCCGTTAGGAAGCCAGTGATGTCCCGCATCAGCTGCTCGCGGCGCTCCGACAGCACGGCCTGCAGCGGCACCGTGCCCAGCTCGCGCCGGATGTTGCCGTTGATCAGATTGCCGAGCTGGCCGCGGAAGACCAGGTCGTTGTTGCCGGTCGCCTGGTAGTACTTCAGCGGATCGACGATGCGGTAGCGCGCGAAAGCGTCAACCACCAGCCGCTTCTGGTCGCCGGCGATCAGCTCAAACTCCTCCGCCTCGATGTAGAGCAGCAGCTTGTCCATGCGCACGACGTCTTCCCAGACCCATTTGAAGTAGAGCCCGGGCTCGGTGCGCGGCTTGCCCTTGACGGCACCGAAAGCGGTGACCAGCGCCTGCTTGGTGGGATCGATGACGAAGAACGACATTTGGACCAGCAGCGCCAGCACCGCCAGCGCCACGCCCGCGACGATCAGTTTGGTGCTGTTCATCGGGTGCCCCCCTGCGCGGGGGCCGTCGGCGTGGGCCCAGGGCGCCTGCCGATCTCCGGCAGCGGCAGGTAGGGCACGACACCGCTGCCGCCGTTCTTGTCGATCACCACTTTGTTCACGTTGCGTAGGACTTCTTCCATGGTCTCGAGGTAGATGCGCTGCGTGGTGACGTCCTTGGCCAGCGCGTACTGGCGATAGACCGAGATGAAACGCTGCGCGTCGCCCTGGGCGCGGTTGACGACCTCGGTCTTGTAGCCGTCGGCCGCCTGCACCTGCTGCTCTGCCTCGCCCTTGGCGCGCGGGATGATCTCGTTGCGGTAGCCGTTGGCCTCGTTGATCTTGCGCTCCTTGTCGGCGCGCGCCGCCTGCACGTCACGGAACTGCGCGATCACCTGCTGCGGCGGGTCGGACTGGCGCAGCGCCAAGCCGACGATGCGGATTCCGGCATCGTAGCTGTCGAGCAGGCGCTGGATCTCGTTGCGCGCATCCTCCTGGATGCGGTTGCGGCCCTCGGTCAGCGCGAACTGCAGTTGCGAGCGGCCGACCACTTGGCGCATCGCCGCCTCTGAGGCCGCCTTGACCGTCTCATCGACGTTGCGCGGATTGTTGAAGACGAATTTGTAGATGTCCTGGACCTGCCAGAAGACGACAAAGCCGATATCGACGATGTTCTCATCGGCGGTCAGCATCAAGTTCTCGCTGGTCACCAGCCGCTGCGGCGCGCGACCGGGGGTCGGCCGCGTGTCGGGGGCGCCCGCCGATCCGATGGTGATCGAGCGTTGATCCGTAACGCCGATCTTGATGACGCGGCCGATCGGGCCCGGCAGGTTGTATTGCAGGCCCTCACCTTTGGCCGGGCCGTTGGGCCGGCCGAACACCAGCTCGATCGCCTGCTGGTTGGTTTCGACCCGGTAGAAGCCGGTCAGCAGCCAGCCGACAAGCACCACCAGCGCGACCAGCAGGATGCCGCGAGCCGACCCCATGCCACCCGGCATCAGGTTCTTCAGGCGGTCCTGCCCCTTGCGCAGCACCTCCTCCAGGTCGGGTGGACGCGGCGGTCCGCCGCGATTGCCACCGCGACCGCCACCCCCCCAAGGGCCGCCGCCACCGCCGCCGCCGCCACCCCACGGGCCGCCGCCGCCGCTATTGTTGTTCCAGGGCATGAAAACCTCGCTGCCGTCAGCCGATCCCGCAGGACCGCGGTGTTTCCTTTTCTTTCCGGCCGGGCTGCATATATGACAGGCGCGGCGTCGGCGCAACGCGAGGCGCCCGACCATGTTTGCGTCGTATGTCGAGACGCGGCCGTGGATTTTCAAGCGGCGGGGAGACGGGCGATGGCCGACATTGACCGCAAGGCCGTGGAGGCGGCGTTGGCCCGCGTCGCGGCGCCTGACGGCGGCCGCGACGTCGTCGCCAGCGGCCTGATCGATGGCATCGCGACCCGCGGCGGCCACGTGCAGTTCGCGCTCCGGGTCGATCCGGCGCTGGGTGCCCGGCTGGAGCAGCTGCGCCTGGCCTGCGAGGCGGCGGTCAAGGCGATCCCGGGCGTGCAGAGCGTCACCGCCGTGATGACCGCCGAGCGGCCAGCAGCGCGGGCGCCAGCAGCCCCGGCGGATCAGGCCAGCCATGGGCACGCGCCCCGGCAGGGCGGCGGCGCCGGCGCGCAGCCGATCCTCGCCACCGGCATCGACAAGATTATCGCCGTGGCGTCGGGCAAGGGCGGCGTCGGCAAGTCGACCACTGCGGTCAACCTGGCGCTGGGCCTGGCTGCTCTCGGCTGCAAGGTCGGCATCCTCGATGCGGACATCTACGGTCCCTCAATGCCACGCATGCTGAAGGTGACCGAAAAGCCCGAGTCGAAGGACGGCAACAAGCTGCTGCCGATCGAGCGGTTTGGGCTCAAGACCATGTCGATCGGCTACCTCGTCAGCGAGGAGACGCCGATGATCTGGCGCGGGCCGATGGTCCAGAGCGCGCTCGAGCAGATGCTGCGTGACGTCGAATGGGGCCAGCTCGACGTGCTGGTAGTCGACATGCCGCCCGGCACCGGCGATGCCCAACTGACCATGGCGCAGCGCGTCAAGCTGGCCGGTGCCGTCATCGTCTCAACGCCGCAGGACATCGCGCTGATCGACGCCCGCAAGGGCCTCAACATGTTCCGCAAGACGGCGGTGCCGGTGCTCGGCATCGTCGAGAACATGAGCTACTTCCTGTGCCCGCATTGCGGCGAGCGGTCCGAAATCTTCGGCCATGGTGGCGCGCAGCACGAGGCCGAACGGCTGGGCGTGCCTTTCCTCGGTGCCGTGCCGCTGCATCTCGACATCCGCATCCATTCCGACGACGGCAACCCGATCGTGGCCGCCCAGCCCGACGGCGAGCATGCCCGCATCTATCGCGAGATTGCCCAGCGCGTCTGGAGCGGACTGCAGGGCGGCACGCAACGTGCCGCGCCGCGCATCGTCATCCGATAGACGGCCAGCCAGTTCCCGCTCGTCGGTGAGCGATCATGTTTGATCACCGCTCTCGGCGATTGCTTGCGCGACGTTTGCGCAGCTTGCCCTTGACCCGAGCCTTGCGCGCCTGATCGCGGGCGCGGTCGCGTTTCGGTGCCGGCCGTTTCTTGTATTCGGGCCTGATTTTGACCGGTGGCGGCGCCTGGCCGATCATGCCGTGCACGCCGATCATCGCGCCGGCGATCGTCTCCAGCGCCAGGAAGCGGCGCTCCTCGACCCAACCCGGCAACTGCAAATGCAGCGCCAGCTCGCGGCGAAAACCGAACTGGATGTAATACTCCGGATCGCCAACCAGGATCACGCGACTGATTCCCAGCTCACGGCAGCGCGCGAGGCCATGCCACATCAGCGCTTTGCCGTAGCCCAGCCCACGCAGCTCGGGCGCCACCGCCAGCGGGCCCAGCAGGACGGCCGGCCAGCGGCCGTTGACCAGGATCGGCCAGAAGCGCAGCGAGCCGACTAGCCGACCGGCGGCATCGATGGCGACAAAACACAACTCGCGGATCGGCCGCACGCCGTCGCGCAGCTTGTAGACGGTTTTCTGCATGCGGTCCGGTCCGAAGGCCGCCGCGACCAGGCCGTCGATCGCCGCCACATCGCTGCGCCGCTCGCGCCGCAGCCGCATCGGTTGTCGCGCCGGTTCGCTCATCGACCCTCCGCCACATGGCGCGTGCCGGGCGGTATGGCACCGACCGCCACTGCCTGACGTTTGACGCAGGCCGGCGTCGAGAGCAAGTCGAGCAAGCGCCTCGGTGGGCGACGGCAGGGAACGTCAGCCGCCGTCGCCGGCCATGTTCAAAGATCTAGGTGGCGGCGATGGCGGGTTAGTCCCCGCAACACTTGTCCGACGCTGCCGCCGGCGTCTCGTAGGTATCGTGCAGTCGGACCCAGCTCATGATGCCGTCGACTTCGTTGCGGCCCTTGGGCGCGAGATCAAGCCACATAAAGGCTCCGTCCAGCAGCTCGGCGCCGCGGGCGTACGTCGAATAGGTGTGGAACACAGCGCCCGCCTCATCCTTGGCAAAGATGCTCGTCCCGTGCATGTCCTCGGCACTCTCAATGGGCGTGCCGTAATTGTAGATGGCACGGCCGGCGGCAATACCGTCCTTCGTGAACGAGACACCGAAGTCGTAGTTGAAGTCGCTGCCGGCCGACGAGACCCACTCGAAGTTCCAACCCATGCGCGCCTTGACGGGCAGGATCTGCGCCAGCGGCGCGCGCGAGACAGCGGCGAACGACAGATCGGCCTGCTCGAAATGCCGCCGCGCCGCGTCGGTATGGTCGGAGATGAAAGAGCAGCCTTCGCAGATGTGGTCGCTGCCGGGCGTCAGCATGAAATGGTAGATCGCGAGCTGGCTGCGCCCCTGGAAAAGATCCGCCAGCGTTCGCTTGCCGCCCGGTGCCTCGAATACGTAGGGCTTGTCGACCTT
>DATFGV010000644.1:0-14449 GCA_035249115.1 Vineibacter sp.
AGCAGCTTGATCGCCGAGAACACCGGGCGCTCGGGACAGCCGGTGCAGAAGCCGGGCGGCCGCAGCGGCAGCGGCGCACCGATGATCTTCTGCGCCTCGGCACGGCCGGCCCGTGCCGCTTCCAGCGCCTGGCGCGGCCGCGACAGGTCGATGTCGTTGGCGGTCTGGGCGAAGAACTTCAGCAGGCCGTCGGTGACCACCTCGGCGGTGTATTCGCCGGCCATCGGCAGCACGTCCTTGCCGTGCAGGATGGTGCCGATGTCGCGCTTGCGCAGCATGGCGGCGATCGCCTGCTCGAGGTAGTCGGGCGCGCCCTCCTCGACCACCAGCACGGCGCGCTTGGAGCGGCAGAACTTGGCGATCTGGTCGGGCACCAGCGGGTGGGTGACGTTGAGCACCAGGGTGGGCACCGTCACGGCGCCGAAGGCGTCGCCGAGGCCGAGACGATCCAAGCCGCGCAGCAGCACGTTGGTGATGCCACCCTGCACGATGATCCCGAGATCGGCCCGTTCGCCGGGCAACTCCTCGTTCAGGCCGTGCTCGACGATGAAGCGCTCCGCCGCCGGCTGGCGCACCTCGACCTTCAGCTTCTCCTGCGCGTAGGTCGAGGGCGGATGCGAGATGCGGTCGTAACTGTGCGCCGCCGGATCGGCCAGCCGGGCGTTGCGCGAGATCGCCGGCGCGACGTTGTCCTTCGCGACAAACTCGCCGCTGACATGGCAGGCGCGGATGCGCAGCTCGACCATGACCGGCGTGTTGGTCGCCTCCGACAGCTCGAAGCCCTTTTCGATGCAGCGCACGATCGCCGGCAGGTTCGGCCGCGGGTCCATCAACCAGAGCGATGATTTCAGCGCGAAGGCGTGGCTGCGCTCCTGGATGATCGAGGCGCCCTCGCCGTAGTCCTCGCCGACCACGATCAGCGCCCCGCCGACGACGCCCGGCGAGGCGAGGTTCGATAGCGCGTCGGCCGCGACGTTGGTGCCGACGATCGACTTCCAGGTCACACATCCGCGCATCGGATAGTTGATCGAGGCGCCGAGCAGCGCCGCCGCCGAGGCCTCGTTGGTGCAGGTCTCCAGGTGCACGCCCAGCTCGTCGAGCAGGTCTTGCGCCTCGACCAGCACGTCGACCAGGTGCGACATCGGCGCGCCCTGGTAACCGCCGACATAGGCGACGCCGGACTGCAGCAGCGCCTTGGTCACCGCCAGCACGCCCTCGCCGCGGAACACCTCGCCGGCGCCCAGCCGCAGGGCGCGCACCTCCTCGGTAAAGGAGCGCTCGGGATTGCTGCGGACGGGCGGTGGCTGGTCGAACATGCGTCTCGTCGCCTCGACGAAGATGGCGCCAGCTAAGGAGGCGCACGCTGGGCCTGTCAAACGCTTTCGCGCTGCGACCATAGCAGGGCGGGCAACCGAAGGGCGTCGTACCGACTGCCCCTGTGGTTGACTCATCGCTACAAGCCTTCATGGTTCGACAGGCTCACCACGAAGCCGCAAGGAGAGGGTCTATGACCGACCTCGCCGCCCTGGACGGCGTCATCCTGCCGGCAGGCATTCGCGGCCGCTTTGTCGATGGCATCAACGGCCTGCGCATGCACGTGCTGGAGGCCGGCTTCGAGACGCCGAACCGTCCCTGCGTGCTGCTGCTGCACGGCTTCCCGGAGCTGGCCTACAGCTGGCGCAAGGTGATGCGGCCGCTGGCCGAGGCGGGCTACCACGTCGTGGCGCCGGACCAGCGTGGCTACGGGCGCACAACCGGCTGGGATCCCGACTACGACGGCGACCTCGCCTCGTTCCGCATGCTCAACGTCGCCCGCGACGCATTGGGACTGGTCACGGCGATGGGCTACCGCAAGGTAGCGGCTGTCGTCGGACACGATTTCGGCTCGTACGTCGCCGCCTGGAGCGCGTTGCTGCGGCCCGACGTTTATCGCTCGGTCGTGCTGATGAGCGCGCCGTTCGGCGGTCCGCCCGCCTTGCCATTCGCCACCGACGGCAAGGCGCCGGCCGCGGCGGGCGAGGACATCCACGCGGCGCTGGCTGGTCTAGACCGGCCGCGCAAGCACTATCAGTGGTACTACGGCACCCCCGCCGCCAATCGCGACATGCTGCACTGCCCGCAAGGTGTACATGCCTTCCTGCGCGCCTACTACCACCACAAGAGCGCCGACTGGACGCAGAACCAGCCGGTTCCCCTGAAGGGCTGGACCGCGCCGGAGCTGGCGCGCCTGCCGACCTACTACATCATGGACCTGGCACAGGACATGGCGCAGACCGTGGCGCCGCACATGCCGTCGGACGCGCTAATCGCGACTTGTCGCTGGCTGCCGGACGCCGAGCTCAAGGTTTACAGCGGCGAATTCGGCCGCACCGGCTTCCAGGGCGGGCTGCAGTGGTATCGCTGCGCCACCGATCCGACGTTCATGACCGACCTTCAATTGTTCGACGGCCGCACCATCGACGTGCCGTCGTCATACATTGCCGGCAAGAGCGACTGGGGCGTCTACCAGCGGCCTGGCGCCTTCGAGCGCATGCAGTCGACGGCCTGCACCCGCATGACGGGCTGCCACCTGCTCGACGGCGCCGGCCATTGGGTGCAGCAGGAGCAGCCGCAGCGCGTCAGCGACCTGCTGCTGTCATTCCTGCGCGAGCACGGCGGGGCAACGTGATTGCCGCGCCCGGGTTCAGTGGCGGCGGCGCCGTCGATCCATACGCGGGCGGCGCGGCGCCTGGGCACGCAGCTTCTTGACCAGCAGGCGCAATGGTGCGGTCAGGTTGGCGACCATGTCGGGGCGACCTTCGAGCTGCGCCAGTGCCAACGCCGCTGCTTCCAGGGTCGAGACGCTGCCGCGGCGCGGCTCGCGGCGCAGATCGCCGTACAGCGACGGCGTCGCCGGATTGAGCACCAGCCGGCGGCCCTTCAGCAGCCAGGGATTGCGCCACCACAGCGCCTTGGCCTGCGCCCAGGTGCCGTCGAGCAGGATCAGGCCATCGATGCCGTCAAGCACACCCGCTTGCTCGGCTATTGGCGCGCCATCGCGGTCGACCGCGACCAGCGGCCCCAGCGTCGCCGGTGGCGCCTGTCGGGCGGTGCCGAGATAGAGCGTGGCCCAGCGCTTCACGTCGGCGTCGCGGCCCAGCGCCCTGGCGAGGTTGGGCCACGACAGGCCGGTGCGCAGCGTCGCGCGCGCCAGCTGCCGGCAGAGCAGCAAGGCGGTGCCCAGCCATTCGTCCTGCTCCTGCGGGTGGCGCAGCACCAGCACCTCGATCCGGTTGTCGACCTCCACCACGGCGGCGCAGACGCACAGCGCCGGCGGCTTGCCGCAGCCGGGGCAGACGTCGGATCGTCGCGGTGCGGCGCTCGTCATGGCGCGATGCGATAGCGGTTTTTGGCGCCGGCGGCGAGTGCCGCGCCCGAAGGGCCGCACGGCTGCCATGTGCCCCGCCCGGGCAACGGCGCGCTTGAACCGGCGGCGTGGCTGTTGGACAAAGCCGGGCGCTGACAACGGGAGGCGGGATGGCCAAGGTCGTGGTGAAGTCGGAGATCGCCGGCAAGGTGTGGAAGATCGAGTCGAAGGTCGGCGACCGCATCGACGAGGAAGGCCAGATCATGATTCTGGAGTCGATGAAGATGGAGATCCCGGTGCTGGCGCCGCGCGGTGGCACCTTGGCCGAGATCCACGTCGCCGAAGGCGACACGGTGGCCGAGGGCCAGCCGGTCGCCACGCTCGACGCTTGATCCTCGATGCATATGGCGCCCTTCCCCGTCGTCCCGAGCGAAGCCGCGCGCAGCGCGGCGCAGTCGAGGGACCTTTTCTCGACCACAGAGATCGACATTGGCGAGAGAAGGCCCCTCCACGCGGCCCTTCCGGCCTTGGTCGGGACGACGGGGTAGAGCGCAGTATAAGTTGGACTTGCCTACCTTCGTCTCAGGGTTTCCACCATCACCGTCTCACCCGACAAGGCACCCGCAGCGACACTGCGCTCGACCGTCGTCGCGGCGATCGCGCGCCGGCTCGACCCGGCGCTGCTGGTCCGCGCCTTGCCGGGCCTGGCGGTCGCCGGCGCGATCGGTGGTGCTGCCTTTGCGATGGACCGGATGGGCTGGACGCGGATCGGCAGCTGGTGGGTGCCGCCGCTGATCATCGCCCTGATCGTCGGCATGGCCGTGCGGCCGCTGGTGCTGGCGCCCGCTTTCGACGCCGGCGTCGCGCTGGCAGGCCGCACCCTGCTGCGGGTCGGCGTGGCGCTGCTCGGCGCCCGCCTGACGTTCGGCGACATGGTGTCGGCCGGACTGACGCCGGTGATCGTCGCGGCGCTGGCGGTGTTCGGCACCATCGCCTTCGGCGCCTGGGCGGCGCGCTGGTTCGGTCTGCCGCGTGATCTCGGTCTGCTGACCGGTTGCTCGGTCGGCGTCTGCGGCGCCGCCGCCGCCATGGCCGCCGGTGCTGCGCTGCCGCGCCATCCGTCGAGCGACCGCGACGTCGCCTTCACGGTGATGGGCGTCAACGCGCTCAGCACCGTCGTCATGGTGGCCTATCCCTACATGCAGGACAGCCTGCGCTTCACGGCCTTCGAGCTGAGCGTGTTCCTCGGCGGCGCCATCCACGACGTGGCGCAGGTCGCCGGCGCCGGCCAGATGACCGGCGATCCCCGGGTGCTGGCGGATGCGGTGCTGACCAAGCTGCTGCGCGTGGCGATGCTGCTGCCGGCGATCCTGTTCATTGTCTGGTGGGTGACGCGGGCCGGCGAGATGACTGGCGCAGCGCGGCCCAGGCCGCCCTTCTTCCTGTTCGGATTCCTGACGCTGGCGGGGCTCAACTCGCTGGGCGTCTTCACTCCAGCCATACAGCAGATGCTGACCCTGGCCTCGGCGATCCTGATTACCGTCGCCATCGCGGCGCTGGGCATCAAAACCTCGCTGGCGTCGCTCGCCGCCATCGGCCCGCGGCCGGTGGCGCTGCTGGTGACACAGACGGCGTTCGTCGGTGTCGTAGTGGTGCTGGCGATCTACGCGGCGCGCGCGTTTTGAGCCTGGGAGCGCGGGCGTCCCGCTCGCTTTGGTGAGACAAGCAAGGTGACGGCACGTACCAGAACACAGTCTTGCAGGCCTGACCCTCAATACTCGCCTGAATCGTTAGGGTGGATGACCTGACATAGAACGCAACAAGGCTGTCAAATGCTGGCCCACATGAAGATCTATGCTGCCCTCGTCAACTATACGCAGTCGGGCATATTTGGATTCGAAATGCCGCCGATGAGTGAATGTCCGCTGCGCGATCGTAGTTTGCAGCTGAATCCATATGGTTTTCATGACGGCTGGCCAGAGGTTCCCCTGCCGCCTGGTCATGTTCCTTCGATTTATTTCGGTGAGCGTATTCCTGAGCCGCTTCTGGACGCGTTTCCGCGTCCCTTGAAAGTAACTCCCCTTAAGGGCAAAAAGTATCCGAAGCGCCTAAACGATTTCGTCGATGCGCCTTTTCTGTGCGTTTCGGAAAAAGCACAATCAACCATCGAGACACTAGATCCGGGCATTCATCAGTTTGTGTCTGTGTCTTTTGCAGACCGGGATACAGGTAAGCCGCTTTTTGAAGACGCTCCTCGATATTTTTGGAACATTCTTAGTTTCGTTCGGCTGCCGGATCTGTTTTCTCTCGACACGGCTAACGAAGCCATTCGAACTGAGCTTCAACAATACGCCAATGGTAAGTCCCGGAAGTACGTGGATGTAGCCACACATAGGGCGCATCGGACTGGGCTCCCCATTTGCTTGGAGGCGTTTCATATCAGTAACATTGCGCGGACTGGTCATTCGTTGGACACGACCTTGGAACCAGAGCATGCCTACCGTGGATCTAGTGCAAGCGAATTCTACATTACCGGCGACGTACGATCTGCGTTCAATCGCGAGAAGTTAACAGGGCTGAGCTATCAGCTGTTGCCGTCTATTTAGAGTCAGCAGCGATTGCCAGCGTTTGCACAGGAGACCTCAGTATGGGTTTCGACAGCAGTTTAGGTAGAGATGTCCTTGGCGGTATCCCGTCACAGGTTCTCACGGCACAAGGTTTTGGTCGTGCTCAGGCACATCATCTCATTCTTGCCGAAGTGGCAAACAGGCCATCAGTAACGTAATAACGGGGTCAGGCCTGCAAAGCTGCATATGGCGCGACACCAATCGACGGCGCGCCGCCCGACGTCACTAAAGGTGGGCACGTGGACGCAGTTTCGCCGGCCCGACCCTCAAGCCGCGTTCGCGCGACGGAGCGACCTCATGATGCGGGCGAGGACGCCCGCGCTCCCAGGCTATGATGCGGTCACGCCCGCGCCGACGGGCGGCTCGACACAGCTGCATACCAGCGCGCCAGATTGGCATGGTCGTCGGGGATCGGCAGCTTCAGCGCGCCGCGCGCCGTCAGCAACGCCACATGCGCCGTGATGTCGGCGATGCTGTAGCTGTCGCCGGCGATGTGCGGCCGGCCCTTCAGCTCGCCGTCCAGCCACTTCATGCGCTCGACCAGATGGCCGCGCCGCGCCGCGCCCCAATCGGCGATCTGCGGCCGCCGGCCGACCCAGAACGGATGGGTGTGGACGAACACGTCGATGGTCGGCAGCAGCAGCTCCAGCTCCATGCGCCGGTTCCACATCTCGACCGTGGCCGCTCCCACGGCGCCGCGGCCCATCAGCACCGGCTCCGTGATCGTCTCCTCGAAGTAGCGGCAGATCGCCACCGACTCGGCGATCACCGTGCCGTCGTCGAGCTCCAGCGCCGGCAGGGTGCCGAGCGGGTTCTTGGCCAGGAACTCGGGCTGGCGGTGACCACCGCCGTCCATGTCGAACTCTTCGACCGCGATGTCCTCGCCCAGCCGCACTTTCTTCTCGGCCAGGAAGACGCGCACCCGGCGCGGGTTCACGCCGTTCTTGAGCAGATAGAGCTTCATGGCGGACTCCAATCTTGACGGGCTCGGCACGACCCTAGCCGCTTTGCCGCGGCGAGGGCCAGCGCCCATGGCGGGTGGACTGCGCTGGGGGCGCGCGACTCCTGTCGCGCGTCTTGGTCAACCGCTGCACAAGACGCGTCACTGGAGTGACGCGTCCCCAGCGGCACCCTCTTGCGTAGCTGGTGCTATGCAACACCGGCTGATTGACGTCGCCCGCGTCACGCGGTTGAGATCGGCGGCGTGCCGCGCCGCGGCGAGCGAGACCCCAATCCGCACATGGCGAAACTCACGGACTACACCAGCTACGCCGATGCCCTGCGCGAGTTCGCGCCGGACAAGCTGTGGGACCTGTTCGACGGCGACCGGGCGCGGCTCAACATCGCCCATGAATGCGTCGACCGGCACGTCGCCAGCGGCCGTACCGCCTTGCGCATCGCGCGCGCCGAGGGCGGCGAGGAGACGCTGAGCTTCGCCGAGCTGGCGCAAGAGTCGGCGCGCGTCGCGCACTGGCTGGCCGACTCGGGCATCGCGCCCGGCGATCGGGTGGCGATCATGCTCGAGCCGTTGCCTGCCTTCTACGCCGCGCTGTTCGGCGCCATGAAGCGGGGCGCCATCGCCGTGCCGCTGTTCACCCTGTTCGGGCCCGACGGCCTGCGCCTGCGCATCGACGACTGCCGGCCGCGCCTGCTGCTGACCAACGCTGAGAAGGCGCCGATCGCCGCCGGCATCTCTGACCTCCGCGTGGTCGTGTGCGACGAGGCGTTCACCGCCGGGCTGACCCGCTTCCCGGACCGCTACGACTGGCAGAGCCGCGCCGACGACCTTGCGGTGTTCCAGTACACTTCGGGCACGACCCGCGAGCTGCCCGAGGCGGTACGCCACAGCCACCGCGCCATCGTCACCCTGATGGTGGCGGCGCTGTACGGCACCGGCCTGCGCCCCGGCGACCGTTTCATGTGCCCCTCGTCGCCTGCCTGGGGCCACGGGCTGTGGCACGGCACCCTGGCGCCGCTGGCGCTGGGCATCACGACCGGCGCTTACGCCGGCAAGTTCGACGCCGAGCGCCTGATGCAAGCGCTGCAGGAGCAGGAGGTCACCAACCTGTCGGCGGCGGCAACGCATCTGCGCTTGATGCGCACCGCCGGCACCGCCGCCAACTACCGCTACGCCTTCCGCAAGCTGTCGTTCACTGGCGAGCCGATCGACAGCGAGACGCGATCCTTCGCCGAACGCACCTTCGGCGTGCCGGTCTGCAGCATGTACGGCACCACCGAGATCGGCGTGATCCTCGTCGACTACCCTGGTGCCAGCGACCATGCGGTCAAGCCAGGCGCGCTGGGCAAGCCGATACCAGGCGCGCGATTGGAGGTGCAGGATGCTACCGGCCAGCCCTGCCCGCCCGGCGTCGTGGGCGAACTGAAAGTCTGGCGACGTGGCGACTGGATCGCCACCAAGGATCGGGTGCGGATCGATGCCGAAGGCTATTTCTACCACGCCGGCCGCGCCGACGACGTGATCATCTCGGCTGGCTGGACGATCAGCGCCGTCGAGGTCGAGGACGCCGTGCTCAAGCACCCCGATGTGCGGGAGACCGCCGTGATCGGCGTCCCCGACGCGCTGCGCGGCCTGGCGGTCAAGGCCTTCGTGGTCGCCATGCGGGCGGGCGACGATGCGTTCGCGCGCGAAATCCAGGACCTGGTGCGCACCCGGCTCAGCGCGCATGAATATCCGCGCCAGATCGCCTTCGTCGCCGCGCTGCCCAAGACGCCGGCCGGCAAGATCAACCGCAAGGTGCTGCGCGAGCAGGCCGCATCAACCGCTTCAGGAGAGGGCCCATGACGGCGCAGACGGTATCGCGGTTCCCCAAGATCACGGCCGACGCACTCGACGCGCTGCGCCGGCGCATCGGTGTCAAGATCGGCGCCACGGCCGAACCGTGGTGCTACGAGGCCACCCGCGACAACATCCGCCACTACGCCCACGGCATTGGCGACGACAATCCGCTGTGGTGCGATCCCGACTACGCGGCAGGCACGCGCCATGGCGGCCTGGTCGCGCCGCCCAGCTTCCTGTTCGCCTGCAGTCGCATCATTTCGGGCTATGTCGGCGGCCTGCCGGGGGTGCACGCCATGTGGTCGGGCGCCGACTGGACCTGGCACCAACCGATCCGGCGCAACGATGTGATCTCGACCGAGGCGTGGCTGAAGGACCTGGTCGAACACGACACGAAGTTCGCCGGCCGCGCTGTACAGCAGACCTATCACGTGCGCTTCTCCAACCAGCGTGGCGAGTTGCTGGCCGAGGCCGACAGCTGGTGCTTCCGCACCGAGCGCGACCAGGCGCGCGAAAGCGGCACCAAATACGACGAGCTCAAGCAGCGCGCACCGCGGCGCTACAGCGAGGCGGAGCTCGCCGAGGCCTACCGATTGTACGCCGACGAGGAGGTGCGGGGCGCCACGCCGCGCTGGTGGGACGACGTCCAGGTCGGCGAGGCGCTGCCGCGCATGCTCAAGGGGCCGATGACGGTCACCGGCTTCATCGCCTACGCCCAGGGCTGGGGTGGGCTGTACATCCGCGCCAACAAGCTGGCGTGGAAGCTGATCCACCAGCATCCCGGCCTGGGCATCAAGAACCGCTTCGGCATCCCCGACTGTCCCGAGCGGGTGCACTGGGAAGACGAGTTTGCCCGCGACGTCGGCGCGCCTGATGCCTACGACTATGGACCGGAGCGCTGCTCCTGGCTGACGCATCACCTGACCAACTGGATGGGCGACGACGGCTTCCTGCGCCGCGCCGCGTGCAAGATCCGCCGCCATAACCCGGTCGGCGACCTGCTGTTCATCGACGGCACGGTGAAGCGTAAGTTCACCGAGGGCGAGCGCCACCTGGTCGAGATCGCGCAAGAAGCGCGCAACCAGGACGGCGAGTTGTCGATCCTCGGCACCGGTGTGGTCGAGCTGCCGACGCGGAAGCAGGCGTAGTTGCCTTCGTTCCCCATTTCGTTGGGAGGGAGGTTTGCATGCCTTCCCCACGAAGTGGGGAAGGTGCCCGAAGGGCGGATGGGGAGCCGACGTAGTGACTCCAACTGAGAGAGCACGTTGGCTCCCCTCCGCCACCTTTGGCGGCACCTCCCCACTGCGTGGGGAGGAAAGCCAATGGTGGTCGCTCGCATGGACGGGCGCGGGCCGGAGACGGTATGCAGGGACACACGTTCCGCGCTTCGATGTCCGACCAACCCTCCACGACTCAGGCCACAAGCGACACGCCACCCTCGTGGTGGCGGCGCGTCGCCGCGTCTGTGGTGCGGCATCGCATCGTACTGGCGTGGATCGTCATCCTGGCGATCGTGGCGGCGATCAACGTCGCCACCGTGCTGGCCGATGCGCGCCGCCAGGGCCGCGACATGGACGTCGCCTGGGCCGTGCTGCTGGAAGGCACCAGCCACCTGGTGCTGGGCGCCCTGGTGCCGGTGCTGTACTGGATTCACCGCCGCTTTCCGGTCGTGCCGATCGGCGTCAACCTCGCCGTCCACGCGCTGGCCACGCTGCCCTTCAGCCTGGCGCACGTGGTCGGCATGTTCGCCTTGCGCTGGGTGCTGGCGCCGCTGCTCGGTGGCCGCTACCCCCTCCGGCTCGACCTCGACACCTTGTTCTATGAGTACCGCAAGGACGTGCTGACCTACCTGATCTTCAGCACGGCGCTGGTGGCGCTGCGCTACGTGTTCGCAGCGCCGCGCGACGCGGAACCAGCGCCGCCGCCCGAACCGTATAGCGGTGCCGGCCGGCTCGAGCGCTTTGCGGTGCGCCGCAAGGACAAGGAGGTGGTGGTCGCCGCCCAGGACATCGCCTGGATCGAGGCCGCCGGCAACTACGCCGTCCTGCATGTCGGCGGCGAGACCTTTGACATCCGCTCCTCGCTCAGCCGCCTGGAAGCCGAGCTTGATCCGGCGCGCTTCGTGCGCGTCCACAAATCCTACATCGTCAATGTTGAGCGGGTGCGTGAGGTCGAGCCCTGGCTGAGCGGCGACTCGCGCCTGAAGCTCGACGACGGCGCCGTCGTGAGCCTGAGCCGCCGCTACCGCGCCCGCTTCGAGAAGGTCGTGCCGGTCCGGACCTGACACCGGCCCACCGCTCATCCCGCCGCGCCAACCGGTCGTCACACCACCATCGCCGGTCGTCCCATTTCGCAGCCCGATCAGGCGCTTGCGGGGCACAAAGACGGCAGCCCGCCACCGCTGCCGGAGACCGCCCATGACCGCCCCGACCGACCGCCGCGCCGATATCGACTGGCTGCGGGTCTGCGCCTTTGGCCTTTTGATCCTGTACCACGCCGGCATGGCCTACGTGTCCTGGGACTGGCACGTGAAGAACGCCGAGCCTGCCGCCTGGCTGGAGGCCGGCATGCGCTTCGTGAACCGCTGGCGCATGCCGTTGATCTTCCTGGTGTCGGGCGCCGCCATCATGCTGGCGCTCGGCCGGCGCGGCCCCGGTGCCTTCCTGGGCGACCGACTACGGCGCCTGGCGTTGCCGCTGGCCTTCGGCATGCTGGTGATCGTGCCACCACAGGTCTACCTGGAGCGCCTGCAGCGCGGCCAGTTCGACGGCTCGTTCCTCCAGTTCCTGCCGCAGGCCTTCACCGGCGTCTATCCCGCCGGCAATCTGAGCTGGCACCATTTGTGGTTCCTGGCCTACGTGCTGGTGCTCACCGTGGCGCTGCTGCCGGCCTTCCTCTGGCTGCGCTCGCCGACCGGCACGGCGCGGCTGGATGCGCTGTCGGCGTGGGTCGCACGCCATCCGGCAGCACTATGGCTGCTGGTCCTGCCGCTGGCCGCGGCCCAGCTGTGGCTGGCGCCGATCACCTCCAACCGCAACGCGCTGGTCGGCGATTGGCATGGCATCGCCACCGCCGCGTTGTTCCTGGTCACTGGCGCGCTGCTGTTTCGCAGCCCCGCCCTGCTGCAAGCGCTGGCGCGGCAGCGCTGGTTGGCGCTGCTGGTCGGCGTGCTGGCCTACGCGGCGCTGCAGGCCTTCTTCTTCTCCGGCCTGCTGGGGCCGATGTCGGGCAATGTCGGACGCTGGGACTACAGCCTGCTCGCCAACCTCAACATCGTCGCCTGGTTGTTCGCCATTGTCGGCTTCTTCACCGCGCACATGACCCGGCGGCCGGCTCTGCTCGCCTACGCCACCGAGGCGGTCTATCCGTTCTACATCCTGCACCAGACCGTGACGGTGATCGTCGCCTACCACCTGGCCTCGGTCGACCTGCCGGTCGCGGCCAAGTTCGCGCTGACCGCCGGTACGACGTTCCTCGGCACGTGGCTGATCTACGAGGGCATCGTGCGCCGCATCGCCCTGCTGCGGCCGCTGTTCGGGCTGAAGATGCGGGGCGAGTGGCGCACCTTGCGCGTGAAGCTCTCGACGCTCGGATAATCCTTTTCCCCAACGAAGTTGGGGAAGGTGCCCGAAGGGCGGATGGGGAGCCGGCGCGGTGCCTGCCTTTGAGGGACCACGTCGGGTCCCCTCCGCCGCCTTCGGCGGCACCTCCCCACTGCGTGGGGAGGATTTACTCCGGCTTTGCGCCCGAGATGCGCACCACCTCGGCCCACTTGGCGACCTCGGCCTTGATGAAGGCGTGGAACTGCTCGGGCGTGCCGGGGTCGGGGATGCCGCCGAGGTCGATGATCCGCTGGTTGACCTCGGGCAGCGCCATCTGGGCCCGCATGTCGGCGCTGATCTTCTCGACGATGGCGCGCGGCGTCTTGCCCGGCGCCACGATGCCCGACCAGCCGGCGGCGTCATAGCCGGCGATGGTCTCGCCGATGCTCGGCACCTCGGGCATCTTGGGCGAGCGCTTGGCGGTGGTGACGGCCAACGCCTTGATGCGGCCGTCGCGCACATGGCCGAGCGCCGAGGTGACGCTGTCCATCATCAGCTTGATGTGGCCGCCCAGCAGGTCGGCCAGCGCCGGCGCGCTGCCCTTGTAGGGGATGGTCTTGATGTCGATGCCGGCCTTGTGGACGAACAGCGCCATCGACAGATGCTGCGAGCTGCCGACGCCGGGGATGCCGTAGCCCAGCTGGCCGGGCTCCTTCTTGGCGAGCGCGATCAGCTCGGCCAGCGTATTGGCCGGCAGCGACGGATGCGCCGTGATCACCAGCGGTACCTGGAAGATGTTGGAGCACGGCGCGAAGTCGTTGATCGCGTCGTAGGGCAGGCGGCCGGCGTGCAGGCTGGGATTGATGCCCAACGTGCCGCTGGTGCCGACCAGCAGAGTGTAGCCGTCGGCCGGCGCGTTCTTGACGCCTTCCAGCGCCGGGATGCCGCCGCCGCCGCCCTTGTTCTCGACCACGATCTGCTGCTTCCACAGCGCCGACAGCCGTTCGGCCATCAGCCGCCCGAACGTGTCGGCCGCCTGGCCGGCCGGGAACGGCACCACCAGCCGCACCGGCTTGTCGGGATAGATCATCTGCGCGCGCGCAGCCGAAGGCAGCAGCGCCAAGCCGGCGGTTGTTCCCAGTAGCGTTCGACGCCTCATCATCGCGAATTCCTCCCCTTACGCCGTGACCCTCCCGACACCTGCCGCAGCGGCGGCCGGCCGGGTATGTCGAGAACGTCCGTGTTGATCGGTCATGCTTGCGATGGATCGACAACCTCAAGATACGAGAACCGGTGAAAATCCATGTCCCGCGTACAGATCCGGCGTATCCCGTGTTCACGCATGAGGACAGCCGTGTGCGTATCGTGCAAGAGGTTTCCCGCGATGTAGGGAATCTCGCCGATCACCTGCTCGACAACGCTGGCATGTCGCTCCGTCGGAACCAGAACACCGAACCCGGGCGATTCGAGCAAAGCCGACACGAACCGCCATGATTGAGAAGTGGTCAGCGGCCGTTTCATCACCTGCGGATGGGTGGTCACGCGCATGAACTCGTACAGAATGGGCCATGTCGAATACCAGGCGTCGGGCCGCTGACGCTGGCGCTCAAGCCAGCCCCTGGCGTCCGGATGCAGCGGCGAGTCGGCGTCGGCGGCGTAGACCAGGATGTTGGTATCGACGACAAGCAAGCTCTACCGCTCTTCCATAGCCCGATACAGCGCATCACGATCGGCTACGTCGACATACGTGCCGCCGCCGTGAAACACCGGCAACGGCTGAATGTCGACGGACCGCTTCTGCGCCTGGAAAAGATTGCGCAATGCGGTCTCGACGAGGTCCGACATGGTCCGGCCCTGGCGCGCTGCTTCGCGCTTGAGCTGCGCCATCACCTTGTCATCGATTTGCAGGGTGGTCTTCATATGGAAATCCATACGCAGCGTACGGCTGTATGTCAAGCGCGGTCAGGCCGCCAGCCTGGACCCTGTCCATCGGCGACCGCCGCCGGCACCCTCACGTCCCCAGCAGCCGCTGCGCCAGGCGCAGGTGCGGCTTGTCAAGCATCTTGCCGTCCATCTGCGTCACGCCGCCGTTGCCGGCAGCGGCGAAGGCGGCCACCACTTTGCGGGCCCATTCCAG
>DATFGV010000645.1:0-2667 GCA_035249115.1 Vineibacter sp.
CTCTCCTGCCTTCGTATGACGGCACATAACGAGGAGGAGAGAGAGGCGTTGCGCCTACAGGTGGATCGGCTTTTCCCAAGCCGCCAGCGCAGCTTCCTTCATCGCCTCGTTGACCGTGGGATGGGCGTGGCAGACGCGGCCGATATCCTCGGCCGAGGCCGAGAACTCCATGGCCATTCCGGCCTCGGCGATCATCGTGCCGGCCTCGGCGCCGATGATGTGCACGCCCAGCACGGTGTCCGTCGTCTTGTCCGACAGCACCTTGACGAAGCCTTCGGTGCGGTTGTTGGCGCGGCTGCGCGGGTCGGCGGTGAACGGATACTTGCCGACCTTGTAGGCGATGCCGGCCTGCTTGAGCTGCTCCTCGGTCCTGCCGACCCAGGCGACCTCGGGCTGGGTGTAGATGATCGACGGCACCTTGTCCCAGTCGACATGGCCCTTCTGGCCGGCGATGGTCTCGACGCAGGCAACGCCGTCCTCGCTCGCCTTGTGCGCCAGCATCGGCCCGTCGATCACGTCGCCGACGGCGTAGATGCCGGGCACGCTGGTCCGGAAGTGGCCGTCGACCGCGATGCGGCCGCGGTCGGTCAGCTTCACGCCCACCTTGTCCAGGCCCAGCCCCTCGACATAGGGCCTTCGGCCGATGCACACTAGCACCACGTCGACCGTCAGCTGCTCCGCGGCGCCGCCCTGGGCCGGCTCGTGCGCGACGACGATCCCGTCCTTGCCCTTCTGCGCGCCAGTCACCTTGCGGCCGAGCTTGAATTTCAGCCCCTGCTTTTCCAGCGCGCGCTGGAAATGCCGGGTGATCTCGATATCGACGCCGGGCGCGATGCGGTCGAGGAACTCGATCATCGTCACGTCGCTGCCCAGCCGGCGCCACACCGAGCCGAGCTCCAGGCCGATGATGCCGGCGCCGATCACCACCATGCGCTTGGGCACCGCCACCAGTTCGAGCGCGCCGGTCGAGGACACGATGGTTTTCTCGTCGATCGCGATGCCGGGCAGCGGCGTCACCTCCGAGCCCGAGGCGATCAGGATGTGCTTGGTGTCCAAGCTTTGCGCCACGGCGCCGTCGTCGCCGAGCACCGCCACTTTGCCCGGCGACTCGATGCGCGCCGTGCCGGTGATCGCCGCCACCTTGTTCTTCTTGAACAGGAAGGCGACGCCCTTGGTGGTGGCGCCGACCACCTCGTCCTTGCGTTTCAGCATCTGGGCCAGGTCGAGCTTGACGTCGCCGACGACGATGCCGTGCGCCTTCAGGTCGTGCGCCGTTTCCTCGAAGACGTGCGAGCTCTGCAACAGCGCCTTGGACGGGATGCAGCCGACATTGAGGCAGGTGCCGCCTGGCGTCGGCCGCTTCTCGACGCACGCCACTTTCATGCCGAGCTGCGCGGCGCGGATCGCCGCGACGTAGCCGCCAGGTCCGGCGCCGATGACGACGAGATCGTAGCTTTCACTGGCCATGCCTTGGTCCTTAGCTGTGTCGTCCTGAGCGCAGCGAAGGACCTGTCAGGCGGTGAATTCGCACGAACACATCCCACTGGCGCACACGCGGAAGCGCTGGTCCCGTGCGATGCGACCGCTCAATGGGTCCTTCGCTTCGCTCAGGACGACAACGCGTCTTACCCTACACCTCCAGCAGCAGCCGCTCCGGGTCCTCGATGCATTCCTTGACCCGCGCCAGGAACGTGACCGCCTCGCGGCCGTCGATGACGCGGTGGTCGTAGGTCAACGCCAGGTACATCATCGGCCGCAACCTGATCTCGCCGCCGATCGCCATCGGCCGCTGCTGGATCTTGTGCATGCCCAGCACGCCGGATTGCGGCGGATTAAGGATCGGCGTCGACATCAACGAGCCGTAGACGCCGCCGTTGGAGATGGTGAACGTGCCGCCGGTCAGATCGGCGATGCTGAGCTTGCCGTCACGCGCCTTGCGGCCGAGCTCGGCGATGCCCTTCTCGATGGCCGCGAAGCCCAGCTGGTCGGCGCCGCGCAGCACCGGCACCACCAGGCCCGAAGGCGTGCCGACCGCGACGCCGACGTCGTAGTAGTTCTTGTAGACCAGGTCGTCGCCCTCGATCTCGGCGTTGACGGCCGGAATCTCTTTGAGCGCCGCGACGCAGGCCTTGACGAAGAACGACATGAAGCCCAGGCGCGCGCCGTGCTTCTTCTCGAAATCGTCTTTCAGCCGGTCGCGCAGCGCCATCACCGCGGTCATGTCCACCTCGTTGAAGGTGGTCAACATGGCGGCCGTATGCTGCGCCTCCTTCAGCCGGGTCGCGATCGTCTTGCGCAGGCGCGTCATGCGCACCCGCTCCTCGCGATCGGCATTGGCGCGCGGGCCGGCCGGTACTGACGGCCGCGCTGCGGCGGGCGCCGCCGGTGCGGCGCCGGACGAGAACAGGTTAACGACGTCGGCCTTGGTGATCCGCCCGTCTTTGCCGCTGGCAGGGATCACCGCCGGATCCAGGCCGCGCTCGGCGACTAGCTTGCGGGCGGCGGGTCCCGAGGCAGCGAGATTGGCCGGCGGCGCGGTGGCCGGCACCGGCGGTGCAGCAGCGGGCTTGGGCGCGGCCTGGGTCGCGGCGGCCTTGGGCGCCGCCACAGCGGCCGCGCCGGCTTCGATCAGGCAGAGGACGGCGCCGACCGGCACGGTGGCACCTT
>DATFGV010000646.1:0-10972 GCA_035249115.1 Vineibacter sp.
CAAGACCGTGCAGGACGGCGAGCGCGAGATGATGCGCGCCAAGAAGGAGATGATCGAGGCCAACCTGCGCCTCGTGATCTCCATCGCCAAGAAGTACACCAACCGCGGCCTGCAGTTCCTCGACCTGATCCAGGAAGGCAACATCGGTCTGATGAAGGCGGTCGACAAGTTCGAGTACCGCCGAGGCTACAAGTTCTCGACCTACGCCACGTGGTGGATCCGCCAGGCCATCACACGCTCGATCGCCGACCAGGCGCGCACCATCCGCATCCCGGTGCACATGATCGAGACCATCAACAAGCTGGTCCGCACCAGCCGGCAGATGCTGCACGAGATCGGCCGCGAGCCGCAGCCGGAGGAGCTGGCCGAGAAGCTCGGCATGCCGCTGGAGAAGGTGCGCAAGGTGCTGAAGATCGCAAAGGAGCCGATCAGCCTCGAAACGCCGATCGGCGACGAGGAGGATTCGCATCTCGGCGATTTCATCGAGGACAAGAACGCCGTCATCCCGCTCGACGCGGCGATCCAGGGCAATTTGCGCGAGACCACGACCAAGGTGCTGGCGACGCTGACGGCCCGCGAGGAGCGCGTGCTGCGCATGCGCTTCGGCATCGGCATGAACACCGACCACACGCTGGAGGAAGTCGGCCAGCAGTTCTCGGTGACCCGCGAGCGCATCCGCCAGATCGAGGCCAAGGCGCTGCGCAAGCTCAAGCACCCCAGCCGCTCGCGCCTGCTGCGCAGCTTCCTCGACGGCTGAACCCGGGATCGGGCGCCGCCGGCGCCCGCCCCTTGCCCGCCCGCATCGATTGCCCTTACATCGCCGCCACGCCGCGCGCGGGCCTGTAGTTCAGCGGTTAGAACGGGCCGCTCATAACGGTTAGGTCGCAGGTTCGAATCCTGCCGGGCCCACCACGCGCGGCTTCGATACGCTTCGGGCGATTGACGTCATCCTTAACGATGTGTGTGAGCATGTTCGTCGTCGAGGACGAGGCGCACGCCGAGCCACAGGCGGCCGATTCGAATCACGCCAGGAGGCTATCGCAGAACTGAAGCGTAGGGCGGGGATGCCGTGGAAAGAAGAACCCAACCGCGCGCCGTGTGCCAACTGGCGCAACTGCGGTCGTCGCTACGAGTTGGTGGATTATCAAGTCACAAGGTACGGGGGGAACGAACACTCGCGAACCTCGGTCATCGTCATTTCGGCGGCGGGTGTACGATGGATCTTGGGAGAACCACCTGCTTGATGGCCATTCGTTCTGGGCATCCTTTGCGCTTTGAGGTGGAAGAGCCCGTGCCGCTCGCTGCCGTAACGCGGGCGACACGACGATTAGGGCATTGATGTCGACATCAAACGATGCTAATTTCGTGC
The DNA here is from genome assembly GCA_035249115.1 of Vineibacter sp. Taxonomy (GTDB): domain Bacteria; phylum Pseudomonadota; class Alphaproteobacteria; order Reyranellales; family Reyranellaceae; genus Vineibacter. The sequence goes on from DATFGV010000646.1 coordinate 1,370, forward strand.
CTACTGATATGGGATAGAGCTGATGCGCACAACCGTGGCCTTAGACGATGACCTCCTGGCCGAAGCGCAGGCTTATACCGGCTTGCAGGAGAAATCCGCGCTGCTTCGGGAAGCGCTCAAGGCCTTGCTCGAGCGCGAGGCCGCGCGCCGGTTGGCGCGCCTGGGCGGCACCGAGCCCGGTCTGAAAGCGCCGCGCCGGCGGCGAGCAAAACGGGCGTGATTCTGGTCGATACATCCGTCTGGATTGATCATCTTCGGTCCGATGATGAATGGCTCGCCGGGCTGCTGCGCGCCGGCAGGGTCCTTGTCCATCCCTTCGTGATAGGAGAACTGGCTCTGGGGTCGCTGCGCCAGCGCAACTTGATTCTGCGCGCCTTGCAGAGGCTACCTCACGCCACCGTTGCGACACACCTGGAAGTCATGCGCTTTGTCGAGGAGCATGCATTGTTCAGCTTAGGGATTGGCTACGTGGATGCACATCTTCTTGCGGCTGTGCGTCTCACTCAAGGCGCTTCATTGTGGACTCGCGATCGACAACTACTCGCAGCCGCGCAACGACTGGGCGTCGCGGCCGTTGGTGGGCGGTGATAAATCGCCATAGCGGGATAACCGAGCCCTACGGCAACCGGTCGAGGTTCGCCACCTTCCCCGCCGGCACGCGGATCGACTCGACCATCTCCTGAACGTCGGACGAAGCCGGCCGCGCCAGCAGGCCGGCGATCAACATGGCGAGAAACGAGGCCGGCACGCCGACCACGCCGATCGCGATGTTGTCGATACCCCAGAGGTGCGCCACTTCGCGGCCGCGAGCCGCGACCATGCGGATGTCGCCCAGCCATCCGAACGTATGCTTCATCCAGGGCCCGTAGAACTCGGTGCCGATCAGGGTGAACATGCAGACGGCGGAGCCGACCACGATGCCGGCGACGCCGGCTGCCGCGCCGCATCGCTTCCACCAGATGCCGAGCACCAGCGGCGCGAACAGGCCGGAGGCGGCGATGGCGAAGGCCCAGGCCACCAGGAACAGGATGTTGGCGCCGAGCGCGCCGGCACCCCAGGCCGCCATCGCCGCCACGAAGATCAGGAACACGCGCGAGATGATCAGCCGGCGGCGGGCGTCGGCGTTGGGGTCGATCACCTTGTAGTAGATGTCGTGGCTGAGCGCGTTGGCGATCGCCAGCAGCAGGCCGTCGGCGGTCGACAGCGCGGCGGCCAGCGCGCCGGCGGCGACCAGGCCGGTGATGACGTAAGGCAGGCCGGCGATCTCGGGCGCCGCCAGCACCACCACCTCGGGCAGGATGCGGAACTCGCCGGCCTGCAGGATCCCGTCATTGTTGGCGTCGATCACCTGCACCCACGGCGCGCCGCCGTACGGCGACGGCAGTTGCCAGATGCGGATCCACTCGGGCAGATCGGCCAGGCTGCGACCGATGACGCTGTGATAGACCTCGACCTTGGCGAACGCCGCGTAGGCGGGCGCCATCAGGTACAGCAGCACGACGAACAGCAGGCACCACGCCACCGAGGTGCGGGCGGCGCGGACCGTCGACGTCGTCAGATAGCGCATCAGGATGTGCGGCATGCTCGCGGTGCCGACCATCAGGGTGAACGTCAGGACGATGAAGTTGAGGAGGATCACCCCGTCCATCCGGCCGTCGACCGCCGCCAGCGCGGTGTGCGGTCGCGCCACGCCGATGCTGCGCTCGATGCGTTCGATCTCCATCAGCACTTCGCCGTATCCCAGCGGCGCGATCGGCGAACCGGTCAGTTTCAGCGACAGCCACGTCACCGGCACCAGGTAGGCGACGATCAGCACCACGTACTGCGCCACCTGCGTCCAGGTGACCGCCCGCATGCCGCCCAGCAGCGAGCACACCAGCACACCGGTGACGCCGGCGAACACCGCCAGCTCGAAGCGGAAGCCGAGGAACCGCTGGGTGATGACCCCGATGCCGACGAGCTGGGCCACGATGTACAGGCACGACGCCGTCACGAGGACGGCCACACCCGCCAATCGCGCCGGGTGACCGCCGTAACGTGCGCCGAGAAAGTCCGGGACCGTGTACTGACCGAACTTCCGCAGGTAGGGCGCCAGCAACACGCCGACCAGAACGAAACCCCCGGTCCAACCCAACACGAAGGCCAGCCCGTCGTAGCCGCCGAGATAGAGCGTGCCGGCCAGGCCGAGGAACGACGCGGCGCTCATCCAGTCGGCGGCCGACGCGACGCCGTTGTACAGCGCCGGCACGCGGCGGCCGGCGACGTAGTAGTCCTGGATGCTGCGCGTATGGGCGCGGACACCGATGAAGGCGTAGATCGCTACCGTCGGCACAACGATGACGTAGCCGAGAACGCGTCGGTCGACGCCGGCCCATTCCAGCACGCCCAGCCCGACGACCAGGGCCAGCAGGCCGCCGCCATAGGCCACGATCAGCCAGTGCGGGGTCAGCGGCGAGGCGCGATCACCGATCATGCGATCGGCCTTGGCGATCGACTCTCGATCGGCATGATGGATCGCCGCCCGTCGACTGGCGCTTGCGACACGCTTTCCCCCCGCTCTTGGCGCCCTGGACGTGCCGCACCGAGGCGGCGCCAGCGCTCCACGACGCCATTGCTATCCTCCCCGGCTGGCGCCCGTCCAGACGCCCCAAGCTTGCGACGCGGCAACCCTCAGGCAGCGATCACCGCCATCACCACCGCGATGGCGCACATCATCAGGGCGATCCAGGCCGCGATCCAGGCATGCGCCAGATAGCACTCCGCCAGCGCGCCGCCGATCATCAGCTGCAGGCGGTCGCGTGGCAGCGCTGGCGCTTCCTCGATCATCAGCCATACCTCGGTGCGCCGGAAGTTGTGCGTCGGCGCCTTGCGGCCGCGCCAATACAGAATGATGGCGGTCAGCGCGGTGAAGCCGGCGCCCAACCGGAAGCAGATATCGGGCTCGGCGGAGGCGCCCACCATGGCCGAGAAGATGGCGATCGCCGCGAAACCGCAGCCGCGCCGGACCGAGGTTTCGGCACATTGCCGGATGACGTTGTAGTCCATGGCGGCGCCTCCGCCGGCTCACCGATGCTCGCCAGTATCGCTCACTCCCACGCGTTCGGCCAACCGGCGCCAGGCGACATTGGCTCCAGGCGTCTGCGGTCAGTTTGGCGTGAACGCCGCGCGCCGCCGACCGTTGCATGGCCGGGTTGTACATTGCGACGCCGCCATCGGGGTGCGACCACGGGGCTACTTGTTCAGGCCCGCCGCCTGACTTAGTGACACAATGCATGTGGACCGGTGCTTCCGATCGGCAATGACTTGCGCCGGAGCGCCGTCGCCACGGTGCGGCCAGGACGCAAGCGGCCGATCGGGCAGGGCACGAACGGGGGGGAGGAGAACGCGTTCATGGATGCAACTCGACTGGCACCGGCATGCCGGGTCGCGGCGATCGCCATCGCCCTGGGCGCACTGGGCGCCTGCGGCAAGATGGGCGAGCAGAACAAGGCGGCCTACGAGGTCTGCCTGAAGGCCGCCAAGCAGGACGCCCGCATCGGCAAGGCAAGCTTCGCGAGCTTCGAAGGTACCCAGGTCGCCGGTGGCACCGGCGAAGAGGAACTTCGGGTCAACATCCCCTACGAGCTGGACGGCAAGAAGGCCGTCTACCAGTGCATCGCGTTGAAGCAGACGGACGGCAGCTTCAAGGTCGTGTTCTGACGCCACCGCTCGCGATCGGTCGGAGGCCGTCGCGCACGATCGCGCGCCCGACGGCCACGCGGACCCGGACCGACCGTTAGCCGACGAAGCGCGACAGTGCCGGCAGCGCCAACAGCACGACGCCGGCCAGCCACACGAACATCGGCACGTCGGACTCCCGCCCCCGCGACAGTAGCCGCTCGGCCAGCGCCGCGGGCACGCCGGCGAACAGCAAGGTGGCCGACGCCACCAGGATCGAGCTGAAGAACAGCACCCAGCCGACCGAGCGCGGGAAAATCTCCGGCATCAGCACCGTGGCGATCGGCAGCGCGATGGCGAGAAACGGCGAGAACAGGCCGTTGAGCATGCTCACGCCGACGACGGTGAAGAACAGGAACTGCCGATCCATCGCTGGCGCCCGCTTCAACCGGCCCGCGCCGGCGCCAGACGCGGCGTCAGATCCATGCTGTAGAGCAGCATGAAGAAGGCGACACGCAACACGACGATCCAGAACGCCGCCACCAGCGGCAGGAACACCGCCGGCAAGGCCGACGGCGTGACCAGCGACACCGGACGGACGATCCAGTCGGTCAGCCAGCAGAACGACCGGTAGATGTAGTTGCGGCTATCCGGCGGCAGGAAGAACGACAGGATGAAGCGCCCGAACAGGGCGTAGAACACCAACGACAGGGCGTAATTGGGCAGGTGGAAGTACCAGTAGCTCCACCACAGGTCCCTGCCGTCCACCGCCTACCTCACCCGGTGCCCACGCGTTACGGGCGACACGACGGTCGCCGCGCGCTCGACGCACCATGATAACGCAACGGGCCTGCCGGCGTCATGCCGTCGCATAAACGACGCAGGGCCCGATGCCGGGCCCTGCGCAGAGACTCGTGGTGACGCGCGTCACGCCCCCTTCGCGGCCTCCGTCAACCTGACCTCGCCCTTGGGCACGCGGATCGAGTCGATGAAGTCCTGCATCTCCTTCGACGGCGCCGGCGTCAGCATGCTGACGACATATGTGACAACAAACGCCACCGGCAGGCCGAACAGGGCCGAGGAGATGTTGCGGATGCCCCACCACAGGTCGGTGCCAAACCACGCCTTGAAGGTCTCCGGCGCGTAGCGGGTCATCACCAGGTAGAACAGGCAGATACTGAACCCGCTGACCATGCCGGCGACGGCGCCGGCGGCGGTGGTGCGTTTCCACCAGATGCCGAGCACCAGGGGCGCGAACAGGCCCGCCGCCGCCAGCGAGAAGGCCCAGGCCACCATCTGGATGATGCCCGAGGGCCGCGTGCCGGCGACCGCCGCGGCGACGATCGCCACGCCGACCAGCAGGGTGCGCGCCACGATCAGCCGACGGGCCGTCGAGGCCTTCGGGTCGATCATCTTGTAGTAGATGTCGTGGCTGAGCGCGTTGGCGATGGCGAGCAGCAGGCCGTCGGCGGTCGACAGCGCCGCCGCCAGGCCGCCGGCCGCGACCAGGCCGGACACGACATACGGCAGACCGGCGATCTCAGGCATCGACAGGACGATGATGTCCTGGTGGATGACGAACTCCGCGAGCTGCAGGATGCCGTCGTTGTTGGCGTCCCTGATGGTCAGCAGGCCACCGACCTGCGACCAGTTCTGGACCCACGCCGGCAGGGCGCTGATCGGCTGGCCGATCACGTTCTGGTACACTTCCAGCTTGGCGAAGGCGGCGTAGGCCGGCGCCGTGAAGTACAGCAGGAAGATGAAGAAGATCGACCATGCCACCGAGCTGCGCGCCTCACGCACGCTGGGTGTCGTGAAGTAGCGCATCAGGATGTGTGGCAGCGACGCGGTGCCGATCATCAGGCACAGCACCAGCGCCCAGAAATTGTGGAACTCCGTCCAGCTGAACTGGCCCCTGGCGTCGGCGAAAGCCGCCGTGTGAGCCTTGACGATGCCCAGCTTCTGCTCGAGCTGGGCGATCTCGATCAGCGACTGGCCGTAAGTCAGCTCCGGGATCGGAATGCCGTACTTCTTGGTCGACATCCAGATCACGGGCACCAGGTAGGAGATGATCAGGATGATGTACTGCGCCACCTGGGTCCAGGTCACCGCCCGCATGCCGCCCAGCATCGAGCACACCAGGATGCCCAGCAAGCCGACGAAGATCGCGATCTCGAAGCTGATGCCGAGGAAGCGCGAGGTGATGATGCCGATGCCGAAGCACTGCGCCACGATGTAGGTGAACGACGCGGCGAACAGCACGACGACGCCGACAAATCGCGCGGTGTTGCTCTCGTAGCGGGTGCCGAGGAAGTCCGGCACGGTGAACTGGCCGAACTTGCGCAGGTACGGCGCCAACAGGATGCCGACCAGCACGTAGCCGCCGGTCCAGCCCAGCACGTAGCCCAGGCCGTTGTAGCCGCCGAGGTAGAGACCGCCGGCCATCGAGATGAAGGAGGCGGCGCTCATCCAGTCGGCGCCGGTCGCCATGCCGTTGTACAGCGACGGCACCTTGCGGCCCGCCACGTAGTACTCCGACAGGTCCATCGTACGCGACAGGATGCCGATATAGGCGTAGACGCCGATGGTCAGGAACACGAAGGCGTAGCCTATGAACTTGTTCGACACGCCTACCTGCTCCAGCACGGCGAGCAGCAGCGTAAAAACGATGAATCCGCCCGTATAACCGAGGTAGATTTTGCCGAGATTGCCGAGGAACCCGCCGCCCGAAGCGGCCTTGACGTCGCTCATGGCCCAGTCCTCCCCGTCAGTCTTCGTCTTCGTGGACGCCGAACTCTTCGTCGATCTTGTTCTGCGCCACGGCGTTCCAGGTGCAGAGCACGACGAAGGCGATCAGCGAGCCCTGCGCGGCCATGTAGAAGCCGAGCGGGAAACCCAGGATCACGATGCTGTTCAGCTGATGGGCGAACAGATGGATGATGAAGCTGAAGAACAGCCACAAGGCGAAGATGATCCACATGAGCGTGGACGTGCGGCGCCAGTAGGCCGCCTGTCTTTCCGGTGTCAGCGGATGCGTACTCATCGGTCACGCCCTTTCCCAAATCTGGTGACACTCCCCGGCCGAGCTCGTTGTCGGCTACTTGCGTCGGGCGCCGCCACGCGGGCGCACCACCCCCGTCGCGCGGTCGCACCGCGCGCCTACAACAGCCTTGGGAAATCCAACGGCATCGCCGTCGCGGCTTTTCCCCCTAACCTGCCGGGACATCCGAGTTCCCGGGTTTTCTTCTTTTTTGGCACTCCAACTCTGCCGCAACAGTAAATTAACCGATGCGACTAAGACCTGCGATATAATGCCTCATCCCATGGACATTTCGCTGCGTTGCAGCACCGAATCACCGCGCATGCTGAGTAAGATTTTTTCCGCCCGCCGGCGCACGTCGGTCGAAACGGCCGCGACGCTGGCCGTGTTTCTCAGCGAGAAGGCCTCGCTGGTGACGCAGAAGGCGGTGATCGGCTATTGCTACGTGCGCACAAGCCTGCCGCTTCACGAGTTGATGCGCGACCAACCCTTTGCCGAGGCGTTCGAGCGCGGCCGCTGGCTGGCCTACACCGCGGTCCTTGAGGACATGTTCGTGATCGCCGAGGGCCGCCTGCGGCCCTCGGCAGCCGATGACAGCCCGCGTCTGGCGGCCGCTTTGGCGCGATGCTTTGACGGCGCGCTGGCCGACACCGCCGGCGCGGCCGTACGCGACGAGGCGCGCAGCGCGGCGACCGAGGTGTTGCATCGCCGCCTATCGGACGCCCAGGCGCTCACGCCCAGGTCGATCGCCGATATCACCCAGGTGTCTGGCCAGCGGGTCTACGAGGCCATGCCGATCCACGAGCGCCACCGCCGGCTCGACCGCGAGTCGATCATCGCCGGCGTGCGGTTCGTGACGGTCGGCCTGGCCGGCGAGTTCGCGCGCCGGATCGACGCGCCGCGCGTCGTTGCCGACCTGCTGACATCACCGACGAACGGACCGCCGACAACGGGTTCCTGAGCCGTTGGTCGCGGTCGCGACGCGGCGCCTCACGCCAGATACAGCCGCGGCGCCACGCTCTCGCTGCGCGCCGTCTCCAGCGCCTTCATGGTGTTCGTATATCCCGCCTCGACGGCACGGTCGAAGCTGGTCCAGTCGAGCAGGTCGATGTCCTTCATCGGCGGCAGCACCAGCATGTCGACCTGCGTGCGGTCGGTCAGCGCCCGCGACGCGCTGCCGACCAGCGCCGAGCGCAGCAGCAGGCGGACGATCGACGGGATCGGCAGGGTCTCGCCGCGGTGCCACACCAGACGGCGCAGGAACTCCCAGGCCGACCATGAATCGGCCACGTCGGCGCCGGCCGACAATCCGCCGCCGGTCTCGATATCGACGCCGACCACCGGCCCGCGGCCGATGTTGCGCATCGCGGTCACCGGGAAATTGTCGATCACGCCGCCGTCGACGTGCACGTTGCCGCCGGCGATCACCGGCGGCAGGACGCCCGGGATCGAGACGCTGGCCCGCAGCCAGTGCCACAGCTTGCCGCGGCTGTGCACGTCGGCGTTCTGGCGCGTCAGGTTGGCCGAGACGCAGAAGAACGGCTTGGGCATGTCCTCGATGTCGATCTCGCCGAAGGCGGCGCGCAGCAGGCGGGTGACGCGCCGGCCTGAATACAGCGACACGAACGGCAGGGTGTAGTCGCTGAGCGGGTTGTGATCGACGAACGACCGGCGGAAGCGTTCGCGCATCTCGTCGACCGTCCAGCCGGCGGCGGCGCTGGCGGCGACGATCGCGCCCATGCTGGTGCCGCCCAACAGGTCGATCGGCACGCCGGCCTCGCGCAGCGCCCGCACGGCGCCGATATGGGCGAAGCCGCGCGCCCCGCCACCGGCCATCACCAGGCCGACCGAGCGGTTCAGCAGCAGCCGCGCCAGGCGGTTGAAGTCGTTGTCGCGACCCAGCCGCACATGGTGGTGCATGCCGTAGTCCTGGCCGCGCAGCCATTGCGCCGTGGTGCCCGGCCGGGCGCGCCGGCCGGTCTCGTGCACCAGCACCAGCTCGCGGCGCGAGCGGAACGGGCCGCCGCGGAAGGCTTCCTCGGCGCGGATGGCGTCGATCAGCTGCGGCCCGGTCGGCGCCCGGTCCGATATCGCCACCACCAGCAGCGCGTCGGCCTGGCGCAGGCACAGCCGCGTCCACGGCGTCAGGCCGGGCTCGGCGCGGTAGACGACGAACGTCGATTCCGCCTCGGCCTTGTAGAAGTACTCCGGCGGCTGACCGGTCGCCTCGGGGCCGATCACCTCGACCTTGCCCTTGCCCTGGATGCGCTGCAGCGCCGCCGCCAGGTCGAGCGCGAAGGGCGCGCATGGCGTGTCCAGCCCGTGCGGCAGCAGCGCGATGGTGCGCAGCGCCCGCATGTCGGGGCGCGGCGGCGAGCCATAGCGCTCCACCACCTTCGCCAGCAGCCCCATCAGCGCCTCGGGGTTCTCGGCGCACAGCTGCTCGAAGTCGCCGCGCGTCAGGCGCAGCGCCTCGCTGTCGCGGATGGCGGCGATGGTATGCGAACGGCGGCGATGGCCGATCAGCGACATCTCGCCGACGATCTCGCCGACCGGCAGCTCGGCGATGATGCGGGCGTTGCCTTCCGGCCCCGGCGGCTCGAACACGGCGAGGCAGCCGAAAGTCACGACGTACAGCGCATCGCCCGGGTCGCCGGCCTCGTACAAGGTCGCGCCACCCGGAATCGGAATGACTTCGAAGCGCTTCTCGAGCGCCGCCAGGGTGGCGTCCTCGAGGCCCGAGAACAGCGCCGCCCGACGCAGCGCGGCGGTGCGCCGCGCCCGCGGGTCGAGCGGTGCGGCAGCAACCTCGTTCATCGTCCGCGAACCTCAATGCGTGCGACAGGATCGCACCGCCACCGGCTGCGGGCAAGGCTGGGGGCGCGCCACTAACGAGAAACAAAAGG
>DATFGV010000647.1:0-6475 GCA_035249115.1 Vineibacter sp.
CGCGCGGGTGCGTGGGCGTCGGGTACGAACAGGTCGGTCACCGCATAGGTGTCGCTGCCGGTGCCGCGCAGGCCCAGCACCTGCCAATCGTCGATGATTGTCGCCTGCGCCTTAGGAAAGAGGAACGTGCGGTCGTCCGGCCGGCCATGGCGGATATGCGGCGTGCCGTCGGGGTTTTGCACGGCGCTGTGGGCGCCGACCCATGTCGTGTGGCGGCTGCCACTGGCGAAGCTCCACGTGCCGGTCAGCCGATAGCCGCCCTCGACCCGGATCGCGGTGCTGTTGCTGTGCTTGGCGCCCCAGGCCAGGCCGGCGGCGGGTCCGTCAAAGATCGCGGCAGCAGCGTCGTGCGGCATGGCGGCAGCAGCCGAGGCCGATGAGACGTTCGACTGGTTGACGAACCAGGCGGTGCTGGCGTCGGCCCAGGCGATCGCCTCGATGGTCTTGCAGTATGCGGCGAGATCCACCTCCTGGCCGCCCAGGCTGCGCGGCAACAGCAACCGCAACATGTCGTGCTCGACCAGCGCCTCAACGACCTCTTGCGTCAGCTCGCGTCGCCGGTCCATTTCCGGGCCATGCGCGTCCAGCAGCGCCTGCAGGCCGCGGGCGCGGTCAAGCGCGCTCGCACTAGCGGCGCGGAGGACGGCGGTATCCATGGCTTGTCCTTTGGTCTTTGGGTGAAAGGCTGGCGCCGACGCTCACTGACGGTGAACGACGGCGCAAACCCAATGCAGGCGCATTGCCGACACGCGTCCGCATCGGATGCGTTCGACTCCGTCGGGCGATCGCCGCACCAAAAGCACCGGCCGTGGATGCCGACGCGTGCCGCTACTCCACCTTGGCGCCCGATGCCTTGATTACCGGCGCGAGGCGTTTCTCATCGGCGGCACGGAAGGCGGCGCTATCGGCCGGGCTCATCCAGATCGGCGTCGCGCCCTGCTTGTCGAAGGCGCCCAGCACGCTGGGCCGCGCCAACGCGGCCTTGATCAGCCCCGAGCACTTCTCGACCATCGCCGCCGGCAGGCCGGCCGGGCCGCACATGCCGCCCCACGACGTGATCTCGAAGCCCGGCAGGAACTCGGTCATGGTCGGGAATTCGGGTGCGGCGGGATGGCGCTTGGCCGAGGTGACGGCGAAGCCGCGCACCTTGCCACCGCGCATCAACGTCAGTGGTCCGGGGATGTTGTCGAACATCATGTCGACCTGGCCCGCCAGGAGGTCCTGATGCGCCGGGGCGCTGCCGCGATAGGGAACGTGCAGCAGGTTGAGACCGGCCATTTGCTTGAAGAGTTCGCCGGTGAGATGCGGGCTGGTACCTGCGCCTGACGACGCGAAGGAATACTTGCCGGGGTTGGCCTTCACCAGGGCAATCAGCTCAGGCACCGTCGTCGCGGGCAGGTCGAGGCGCGCCATCAGCATGTTGGGCACCGACCACATCATGGAGATGGCGGTGAAGTCCTTGGCGGCGTCGAACGGCAGCTTGGCGTACAAGGTCGGCGCGATGGCGTGCGCGGCGATGGTGTAGAGACCCAGCGTATAGCCGTCCGGCGCGGCGCGGGCGATCGCTTCGACGCCGACGTTGCCGCCGCTGCCGCTGCGGTTGTCGACGACGAATTGCTGGCCGGTCATCTCCGACAGCTCGTAGCAAACGATGCGCGAGAGCGTGTCGGTCGGCCCGCCGGCAGGAAACGGGTTGATGTAGCGCACCGATCGGACCGGCCAGTCGTCGACGGCGCGGGCAGCACCCGAGGCCAGCATTGGCGCGGCCAGTGCGCCGCCGGCGAGTGCCAGCGTGCGCCGGCGGAGAAGGGTGGGCTGGTAGGGAGTCTTGGTCATGCGGGTTTCCTTACTAGGGTCGGCAGTGATCCGCGGTGTAACGCGGCAAAATCAACAGTCGTCGTGGGCCTCATCCGATCTTCACGCGCGCCGGCGCCAAAGCTAGGCCAGCCACGTCGACGCGAGTCCGGAACACCGTGCCGCAGTTCTCGTGCGGCCCGCCGCGCGAACCGGTGACAACATAGAGGTCACGCAGGCCGTCGCCGGCGAAGCACAGGCTGGTGACCATGGGCAGCGGCACGGCGAGATCCTTGCGGTGGCTGCCGTCGGGATTGAAGACCGCGACCCTGCCGCCGTGCGCATCGGCGACCCAGACCGAACCGTCGCTGGCGACTTTCAATCCGTCGGCGACGCCGTTCTCGCCCATCGACACGAATGGGCGCCATGGGCCGACCGATCCGTCCGGCTTCACATCATAGACCCGCACGATGCCGCCGCGTGCGTCGGAGTGGTAGAGACGCAGGCCGTCGGGCGAGACGCCCATACCATTGGTCAGTACGATGCCGTCGGAGATCGTGCGTACCGCGCCGTCGAGGTCGATGACGTGCAGGTGGCCCGGCCTCGGCGGTTCGCCGCCGAAGACGCGGAAGGCGAGCGAACCGACATAGATGCGGCCGGCGGCGTCCGTTGTCAGGTCATTGAAACCGATCGCCTCCGGCGTGACGTCACTGGTCAGCAGCGGTGTCGTGGTACCGTTGGCAAGATCGACATGCACGATGTCGCGCCCACCGACCACGAGGCCGCCCTGGGCGTGCAGCGCCATGCCGCCGATGCCGCGGCGCTTCGGCACCGCCAGCGACACCTTGTCGTCGCGCCCCAACAGGAACACGCCGCCGTTGGTCACGTCGCTGAAGTAAAGGCCGTTGGCCGCGTCCCAGACCGGGCCCTCGATCAATCCGTAGCCGGTGGCGATAGACTGCATGGTGGACTTCCTTGCCGTTGACGACGTGCAACCTGCTCTTCGATGTGCAGCGGCTAGACCCCTTCCACCAGCAGCGCGCGACAGCGCGCCGCTTGCAGGCGCAGCGGCAGCAGCGGTTTATAGGCATCGGCGAAATAGAATCGGCGCAAGGCCGCCATGTCGGGAAAGCCGACGATCGTCAGCCGTTCCGGCCGCCAGTCACCTTCGACCGCTTCGACCTTGTCGGAGCGCGCGACATAGCGACCGCCATGCTGTGCGACCAGGGCCGGCACGTGCTCGCGATAGGCGGCCAGCTTGGCGGGGTCAGTGATGGCAAGTTCGACCATGAGGAAGGCGCGCGACGGCGCACAGGCCTCGCCTTCGAACAACACCGCGTTGGAGCGACCGGCGGCGAGCCGCATCTGCAACACCGGCTGGTAGTCCGGGCCGTCGTAGAAGCGCCGGAACGCATCGATGTCCGGGAATTCGATCATCACGACTCTCTGCGGTCGCCAGTCGCCTTCGACCGTTTCGGTGGCGCCGCCACGCACCACGAAGCGGCCGCCAGCCTGGCCAACCAGGCCGGGCGTGTGCGTACGGTATTCGGCCATCAGGGCCGGATTGGTGGTCGTGACGTCGACAAGGAACAGGGCGGGCATGGCGCCTCCACGGCGTGGGCGTTCGCGTTATAGCAGGCTCATGTCGCGTGAGCCGGCGAGACGCGTGCAGTTCCGAATCGCGCCTTACGCGACGCTCATCGGCATAGCCGGGTCGGTGGCCCATTCCTGCAATGAGTTGTCGTAGACCGTGACGTCATCTCGGCCGAGCAGCGCAGTCAGCGCGAATGCGTCGCCGGTCGCGGCGATGCCGCCGCCGCAATAGGCGACGACCCGCTTGCCGGCCGGCGCGTTGCGGTTGTCGAACAACGCCGCCAGCTCGGCCGGTGCCTTGAACGTGTTGTCGGGGTTGAACAACGCTGCCGCCGGCACGTTGACGCTGCCGGTGATGTGGCCAGGGCGTCCGTAGTGGACCAGGCTCGACCCATCGTGCTGCTCTGGTCGCAGGCAGTTGACGACTATGGCGCGACGATCGGCCAGGGCCGCCAGCACACCGCCCTTGTCGACAAACGCATCTGGCCGAGGCCGCGCCGTCAGCGTTGCCGCCGGGTAGCCGCGCGGTGTGGTCTCCATCGGCCGCCCCTCGGCCAGCCACTTCTTCAGGCCGCCATCGAGGATGGCGGCGCGATCAAAGCCGATCGACCGCAACAGCCACCACACGCGTGTCGACCACCATATGTCGCCGTCGCAGTACAACACCACGTCGCTGTCGTCGCCGACGCCTTTGCCGGCGAAGGCGCGCGCCAGGTCCGCCGCTGGCGGCACGGTGAATCGAAGCTTACTCGCCGCGTCGGACAGGTCGGCCTGCAGGTCGAGCAACGCCGCGCCGGGAATATGGCCACGCTCACGGTACAGCTGCTCGCCCGTTTCGATGGTGAAGCCACCGCCCGGTCGCGGGCGCAGGAACGTCGTACAGTCATAGATGCGAAGCGTTCCGCCCTCGTTGAGGCGGGCCGCCAGCCCGCTGGTCGAAATTAGCCCGGCCATTTATCCCCTCCCTGGCTATGCCCGACCGTTGACCAATAAGTCGTCGCGCTCAAGCGATATGCTGCGTGGCAGGGACTTCCTGACGCAGCGTAGGGGTATCGTCAAACTGTTGCGCCGCACCAGATATTGTGCGGCAGCAGCCCGTACGACGTATCTTGTTGGGGATCCGGTGGCCGACCGGTGCAGGTCGCAATTGCACCGGTCGGCCGGAGGATGCGTTCGTAAAATACCTAAACGAACAGGCGTTATCTTACTGAAGGGCCCCGGAGTGTCAAAGCTGTGGCCCCCTGTGACAAGTCCGTGCTGAACTGAATTCCATATCTTGCGATACCTGTGTTTTTTCCCACAAGATATAGATGTTTCAAGGTTTGGCGTATCGCGCCCGGGCAGAGGTCTCCAGCGCGGCGCAGGTCAGGGAGTCGATGTCGAACAGGTCGGCCAACAGGTCGAGTACGCCGATTTCGGTGTCTCGAACCTCGCCCTCTGACGCGATGAGATCACACGCGAGAGCGTAGGCGGTTTCACCGAGTCGTCGCGGCACGGTCTTGCGGATGAAGGCAGTCACCTTCTCCAGTCCGCTGGCCGTGCCCAAGGCCGATGCGCACGCCTCCGTCACCTTGGGCAAACGGTCGACCTTGAAGCCGCGGAACACCGGCAGGTGCTCGACCAGATCGCGCATGGTCTCGACTTCGGTCGGCGACAGGTCGTGGTCCGCCGCCGACGCCAGCACCATTGTCCACACCAAACCGTCTTGCAGCGCTGACATCAGCACTCCCTTCGGCTAGCTCGCGTCGCCAATCTTCCTGTGCCCGGCACGGCGTTGCCGGTCAAGTCGCCGGCTCGACGCGGTATGGCGCCGCCGCTATCGTGATCGTGCGGCAGGCCGGATCCACCGGCTCGGCGCTCATGCTGGCGGCTTGCGTGCATGTTCTCCTGACCGTCGCCTTTCCCATTTTCGCGCTTGTCGCAACCGGCTGGATCGCCGGACGGGCAAAGGTGCTGGGGCCACACGGCACGGCGGCGCTGAACGGCTTCGTCGGCTGGTTCGCTTTGCCGGCAATGCTGTTCTCCGCGCTGGCGAAGGTACGCCTCGGCGAGGTTTTCAACGCGCCGTTTGTCGCCGTGTTCGGTGGCAGCATGCTGCTGACCTTCGTCGCAGGGATGATCGCGGCGCGCCTGATGACACGGGCGCGATTGGCCCGGATGAGCCTGTTCGGACTGAGCGCTGCGTTCGGCAATGTCGGTTACATGGGCAGTCCGCTGTGCGTGACAGCGTTCGGACCGCAAGGCGCCTTGCCCGGCACCCTTGCGGCGATCCTCGGCGCCGCCGGCATGCTGACATTCGGCCTGATCCTGGTGGAGGTCGACGTGCAGGCCGGTGGCGGCGCCGTCGCGGCGCGACGGCGGATTGTCGCCGCCGTAGCGCGCAGCCCGATCGTGCAGGCGGTGGCGCTGGGTGGCATGGTCAGCGGGCTTGGCGTCGAGATGCCCGATCCCCTCCTGCGGTTCCTCGATATGCTCGCGGCGGCGGCGGCGCCTTGCGCCTTGTTCGCGATCGGCCTGTTTTTGACAGATAAGGGATTGGCGGGCGCGCGGCTGGAGGTGGCGGTCGCCAGCCTCGGCAAAGTGTTGCTTCAGCCGCTGATCGCGCTGGCGCTGCTGCCGTGGTTCCTCGACCTCGACACGATGTGGGGCAAGGCGGCGATCCTGTGCGCCGCGCTGCCGACCGCGGCCAACGCCTTCGTCGTCGCCAAGGAATACGAGACGTTTGTCGAAGGCGCGTCGGGAACGATTCTTGTCTCGACGGTGGCGTCGGTGGCGACGATCTCGGCGTTGCTTGTCGTTCTGCGGGTGGGCTGACGACCTTTCCGCACCGCAAACTTAATGCACTTGGCGTTTGCTGAGCCGGCTGCCCATACTCGTGATGCGGTCGTGCGCCGCAACATGTTCAAGGGGAGCACAAATGCTTAAAGAGTTCAGAGAATTTGCCATGAAAGGCAACGTCGTTGATCTCGCCATCGGCGTGATCATCGGCGCGGCGTTCGGCAAGATCGTCGACTCTGTCGTGAACGACCTCATCATGCCGATCGTGGGGGCAGCCTTCGGTGGGCTTGACTTCTCCAGCATCCTCATC
>DATFGV010000648.1:0-15594 GCA_035249115.1 Vineibacter sp.
GTACTTCTTTCGGGCCCATGCCGATGTCGCTGCGCCACAGGCTGCCCTCGCCGATCGAGTCGGGCTCGGGAAGCACCAGTCCGGGCGCCACGGCGTTGGCGCGGATGCCGTAGCGGCCGTACTCCTTGGCGATGGTTCGGGTGAAGGCCAGGACGCCAGCTTTCATGGCGCCGTAGTCGGCCATGCGGAACTCGCCGAAGCCGGCGTCGCTCGCGATGTTGACGACGGCGCCGCGCCGACGTTCGACCATGCGCGGCAGCGCCGCGTGCGTCACGTTCAAGGTCGAGAACAGGTTGAGCTGGAACGCTTGCTGCCAGCGTTCCGGAGTCAGGTTCAGAAAGAATTCGGCCTTGCCGTTCCAGCCGACGTTGTTGACCAGCGCCTCGATCGGACCGCGGTCGCGTTCGATCGACTCGATGGCGGCCCTGGTCGCCGCGACGTCGGTCACGTCCAGCGCCTGACCTATGGCCTTGCCGCCCGCTGCGGCGATGCCGGCAACGGTCTTTGCCGTCTGTGCCACGTCCCGGTCGAGGATTGCCACGACGGCACCTTCGCGCGCAGCCTCTTGCGCGATCGCGCGGCCGATATTGGAGGCGCCGCCGGTGACGACGATCACTTTGCCCGCCAGTTCCAGATCCACGACTGTCCTCCGCCGCCGCTGCGAGACCACGTTTCCTAACACAGATTAGAATAGAATTGACTCGCGCGCGAAGCGCTATGCAGAGTCACCGGTGGCCCACAAACGGACGCGAAGGAGGAGCGCATGAGCGATCTGGAGCGGTTGATGGCGTTCCTGGCCAAGCAGCCGGAACTGACCAACGTCTCAATGGCAGAGCGCCGTGCCGCTTTCGACAAGGCCGAGAAGGCCTTCGCGCTGCCCGACGGCGTTACTGCGCGGCCGACCGATCTCGGCGGCGTGCCGGGCGACCGGATCGAGGTGCCAGGCGCGGTTGCCGGCCGCGCGATCCTCTATCTGCACGGTGGTGGCTATGGCATCGGCTCGTCGCGCTCGCACCGCCATCTGGCGGCGGCGCTCGGAGTCGCCGCGCGCGCCCATGTGTTGCTGCCCGAGTACCGGCTGGCGCCCGAACATCGCTTTCCCGCCGCGCTCGACGATGCGCTGGCCGTCTACAAGGCGCTGCTGAAGAACCACGTGGCCGACCGGCTCGCGGTCATGGGCGACTCGGCCGGCGGTGGCCTGACAGTGGCGACTGTGCTTGCCGCCCGCGACGCCGGGCTGGCCCTGCCGGGGGCCGCCGTCTGCTTGTCGCCTTGGGCTGACCTGAGTAGCGGGATGGACTCGCCGGTGGCAAAGGCAGCGGGCGAAGACGCCCTGGTCAAGCTCGACGGCCTCATGGGATTCGCACGCGCCTATCTCGGCGACTCGCCGGCGACGAACCCGCTGGCCTCGCCGGTGTTTGCCGATTTGCGCGGTTTGCCGCCGATGCTGATCCAGGCCAGTCGTGCCGAGGCGCTGGTGTCGGACGCCGAGCGTCTGGCGGTGGCGGCCCTGAATGCCAAGGTCGACGTGACGCTTGAACTCACCGATGGCGTGCCGCATGTCTGGCACTGGTTCTGGCCGCGCCTCGACTTGGCGCGCGACTCGATCAAGCGGGTCGGCGACTATCTCGAGCGCCACTGGACGGCGCCGGTGCGGGCCGTCGCCTGACCCGGTTGCGGCGGCGAGCCGCCCCGTTGATCGGCCGCGGGCGATAGAGGAGGCGATGGCATGGTTGGCGACATGACAGCCACGGCGCAGGGTGGCACGTCCGCTGCCGACGTGTTCGAACAGGTGCTGGCGCGACGCTACAGCTGCCGCGGCTTCCTGCCGAAGCCGGTAC
This sequence comes from Vineibacter sp., assembly GCA_035249115.1. Lineage (GTDB taxonomy): Bacteria > Pseudomonadota > Alphaproteobacteria > Reyranellales > Reyranellaceae > Vineibacter. The sequence continues at coordinate 1,842 of DATFGV010000648.1, forward strand.
CGCGGCCGGTGATCGAGCGGATCCTGGGCATGGCGCAGCGCACGGCGTCGTGGTGCAACGCGCAGCCGTGGCAGGTGATCGTGACGTCGGGCGCCGCCACCGAGCACTTCCGCGAGGCGGTCTACAAGAACGCCACGTCGCAGGCCGCCAGTCCCGACATCCCGTTTCCACGCGAGTACCGCGGCGTCTACCTGGCGCGCCGGCGCGAATGCGGTTTCCAGCTTTACGAATCCGTCGGCATCCAGCGCGGCGATCGCGAGGCCTCGGCGCGACAGGGGTTGGAGAACTTCCGGCTGTTCGGCGCGCCGCATGTGGCGATCATCACCAGCGACGAGGCGCTGGGTGTCTACGGCGCCGTCGATTGCGGCGCCTATGTCAGCAATTTCGCCCTGGCAGCGCGCAGCCTGGGCATCGCCACCATCGCCCAGGCCGCGCTGGCGTCACAGTCGAAGTTCGTTCGCGCCCATTTCGGGCTGGGCGACGACCGCCTGGTGGTCTGCGGTATCTCGTTCGGATACGAGGACACGGCCCATGCCGCCAACGCCTTCCGCACGCGGCGCGCGCCACTCGCCGAGACGGTGAGCTGGGTCGACGCCTGATCCCACAAATCGAAAAGCCCGCTTGCGCGGGCTTTTCTGGAGGGGGCGTTGCTGGGGTCCTCTTAGGCAGCCGGCGCTTCCGGCGCCGCCTTGGCGAAGGCACCGCGCACCGCCTTGTCGCGGTTGGCGAAGTTCTCGGTCACGACGCCGGCGACCTTGCGGACCTGCTCGACCTGGGCCTTGCCGTAGTCGCGCACGAAATCCAGCTGGATGCTGACTGCGTCGCCCAGGCACTTGGCGCCGGCGAGCTTCTCGATCATGCCCAGGGTCGACTCGACGTTCTGGTAGGCGCCCTCGAGCAGGGTGCGGCCAACGAGCGCGCTGCCGCTCACCGACACGGTGGCAATGTCCTGCATCGCGGTGACGGCCTGGCCGGCGCCGGCATGCGCGCTCGCAACGCGGCCCTTGGCGGTCGCGGCGCTGCGCTGCACGAAATCGCGGGCGGCGGCGGGAATCTTGGAGACGGCGTCGGTGATGGCGGCGCCCGGATTGGTGAACAGGTTCTCAGACATGTCGATCTCCATCCTCTGGATGAGCTATGGGTGGGTCCCGTCCAACAGCGGCCCGGGATGACGTCGATATAGGGCAAATCATGCCGCATTGCAACAAAAATTGTGCGCCGCAACATAGAGCTTGTCTGCAACATAAAAACTCAAATATTACAGACCTCTAACGTGACGTGGTGCCGGTCCCGGCACGAAAGCGCCAAGGATGACCCTGATCACCTCCGACTTTTCAGATGACCGCGACCGCCTGCGCGAACTGCGACGAACCAAGCTGGCGGCCACCCTGGTGCTGGCGCTATGCCTGCTGGCGCTGCTGGCCTTGCGGCCACTGGAAAGCCGCTACCCCGTCCTCGGGTTCGTTGCGGCATTCGCTGAAGCCGGCCTGATCGGTGGCCTGGCCGATTGGTATGCCGTCGTCGCCCTGTTCAAGCGGCCGCTGGGCCTGCCGATCCCGCACACCGCCATTATCGCCCGCAACCAGGCACGCATCGGCGATAGCCTGGGCGCCTTCATCGTCCGCCATTTTCTGGCCGAGGCGCCGGTGGCCGCCAAGGTGCAGGAGGTCGATTTCGCGCGGCTGATCGCCGACTGGCTGCGCGATCGGGATCGCAGCGACGATCTGGCGCACTTCATCCTCAAGATGCTGCCGCAGGCCATGGAGTCGGTCGAGGGCTCGGGGCTGCGGCCGTTCCTTGCCCGCCGCGCGACAGACCAGCTGCGTTCGATCGAGCTGGCGCCGCTGGCCGCCGGCCTGCTGACCACGTTCACCCACGACCGCCGCCACCAGCGCCTGCTCGACGAATTGCTGGTGGCGATGAACCAGCTGCTGGGTAATCCGGAGGCGCTGGACGCCGTGCGCGACAAGATTCGCGACGAGCTGCCGAGCTTGTTCAATCTGTTCCGCGCCGACGCCTACGTACTGCGCAAGCTCGTGAACTCGGTGTCATCTTTTCTCGACGAGGTACGCGCCGACGAGGGCCACGCCGTGCGGCGCGAGTTCGACCGGTTCGTCGCAAGCTTCATCACGCGCTTGCGTGACGAGCCGGACTACGCCGAACGTCTCGACAAGCTTAAGGTCGAGCTGCTGGCGCGGCCGGAGATCAGCAACCTGGCGGATGGGCTGTGGGAAAGCCTGAAGAGCTTCGTGACGCAGGAGACGAGCTCGCCGGATTCGGCGCTGCGCGCGCCGCTGCGCGGCCTGCTGATGGAGATCGGCCGCGATCTCGAGGGCGACGCAGCGTTGCGCGCCGACATCAACCGCGGCATGGCGGCCGTGATCGAGACATTCGTGGCGACCCATAAGGGCGCCATCGCACAATTCGTCGCCGACCAGGTCAAGGCGTGGGACGTCAACCAGCTGACCCGCATGGTCGAGCTGAACGTCGGCAAGGACCTGCAGTACATCCGGTTCAACGGCACCTTGATCGGCGGCGGCGCCGGCCTGGTACTGCACGCCCTGAAGGTTGCGGTCCAGGGCGGGTGACGATTGGATCCGGGCTCAGGACTCCGTCGCCGCTTGCGACGGTGCGGCATCCTCGGCGCCGCGCGACGGGTCGGGATAGACCAGGCGCCGCCAGCCCGAGCGATCGAACGGTCGCCACGCGCCTTCCGCCTGCGCCAGCCGGTCGGCCACGGCGTAGATCACTGCCGGGTGATGGCCTAGGCCGCAATGGCTGCTGTGCACCTCGATGTTCTCGACGTTGTCGCCCGACCGCTCGCGGCAGCTCTGCCAGGCGCAGATGCCGTCGGTGCGGCTGTAGATCGCCGTCGTCGGCATTGGCGGGGGGCGGCGCAGCGCCTCGACGTAGCTCGCATCATGATCGCCGACCTGCTGACCGCTGGCGGTCTCGTACAGGCGCCAGGCGTGAGTAGACCTAGGATGACCGGCGAACGGGCTGCCGAGGGTGATCACGGTGCGCACAACCTCGGGCTGATACTTGGCGAGTTCGCGGGCGTAGATTCCGCCCAGGCTCCAGCCGATCAGACTCACCTTACGGCCGGTGCTCTGGTGCAACGCCAGCAGGCGGTCCAGCATTTGCGCCCGAACGCCTTGCCGCAGACCGAGATTGAGGCCGAGGCCCCAGCCTTGCGCCACGTAACCCTGGTGGCCAAGAAACCCGCGCAGGGCCGCGGTCGAGGCGTCGCTCGCCATCAATCCAGGCAATACAAGCACGCCATGGCCGTCGCCGCGCGGCGCCTGGCAGAGGAACGGGAAGCTGGCCGCCAGCGCCCAAGCTTCCCACAGCGCCCGCCCCTCCAGCAGCAGCAATGCCCTGGACGGCGGCCCGGCCGCCTCTAACGAATTCAACATCACTACGCCTGACTCGTCGCACCCTGACCGGGTCAATCCCCGGCACGGTCAGGATACGCCGATCCGCGCCGCGGCGGGCGTTCTGATGGTTCAAGTTGAACGCGGCACGCGTCGTGACGGCCCGATCCGGGCGGACACGGCGGAGGCGGGGGAGGTTGAAGGCGCGGTCGACGCGCCAGCTCGTTGGTCAGCCCGGCCGCGTCGGGTCGGGATAGACCAGGCACTTCCAGCCGGTCCGCTCGAACGGTCGCCAATCGTTTTCCGGCTGGGCCAGCCGGTCGGCAACGGCGTAAACGGCTGCCGGATTGTGGCCCAGCCCGCAGTGGCTGCCGGGAACTTCGATGTTCTCGGCTTGCGGCGCCGGCCGCTCGAGGCAGCCCTGCCAGGCGGCGACACCGTCGGAGCGGCTGTAGATTGCCGTCGTCGGCACCGGCGGCGGCGGACGCAACTGGTCCATGAACGTGTCGTCGTGGTCGTTGACCGTCTCGCCGCTCGCCACTTCGTACACCCGCCAGGCGTTGGTCGATCGCGGGTGACCGGCGAACGGACTGCCCAGCGTGACCACCAGGCGCACCATGTCCGGCGCCTGCTTGGCGAGCTCGCGGGCGAAAATGCCGCCCAGGCTCCAGCCGACCAGGCTGACCTTCCGTCCGGAAGCGCGATAGAGGTCGCGCAGGTTCAGCAGCATCTGGCGCTGCACGCCGGGTCTCGGCCCGAGGTTGCGACCCATTCCCCAGCCCTGTGCGGCGTAGCCCTGGTTGTTCAGGAAGCGCCGCAGCGGCACCGTGGAGCGGTCGCTGGCGATCAGCCCGGGCAGCACCATCACGGTGTGGCCGTCACCGCGCGGCGCCATGCCCAGCAGTGGCAGGGTGGCGGCAAAGGCCCCCAGCTCCCATAGGGCGCGGCCTTCCAGCAGGAGCAAGGCGCGCGAAGGCGGTTGGATCGCCTGAGCCGTGGCGGCCATACGTTGTCCTATCCCTTGTATGCCGCGAAGTTTTGGCCCGCAGCAATTGTGCCCCGCCCGTTTAGGCAGCGCCCTAATCCCCTAGTATGAGTGCGCCGTCATTGAATTCAAGGGTGCGCAGTGTGGTTTTGCGAGAAACCTACCATCGCTGTGCTTAAACTGATGGTGGCGGTTGGGTCACGCGCCGAGTTGCACCGGACACGCCGGCTGCTGTCGGGGCGGCGGCGGGAAAGGCGCCTTTCAGCTCGGCAAAGGCGGCATCCAAATCGTTGGCCATGTTGCGGATGTCTGGAACGGCCTTGCGATCGGCTGTCAGTCCGAAATCCAGGTGCCCCAGATAGCTCTGCACCGTCAGGTTGAGGGCACAGCCATGGGCCGGGATCGACACCGGGTAAAGCGCCGCCACCTTGGCGCCGGCGCCATACAGCGGCACGTTCGGGCCGGGCACGTTGGAGATGCAAACGTTGGCTGCCATCGGCAGCACGTCGGCCAGCCCCGACTTGCCATACAGCTCCATAAAGCCGCGGACCAGAAACGGCGCGCCGAAGAAGGCGTAGTCCTGCGGCATTGCGTCCTTGAAGCCAGCCGCCATCTGCTTGGCATCGGCCGAAGCCGCCTGGATCGCCTTGAGCCGCGCCACCGGGTCGGCGATGTGCGTCGCCAGCCCGCACATCATGCCGAACACCTGGTTGTTCAGGTCGGTGTTGCCCAGCTCGCGCAGCGAGATCGGCACGAAAGCGACCAGCTGCGAATCGGGCAGCGCGTTGCGCCGCAGCAGGTACTGCCGCAGGGCGCCGCTGCAGATCGCCATCACCACGTCGTTGAGCTTGCCGCCACTGGCCTTGGCGATCGCCTTGGCGTCGGCCAGCGGCAGCGAGCGCGTGGCGTAGGACCGCTCCCTGGTGATGGTGACATTGAATGGCGTCTTGGGCGCCAGCAACTGGCCGGCGTCGGACACCGGCGACTTGGGCAGGTACTCGGTCAGCGGCGCGCCCTTGGCGACCTTGGGGAAGAACATGTTGGCGACGCTGCTCATCACGTCCGGCGCAGCGCGCCACATGTCGAGCTGGAAGCGCACCATGCTCTGCACCAGATCGCCGATCGGATCCTGCGGCCGGGCCGGGGTCGCCGCTGCCGCTGACGGTGGCTTGACCTGCCGCGGCTCGGGCGTGATGTCGTACATGGTGTTGGTGATCACCATGCCCGCGCCGCCGTCGACGGCGGCGTGGTGCACCTTGGAATAGAGCGCCACCTGGCCGGTTTCGATGCCGTCGATGGTGGTGAACTGCCACAGCGGCCGGCTGCGATCGAGCGGCTCGGCGTGCAGGCGGGCGACCAGCTCCTCGAGCTGCGCCAGGCTGCCCGGCGACGGCAAGGTGATGTGCTTGAAGTGGTAGGAGAAGTCGACCTCGGGCGCGTCAACCCAAGACGGGTGGTGGATGTCGAGCAGAGTGGGTGCCAGCTTCTTGCTGAAGATCGGCACCAGGTGCAGCCGGCTGCGCACCATCTCGCGGTAGTTTTCGTGGAACGATCCCTGGTAGCCCTCCGGCAGGTCGAACAGCGTGTAACCCGCGACGTGCATCGGCGTCTCGGCCGTCTCCAGGTACAGGAAATTGGCGTCCGCGCCGCCCAATCGGGTCATGCTGTCCTCCAGCGCCGGGTCCGTTGGCGCATGAATGCGCCCGCGACCGTCCCTTGTTGCCAGCCCAAGCTGCATCATCGGTCGCTCGTGCGCCGCTTGGCAAGGCGTTGGCGGCGGTGCAACGGCGGCAGATGAACGCCGTGGGCAAAGGCTGTCCGCGATTTGCCGCATGCCGCGTGGCTAGGACCGCCTCGCCATGGCGGTTGAATTTGCCTAGTCTGATCAGCGACCGATAGGATTGTCGCGACCAAGCGACGGATGGCGCAAGCAAGATAGACGGCGTACCCCGCGCGGCGCCGACAGGGAGGAACGGATGTCGTCAGGCCCGGTGCAGATCCCGCAACCCCGCGTGCGGCCGATCGTCGGCAACGTGCCGGACATCGGATTCGACGTGCCTGTCCAGAACATGATGAAGCTGGCCAGGGAGTATGGCCCGATCTACCGGCTCAGCTTTCCGGGCCGGCCGGCCCTGGTGATCAGCTCGGTCGAGCTGGTCAGCGACGCCTGCGACGAGAGCCGCTTCGAGAAATTCGTCAGCGGCCCGCTGAAGCACATCCGCGACTTCGCCGGCGACGGTCTGTTCACCGCCTACGGCAACGAGCCCAACTGGGCCAAGGCGCACCGGCTGCTGATGCCGGCCTTCGGGCCGGCGGCGATGCGCAACTACTTCGACGACATGTGCGACATCGCCGACCAGATGCTGACGCGCTGGGAACGCTTCGGTCCGACGACGCCGATCGACGTCGTCGACAACATGACGCGCATGACCTTGGACACCATCGCGCTGTGCGGCTTCGCCTACCGCTTCAACTCGTTCTACCAGCGCGAGATGCACCCGTTCGTCGAGTCGATGGTGCGGGCGCTTGCCGAGGCCGGCAACCGCGCCAGCCGGGTGCCGCTGCAGACGCGCCTGATGCTGATGACGCAGCGGCAGTACGACGCCGACTGCAAGTACATGCGCCAGATCACCGAGGATTTGATCAACGAGCGCCGCCGGCTGAGCCCCGACGAGGCGCCGCGCGACCTGTTGGGCCTGATGCTGACCGCCAAGGATCCGGTCACCGGCGACCGGCTGGACGATGACAACATCCGCTATCAGCTCATCACCTTCCTGATCGCCGGCCACGAGACCACCAGCGGCCTGCTGTCGTTCACCACCCATCTGCTGCTGGAAAATCCCGAGGCGCTGGCCCGCGCCCGCGCCGAGGTCGATTCGGTGCTGGGCACGCGCACGCCGCGCTTCGAGGACGTCGCCAAGCTCACTTACCTCGACCAGGTGCTGCGCGAGTCGATCCGGGTATGGCCGACGGCGCCGGCCTTCTCGCTGTGGCCGAAAGAGGACACCCTGCTCGGCGGCAAGTACCCGCTGAAGAAGGGCGACGTGCTGATCGTCCTGTCGCCGCAGGTGCACCGCGACCCGGCCGCCTGGCCCGATCCCGAGCGGTTCGATCCCGACCGCTTCGCGCCGGGCGCGCGCGAGAAAATTCCGCCGCATGCCTGGCTGCCGTTCGGCAACGGCGTGCGCGCCTGCATCGGCCGCGCCTTCGCGTGGCAGGAGTCGCTGCTGATCATCGCCATGATGCTGCAGCGTTTCGACATCCGGCACAGCGCGCCCTATCAGCTGGTCATCAAGGAGACGCTGACCTTGAAGCCCGAGGGCCTCAAGATCTTCGCCCGCGTGCGCCAGAAAGTGGAGCGCACGTCGGAAACCAAGATGGCGCCGACGGCGCCCACCGCATCGGCGGCGGCACCCACCGCCGCGTCGCACGGCACGCCGCTGCTGCTGTTGTACGGCTCGAACTCCGGCTCGTCCGAGGCTTTCGCGCGGCGCATGGCCAGCGACGGCCAGGCGCGCGGCTACGCCGTCAAGGTGGCGCCGCTGGACGAGTACGCCGGCATGCTGCCCAAGGACGGCGCCGTCGGCGTGGTCACCGCCTCCTACAACGGCCAGCCGCCCGACAACGCTCGCAAGTTCTGGACCTGGCTCGCCGGCGTGCCGGACGGGGCGCTGATGGGCGTGCGCTATGCGCTGTTCGGTTGCGGCAACCGCGACTGGACGATGACCTACCAGAGCGTGCCCAAGGAGATGGCCGAACGGCTCGACAACGCCGGCGCGCAATCCGTCCTCGATCGTGGCGAGGGCGACGCCAGCGGCGACTTCTTCGGCGACTTCGAGAAATGGTATGGCGCCTTCTGGCCGGCGGTGTCACAGGCGCTGGGTGTCGCCGCCGCCGCCGACGTCGCGGCCGGCCCGCTCTACGACGTCGAGGTCGTGCCGTCTGCCAGCCTGCAGCTGGTCGAGGAGAACAAGCTCGACTTCGGCACCATCGGCGAGAACCGCGAGCTGGTCGACATGAGCTCGCCCTTGGGCCGCTCCAAGCGGCACATCGAGTTCGCGCTGCCGGAGGGAACGACCTACGCCGCCGGAGATTATCTCGCGGTGCTGCCGGAGAACCATCCCGAGCTGGTCGAGCGCGCCGCCCGGCGCATGGGCCTGCGGCCCGACGCGGCCGTGGTACTGCACTCGACGCGCGGCGCCATGGCGGCGTCGCTGCCGACCGACCGGCCGGTGTCGATCCAGGAGCTGCTGGGCCGGCACGTCGAGCTGTCGGCGCCGGCCACGCGCAAGAACGTCGAGCAGCTGGCGGCGCTCAATCCCTGCCCGCCGCACCGCGACGAGCTGGCGGCGATCGCCGCCGATCCCGAGCGGTACCAGGCCGAGATCCTCAAGAAGCGGGTGAGCGTGCTCGACCTGCTGGAAGAGTATCAATCCTGCGACATCAAGCTGGGGCAGTTCCTCGAATTGCTGCCGGCGATGCGCGTGCGGCAGTACTCGATCTCGTCCTCGCCGCGCCTGGACCCGACCCGCTGCAGTCTGACCGTGGCACTGGTCGATGCGCCGGCCTGGTCAGGTCGCGGCCAATACCGTGGCGCATGCTCCAGCTACCTGTCGCGGATGAAGGCCGGCGACCAGGTGCCGGTGGCGATCAAGACGCCGAACGTGCCGTTCCATCCGCCGGCTTCGAACGCCACGCCGGTGGTGATGATTTGCGCCGGCACCGGTCTGGCGCCGTTCCGCGGCTTCGTGCAGGAGCGCGCGCTGCGCCATGCCGCCGGCGAGAAGGCCGGTCCGGCTTTGCTGTTCTTCGGCTGCGACCACCCCGACGTCGACTTCCTGTACCGCGACGAGCTTGAGGCATGGCAGCGCGACGGCATCGTCACCCTGCTGCCGGCCTTCTTCCGCCAGCCCGACGGCGACATCAAGTTCGTGCAGCACCGGCTGTGGCAGGACCGCGAAAAGGTCGTGGCCCTGTTTCGCCAGGGCGCCATCGTCTTCCTGTGCGGCGACGGCCAGAACATGGCACCGGCGGTACGCAAGACGCTGGCCGACATGTATCAGGAGACGGTCGGGTGCAGCGCCGACGAGGCCTCGACCTGGTTGGCCGGGATGGAGCGATCGGGGCGCTACGTGCCGGACGTGTTTGCGTGAGCGGCGCCTCCAGACTTCTCCCCGCGCAGGCGGGGAGAAGGTGGCGCGAAGCGCCGGATGAGGGGCTTCGCGGCCTCGCGTAACCACGCCTGCCGGCAAGAACTTTCGTTCGCGGTTCAGCGAGTCCATGCAGAGGCCCCTCATCCGGCCGCCGCTTCGCGGCGTCCACCTTCTCCCCGCCTTCGCGGGGAGAAGCGAGAAGGCAGTGGTCTTGCACGGCTTGTGCTGTTGCTGTGCTGATCGCTACGCCTGCGTGCCTAGCTTCACCATGGTGAAGTCGGCGTGCTTGTAGGTCCGCAGCTCCAGCCGGGTGATGCGGAAATGCGCGCCGCAGTTCGGGTCGGTGCAGCCGATGTTGGCGTCGGTGCTCATCCAGTCGCCCTTGGCGGTCGGGCGTTGCTTGGCCGGCAGGAAGGGCAGCACCGCCAGCATCGCCCACATGCCGAAGGAACCGCCGGGCGGGATCTCGATTCGGCTGCCGCGCAGGAAGAACGTGTCGCCGAGCTTGTGCTGGCAAACCAGCGGCCGGTTCGTATCGCCGTGCACGACTTCAACCTTCAGGTCGTAGGTCTGGAACTCGTCGTCGGCCATGGCTGTCTCCCTGGCGGGCACCGCTAGCGGGCGCCGACTCCCTTGAGGTTCTGGTTGGTCCACATGATGCTGGCGTGCCGGCCGCCGGGCTCGCGCTCCAGGGCGTAGCATTCGCCGGCCGGTCCGCGTGCCTCGGCCAGCACAGCATTAATCGCGGCGCGGTCGGCGTCGGTGAGGCGTAGCGACTCGGCCGCCAGCAGGTCGGCAAGGTGTGCATCTGTGCGGGCGCCGACAATCGCTGCAGCCGCGCCCGGCCGGTCGAGCACCCAGCGCGTCGCCACGGCGGTGATCGAAGCGGCGTGCTTGCGGGCGATTCCTTCGAGGGTGCGCAGCAACGACTGGAACAGGGTCCAGTCGCCAAACTCGTCAATGATCAGGCGGTACTTCACCAGCGACCGGTTTTCCAAGGGCGGCGTCGGCTCGGGCTGGCCCAGCCATCGCGCCGCGAGAAAACCGCCGGCCACCGTGCCGTAGCACAAGAGCGCGATGCGATTGGCGCGGGCGAAATCGACCATGCCGCCCTCGGGCCGCCGGTCGAGCACCGAGTATTGCAGCTGGTTGGACGCGACGGTGACGCCGGCGCCGACGATCTCGCGCAGCCGCGCCACATCGAAGTTGGTGGTGCCGACGTGCCGGATCTTGCCCTCGCGCCCCATGTCGGCCAGCCAGCCCATCGACTCGACATAACCTGGCACGTCGTAGTCCCACCAGTGGAACTGCACCAAGTCGAGGCAGTCCATGCCCAGCCGCTGGCGGGCGCGGTCGACCAGGTGTTCGAGATCAGCGCGCCTGATCCGTGGCAGCACGTCGCGGTCCGGCACTACCTTGGTGTGCACCTTGAGCCGCGGCGCGAGCTCGGGATACCGGCGGCGGAACTCGCCGATCAGTTCCTCGACGCCGACGTAGTGATCGGCGCAATCGAAGGTATCGATGCCGGCCTCGACAAAGCGGCGCATGCCTTCGAGCGCCGCCTGGCGGTCGACCGGTGGCCCGTGCCGCTCGGCCAGCTGCCAGTTGCCCTTGATCAGGCGCGAACAGTCGTAGCCCGGCGCGACCTCGATGCGTTCGACCATGCGCTGGTCTCAGTAGCCGATGCGCTTGAACAGGGCCGTCATCTGCTCGAGGTCGATCACCTTGTCAGTGACCAGCTTGCCGTCGTCGACCTTCCACACCAGGGCCGGGCCGCTGACGTCGCCGTTCTTGTCGAAGGTGAATGGGCCGGTGGCACCGACATAGCGGATCTTCTTGCCGGCTTTCAGCGCCTCGAGGCCCTTCTTGACCCCCTCGACGCCGGGAACGACCGTCTCACCTGCTGCGTCCTGCACCTGGCGCAGCGCGTCGCGGATCGCCGTGCCGTCGAGCGCGCTGGCTTGCTGCATGGCGAGCGCCGTGACCATGACCGAGTCGTAGACCGTGTGCAGGCCGGGGCCGACCGGATCGCGGTTGAACTTGGCCTTGAAGCCGGCGTTGAAGGCGTCGACCGAGGGGCCGGCGACCTGGGCGTTGTCGATGCCGGCCGCCTTGGTCAGGAAGCGCGCGCCGATGGCGTTGATGAAGTCCTGCGAGCGCAGTGTGTTGTGCAGGATCAGGTTCTGCGTGCCGCCGAGCGAGATCCATTCGCGGCCGATGGTGGCGCCGTCTTGCGAGAAGGCGATCAGGATCAGCGAATCGCCCTTGGCCTCCAGCGCTTTGTTGACCTCGGTACGGTAGCTCGGCTGGTTCTCGTTATAGGGGATGGCACCCGCCACCTTGGCGCCCAGGGTCGCGAGCGCCTTCTCCAGATCGCGCAGCAGCGACGCGCCGAAGTCGTTGTTGACGTAAATGATCACCGGGTTCTTGTAGCCGCGGTCGGTGGCCGCCACGGCGTGCGCGACGGCGAACACCCGGCTGGTCGGGATGGTGCGGAAGAAGTAGCCGCCGGTCTTGCCCTCCTCCGACAGCCGGGTCAGCGTTGGCGTCACGGCGCAGCATGACACCATCGGCACCTTGGCTTGCGTCGTCACCGCGCTGACGATCGCGGTGGCGATGCCCGAGCCGACCACGCCGACGATCGCTGGCACCTTCTCGACATCGACCAGGAAGCGGGCGGCATCGACGCCCAGGGTCGGCTGGCCGGTGTCGTCGCGCAGCGCCAGCTCGACCGGGCAGCCCTTGACGCCGCCGGCGGCGTTGACGTGCTCGACCGCCAGCTGCGCCGTGTCGGCGATCGGCTTGCCGATCGGGCCTTGCGGACCGGTGAGCGGGATCACGGCGCCGAGCTTGATCGGGCACTGCGGCGCCTGCGCCGGCGCGTCACCGCTGGCCAGCGCCGGCAAGAGCGCGCTCAGGGCGGCGAGCAGGAGTCGTGTCTTCATGGCGTTTTCCCCCTCATTGTCGGCCGGGTGTCAAATCGTCGCGCAACACCGGCGATGAATGCAGCCGCTCGCCGATCAGTCCGCGCGGCCGGAAGATCAGCATGGCGATCAGCAGCAGGCCGATCAAGATGGCCTGGATGGCGCCACCCTGGGTCTGCAGCGCCGTCGGCACCAGCCGCACGACCAGGATGCCCGACAGGCTCCACAGCGCCCAGACCACGAAGGCGCCCAGCAGCGCGCCGGCATTGTTGCCGCTGCCGCCGACGATCAGCATGGCCCAGATCTGGAAGGTCAGGATCGGCAGGAAATCATAGGGGCTGACATAGCCGATGAAAGCGGCGTAGAGCGCGCCCGACAGGCCCATCGGCGCCGCGCCGATGACGAAGGCCGTAAGCCGCAGGCGGTCGACGTTCTTGCCCAGCGCCGCCGCCGCCACCTCGTCCTCGCGCACGGCGCGCAGTGCCCGGCCCCACGGCGAGCGGACCAGCCGCTCCAGCAACAGGTAAGTCGCAGCCAGCAGCGCCACCACCAGCCCCAGCGCCGCCAGCCCGAACCAGGCGGGCGGCAGATCGGCGAACGGCTTGGCGATGCCGGCGATGCCGCGGCCGCCGCCGGTGAGGCCTTCGAGGTTCAGCGCCAGATGGTTGATGGCAGCGGCAATGCCGAAGGTTGCCAGCGCCAGATAGTCGGTGCGCAGCCGGATGGTGATGACGCCGATCAGCAACGCCACCAGCGCGGTGGCCACCACTGCGGCCACCAGCGCCGGGGCGATTGGCCAGTGCGCGCCGCCGACATGCTCGTGCTGTGCCGGCGCTGTCAGCGCCGCATAGGCGTAGGCGCCGATCGCCATGAAGCCGACGACGCCGGCGTTGAACTGGCCGGAGAAACCCCATTGCAGGTTCAGGCCCAGGGTGGCGATGGCGAAGATCGACGCCACGGTGACAAAGAACACCAGGTAGGACAGCGTGCCGGTCATTTGCCGAACAGCCCGCGCGGGCGCAGCAGGAAGCAGGCCAGCATCAGCAGGAAGGGCACGGTGGCCTTGTAGCTGGTGGGCAGCACCAGCACCGAGAGGTTCTCGGCGACGCCGACCAGCAGGCCGCCGACGACGGCGCCGGGGATGCTGCCGACGCCGCCCAGCACGGCGGCGGTGAACAACGGCAGCAGCAGGTTGGCGCCCATCTCCGGCCGCAGCTGCACCGTCAACCCGAACAGCGTGCCGGCCAGTGCGCCCAGCGCGCCGCTGACGATCCAGGTCCAGCGGATCGCCGCCTCCGGATCGATGGCGCAGGCCTG
>DATFGV010000649.1:0-13121 GCA_035249115.1 Vineibacter sp.
CCATGGAGCAGGGCTGGAAACAGATAGGCCGAACGACATCAGGGCGCTTCTGAAATCACAGATCACGGGGGCCTTCACACGCACTTGCCACTTGTGCGGGTCAGTATCGACTGGGCTGTAAAGATCGAGTTGCCATCCGGCCGCCCGCGTTTTCGCCGCTTCCGTAAACCCTTTCGGGCAGACCAGCGCCCCCTTGTGCGCCCCAACATCCGTCAGCAGTCCGTGGAACTCCTCCACCCCTTTGATATCCACGGGACGGCCGTGGTCCTTGCAGTCCAGCACGATCAGCATTTCGTATTGTCCGATCTTCTGCCGGACCAGCACGTCAATCTGTCTCGCCTGCCCGCTCTGCCGCCCAGTCAGCTTTGTGTTGTGTATGACTTCCGCGTCAGGCGCGAGTTGCCGCTGAATCTTGGCGACTAAGACTTCAAGCCCACGCCAGTCATCGGTTACGCTTCCGTCTGCTTCACCAGATTGGACCGCCGCGACCTGCCGATCAGATTTTGCACCTGGGTTCATTGAGGAACAAAACTAGATCAAGCCTCAATTCCAGTCTAGGCAGCGTATGTTGTGGCTTTGGGGAAAAACGGTCTTATCTCACTGGACCTTGCCCATGTGAGAAGCCAACAGCCTCGCCAAAGATGTCTCACAAGAATTAATTTGACTTTTGAGACAGCATGTCTCATAAAGTGTAAGACTTCATTGGAATTCGAGGGGGGCCTCACATGATCGTCGGATACGCCAGAACGTCCACTGTCGAACAGGTGGCCGGCCTTGAGGCGCAAGAGCGCGAGCTACAGGCGGCCGGAGCGGAGAAGGTGTTTTCCGAGCGTGTGTCGTCCGTCGCCAAGCGGGAGGCGCTTGAACGCGCCCTTGAGTTTGTCCGGGAAGGCGACGTGCTCATGGTCACCAAGATGGATCGGCTGGCCCGGTCCACCGCCGACCTACTCGCCATTGAAAGCCGGCTCCGGGTCAAGGGCGTTGCACTGGTCATCCGCAGCGTCACAGGAGACGCGCCGACAGACACCCGCACGCCTACCGGCCGCTTCATGTTCACGATGCTTGGTGCCGTGGCCGAATTCGAGCGCGAGTTGATGCTAGAGCGCCAACGTGAAGGTATCGCCAAGGCGAAGGCGGAAGGCGCCTACAAGGGCCGTAAGCCGACCGCGCGCGCCAAGACGGCAGAGGCAAAGGCGTTGAAGGCGGAAGGCATCGGCGCGGCAGCCATCGCGGCCAAGTTGGGCATTGGCCGGGCCAGCGTCTATCGAATTCTGGGCGAGTGACGCAGGAAACGGCCCGACCCTCTCGGCTTCGGAGAGATACCCATGATTGGCAGTGCTGTCGCGGCGCTGATAGCAGAGGTTCTGACACCGAAGACACTCGCTGCCACTGCTGGGAAAGCAACCGTCAAGTCTATTCTGCACCGCGTCATGAACCGGCGATTGAAACAGGCACGAGCAATCTTGATTGATGAGTTGAGAGCGGGTCGTACCCTGCCTCAATTCGTGGCCAGCGAAGACGATGCTGTGGCCATTATCTATCGATACGGGCGTGCTGCAACCGAGGGGGCGGCCCAGCGAAACCTTAGGCTCATGGCACGCATGATCAGAGCCAGTACGGCAACAAGGCCGCTCTATGCTGACGACTTCTTGCGGTACGCACCAATGATCGAGAGCCTATCCCGGGAAGAAATATTGCTTACCGCTGAGGCCTATCGGCAGGCATTAGCCGGAGAGACGGACCCGTGGCACACTGCCGCCAGAGAACTGGAGACTAGGGGCGTTCTCCGCGCCAATGAAAGCCATCGGCTTACTCAAGCCCTTGTCCGTACCGGAATGGTCACACTCCACGTAGTTGCTGACTCAATGATCTATGGCCGCACTGATTTGTTAATGACGATTGGCAGTCTTGCGTGGTTGGAGGCTTTGCCCCCGGAGAACGCTGGCTGACCACTGTCGTCGTTGTGGATTGCTGAAACCAACTCACCTACCGTCGTTCTACCCGCCACTCCCATGGCGCCTGAAACTGACCGCCCCAGACGCCTCGCCGCGCCGACCTAGCGCGATCTTCGTTCGCAACGTAGTCGCCGCTGTGTCGGCGGAAAGCCATAGCCCAACCGCTTTCGACTAGCCACGCTGAAACGTCGGCGCCGCCCACACGGCACAGGGCGACGATGCGGTGGTACTGGTCGCGGGTTCGTTCTTGGCATTCGGCAGTGCGCACGCCTAACCAGTTGCCGAGTGCCGACGCTGCGTCACGGCCACAATGCCACGGCTTGCCGTCGCGAGTGCAGACTTGGGCGCTCTCCGGCGCGTCCACGCCCCACAGGCGAACCCGTTGGCCGCGTATCTCGATTGTGTCGCCGTCAATGACGGTCGCACGGCCTATCAAGCCAGGTCCGGGTGCGAGCGATACCGTCGGGGCAAACTTCCAATCTGCCGACCAAAGGTTCACAGCCAAGAACAACACGACGGCACCGGCCATTGAGAACAGCATCGATCTGGTACGCAAGTATAGGTAGCGTGCCATTCTGCGTCTGGGCTTGTACGGGCGACGTTGCCAGCGCGGCCGGCGGTAGGGATTGCGGCGCGATGGATTGCCGGCACCACGGCCGTTGAAACTACGCCAGCCCTTACGCGTTGCAGCCATTTGGAAGGTTCTATTCCGCTTGGCCCATTCGCGGCGGCGCGGATTAGTTCATTTCGGTTGGTTCCACCGACAGGACCGGCGATATGTCCCGCCACCTCTTCCGGAACCGGACCAATGCGGACCGCGAACCGGGACACCGGCAGGGGTGAAAGCGGGACAGTGCCAAGTCTCAGGGGGACATATGCATGGGTGCCGCCTGGATGCCTGACCCCGCCGAACCGTAGGATATGGGCGAGCAAAATAAGGGAGGCGTGGCATGGTCGCCTTGATCATGGTTGTGCTGGGGGGAGCGCCAAGCGACTACAAAGCCCAAGTGATACCTCCGCATGTGGTCGTAGGTGAGTTCAAGACGATGGAAGCTTGCGTAAAGGCCGCCAAGGAAGCGCGAGTTGTGGACAGCGCCCAGTACAGCGCCGATTTACAAGCAGTAGGACAGGCTACCAGTCGCGCTCGGCTCTTCTGCGTTCGTAAGAGCGACTGAGAGACGGCCGGGCAAAGGGTTGGATCGCGGCAGGCCTCACAGAATGGCCTAGAGACGCCGCTGGATGGGGTCGCACGGGTTGGAGCTACCTACCCTCAACCGAAAAGGTGGCCCTGTAGCGTCGATTACGGGGCCGCCGTCAGGCCGTGTCGGGCATGGGCGCGTCGGCGGGCGCTGTGTCGAGTGTGTCAGTGGCCACGTCGGCGGGGGCCGTGCCGGGGGCGAACAGTGCCAGCAACTCCCCAATACCTTGCCGCATTTGATCCGCCAGCATTGCGGCCGGATCGTCACTGGCCGGCGGGACGAATTTGAAATTCTCGAATAGCCCTACCCGCTCGCCAATAAGCGAGGTATCCCGGATGACAGCGCGGCGCTGCCTCAAAGCTTCAATCGCGATCTTCATGCTACCGGCGGCAATGGCAGCGTCTTGCATCGTAATCGCTTCGGCTTCGATCATCGCCAAACGGTCGAGCATGGACGATAGCATGTCATCGGGCGTGGTAGCCCGGAACCTATCGAGGCGCTTTTGCCGTGCATGAACCTGCCATCGCCTTATCGTCCGGGCGGTCACATGGAAGCGGCCCGCGATTTGATCCTGCGTCATGCCTGACAAACCCATGCGCACGACTTCGCGCAACCTTGCTTCATCGGCAGGCACGTCATCGCCAGTGACCAGCTCGGGCACGATGGCATCGGACGCAGCATCGGCATCGCAATCGCCGGCTTGCTGATCATGCCTTGCCGATGGAGCAATAGCAGGCCGGGTGCGGGTGCGCGTGCGCATAGGTGCCAGCGTCGGCGTACGGCCAAGGTGGCTACGGTGCCTCGCGAGCGCGCTCTTGGTCACTCCATAGCTGGCAGCGATGGCGCGAAGGGGAGTGCCAGACGCCAGCGCGGTGTCTATGGCTTCACGTTGGACGTTGCCGCAGATAGAACAGCGCGACATGGCATCACCTAGTGGGCACGTGAGAGGCCAGCCGCGTTGACAGCAACGCGTACAAACTCCGTTTGATCCCAGTGTTCCAACAGCATAACGACCCGGCCATAGCCGAAAGGCGTTCTCAGAATTTCCTTTTCGAGAGTGACGGCGCGGGCGAGTGCCTTCAACGCCTTCGCGAACATCGGCACTTCGATGTTGAGCAACAGAAACTCAATGATGCTGGGTTCATGCGAGACAAGTTCAAGGATGCCATGCGGGAGGGCCGGCGGCGCAATGGTGGCATGGTCGGCAAACAGCCGTGAGCGGATCACGTCGGCTTGGGCATGGGCTTCACTGGGGGTCATGACTGCCCCCAGAACGCACCGACATAACCGTGCCGATGATCAGGAACACTGGCCACGTGACGACGAACACGACGTTGCCGACGATGCATGCCGACCGTGCCTGCGCACTGACCTTGGTGACGGCATGCAAGGCGGCGCAGTCGGCGTCGTTCCGTATTGCATCGGCGCCTAGGCCAGACAGAAAGACCAATCCGGCCACGACGTAGCAAGCGCCAGCGGCGGCAAGGATCGTCAACGTGTCGAACATTCGTGCTTCCCCTTCTGGGATGCTCGGTTGTGGGTTGCGGGCCGGCCCAGCGTCGCACGGGTGCATGTGCAGCGCTGGACCGGCTCGCGCCGCCGGATTTGTGGGGCCGGCGGTTTCTCGCCCGGCTGGCGTGGACCGAGCGGTTTCTGAATTTTTGCGGCCCCCCTTCGCATTAGGCCAAGGAAAACCCGATGCGAAGGGAACGCCGCGCCAGCGCCGGAGTTCGCTGGCACTGCCGCCACCAGCAAAGGCAACCGGCAGCGGCAATTCGTGATCGGGGAAAAGTGTCCCTGGGTGCAATCTCTCCCTAGGCAGCCTTCGCCGCTTCGGATTTCGCCAAGGCCTCTAACGCCTCTCGCACGACAGTGGATCGCGTGACGGGGCGATGCGTCGACAACATGCGTTGCGCCGTAAGCTCGTTTAGCCGGTGCGCTTCCGCAGCCGTCAGCCTGACCACGATGGTCTGACCTTTGCTATCTGGCTTCATTGAGAACCTCTTTCACGTCCATGCTGGCGCGGCGACGCGGAACGTCTGACGGCAGGTCAAGCCGGCGCAGTGCATCTACGCGGCCTTGAAAAATCCAACTGACCTTGAAACCGTGCTCTCCAAGGATGCCACGAACCGGCTCAATGATTTCACGCTCCATTAGATCGGTCAGGGACGCGAGCGCGGTGGGCGTCGATAGTCGAACCGCCTTCGCGATTTCACCATCGCCAAGCAACACGTTTTCGCTGGCAGTCTCGCTCTTGCGCATCGCAAGGAAATACAAGATCGCCGCTTGTGCCATGTCGCGTGCGCCGGCTGCGATAGCCTGTTGGCCCCAGGCGGTTGCCCGAAGGGCACTATCGATGGAAGGTTTGCGCGCCATGGCTAGACCCCCGTCAAGGACGACAGAGGCCGGTGGGCAGCACGCGTCTTGGGCTTGTCATCCGCCTTAACGACGCTGACCAAAATTTCCGCCGCGTCGCGAAGCATCAAGCCACTGGCGCCAATCGTGTCGTGGCAGCGCTGCACTAGCCCGCGCTGCCAAAGTCGATTGAGCACAGCACGCCCGGTGGCGAGGCTCAGACCGGCGTCGTGGATCACTTCACTGTCGGTCTTGCGCACCAAGCCAGTATGCGGATTGGTGGCGTTCGCGAGAGCCAGCAAAATTGCGGCCTCATTGGCATTGCGAGCGCCCGCAGTGTGGGCAGCGCTGCCGCTCATACCGTCCGACCACTTGGTGACCATAGCGGCTTTGGCTTTGGGAACCTCAGGAATAAAACGCATTGTGGGGCTATCCATGATCAATCTCCATCGCCCCCCTCAATACGACGATTAACCTAGTACAAATCGTGATGCATTGCCAAAAAATTATATAAACGGTTGTTTTGACGAAGAATCAGTAAAAGGCGAACCGATTTGCAACTTGTGTCGCCAGGTTTACTACTTGATGTTGCCAAATGATTTGTAATCGCGGCGCGCGATCCACAAACAGTTTCTTAGCCGGCAGGAAGGTCAGTCGCGATGTTCTGTCGGATGCACGGTGGTTCGGCCGGCGTCACGGTTTTCAATCTTCCCCGGCCAGATGCCCGGCACGGCAAGCGAAGCGGCGTGCCGGACCCGTAAGGGTGTGAAGTAGAAAAATGTGAGGTAGGAGGATGTATGTAATAGGGTCGGAAATTTCCTACATCGGATATCGGAAAATTCCCTACATCTGATATCGGGATTTTTCCTACATCGGATGTTGGGAAATTTCCTACATCAACCCAATCACAGGCGTTCCGGGCGCGGCGGAAGGTCCACGCCAATCTTACCGGTGTACCTAAATTCCTCAGGGTCTTCCCATTCATCCTCAGGCCGCGTACGGACGCGCACTGGCGCCAGCGGCGCGACTGATGGTGACGCGGGCGTCGGCAGCGGCGTCGGTTCCGGCGCGGGCTGATTGCGCCGTTTCCATTGTTCGATGAAGTGGCGTCGATGCTTGATCAAGAGCGGCAAGCTTGGCGCGCCGGATGCATCGCCCCCTCAGGTGCTAGGTGTTTCCAGCTTTCGACGCACCAAGACAGGAATGACGCGAAGTCATCGGCAGGCCACCTAGCGGCGAGCCTCACCAAGGCTTCCACGTCCTTGCTTGAATACGCGTAGGACGACGCGGGTCCGGGCTTCATATCGGGGTAGTACCTCGCAAGAGCTTTATCCCATGTGTCCCGTTGCTCGTTTTGAACCTCAATTCTGATTTGAGGCACAACATCGCCCGCCTTCGCTGGCACTATCCAATCAATGTTGACCGTGATCCGCAGCCCTTTGCCAGTCCGCTTGGTCTTGATCACACCGCGAGTTTTCAGGCCGCGCAGGGCGTCAGACACGGTATCACGATGCAGGCCGGTGCCTGCCGTGGTGGTGCCGCCCTTCATGATGCCTTCAATGGTGAAGTCCTTGGTTATCTCCCCAAACGTCACGGTGCGGTGCAGAATGTACATCAGCACCCGGCACTCCGATGACGACAAAAGCGCGCTCCAATGAAACTCGACACGCTGCAAGATCGCGAGTTGATGCAGCGGGTTCCGCCATTGCATGGTCTTGCTGGTCAGAGTCCGCCAAAGCGGCGGATCATCTTTCGTTTGGTTGGCGGTCATGACGGCACGCCTTTCCGCGCGGTGGGGCACCAACCGAAGTTGATGGCGTACCCGACTTGAGTGTCATCGTTGATCGTGTGCAGGACGCCCTTGCTCGTCAGTTGCTTGAGCGTCCGTTCTATCGTTTCCCGGTCCATGCCTAGCGGCGCCATGTCGATCCTCTTGGTTGATCCATTTGCCAGATGGACCGTGATCAGCATGGGCTTATCTGCCAACGCGCGACGTTGCTTCCGGTTCATTGTGCTGCACCCCGCCATTGATGCGCCGACTAGCCGGCCGGTCGCGTTTCGCGCAATGCCAGCCACGCGGCGAGTGCAGCTTTGCGGTAAAAGAAACGTCCGCCGATCTTGGTGGCCGGCGGACCGTTCCCGGCGGCAGTCCACTCGCCTAACGTTGGAGGCGTGATGCCTAGCGCGTCGGCAGCCTCTTGGCGGGTGTAATACTCAGACAGCGCCGATGCAGATGGACGGGTGCGCAGGCGCACGGGCGCCAGCGGCGCAGTGGTGTCAGACATGATCCTCTCCCATGCCGGCGCACGCATGCCGCGCGGCAACGATGCCCCAAACGCGGGGCGTGGTGGTGACGACTGGTTAGCTTCGGGAGTGGGGTTCTAGATGGGCGCCTGCGGCGACCTTGACCGGATCAGAGCGCACCCGACAATTTGCGCTTCCGGAGGGTGGCCTACGTTTGCCACCAACAAACGATACCTTACCGCATTTCGGCGCTGCGTTCCATCACTAAGTGCGAATGGATGCAGGTTTTGTCTGCATCAAACCGATTTAGGTACCCGGGTGGAACGGCCCACACTTGTAGGCAACACGTCACTTGATCTTTGCCAGCCACTTCGCTTTGAGTTTGAGCGACACGCCAGCGCCATAGTCACTGCCTTGCCCGGGCGTGGCATGGCCCAAGATCGCGTCACGCACTTCGCGCGGCGCGTCTATCTCGCGCAAGGCATCTTCCATTTTGTGGCGCCACGAATGCGCTACAGCCCGGGGGTCGGTGATGCCCATGTCACGCGTCCATCGGCCATAGCGTTTCGAGGCCGCGTCACCACGTTTGCCGTACATGCTCACTGGCAAGTCATCAAACAGCGGCGCGCCCTTCGTGGCCGCAGCGACGAATTTCAGGAAGCCAGCTTTGATCAGCGCCGGGTGCAAGGGCACTTGCCGACGTGAAGGCGCGTTCTTGATCGATTTGCTGTCATCGTCGGCGTCGATGCTCAGATAAGGCACAGCAGCGCGCGGATGCACGTCACCCTCGACAAGCTGTGCCAACTCGGAAATCCGTGCCCCGGTGTACGCCATCAGCCAGGGCAGCCAGCGCCGCGACCCTTCCTCGCCCCGAGCGGCTGTGAGGATGGCTTTTGCTTCGGCGTCGGTGTACGGCCGGCGGGAGCGCGCCTTGGTTCTGTCCTCAATCAAGGCGATGCCGCGACCAAACGCAGGATTTGTAGCAAGCCGATCATCTAGCAGCGCCGCTTGGAACAGCGATTTGATCGCAGCCAGATAGCCGTCATTGATGGTCTTGGCTGTCAGACCGTCGGCTTTCAGCGATGCGAGCCATCGGCGAACGTCTGCCGTGGTCACGCGGCCGGCGTCGTCATGGGCCAGAAAATCCGCGAACGCCTTGGCGCGGCGTTCGTACGTGTCGCGCGTCTTGGCGTTGGGCTTCTCCCGGCGTGCTTCCCATATCGTGATCAACTCAGTGATCTTCGTCTTCGGCCGGGCATGCGGATCGTGCACGGGTGCCGATGACTGCCAAGGAAGGTCAACTGGCGACGGCCGGCGCGTCCCTTCGATGACTTGCTGATCGGCGCGCGCCGTCGCGTCCAGTGCCAGCCGGGAAAGCTGGTAGCCGTGCGCCAATACGGCCGGGTCAGTGGGCATGCGATACCCGGCGGCGGCTAGGGCGTGTTCCAACGTCGCGTGCACCGTCGCCGGATCATCGGCAGCGGCGCCGTCCAAGAGCACTTCGTCACGGGCGCTGTCGTCCAAAGCCGTGAGCGCGACTTGTCGATCAAGGGAAGTCTCGCCGGCAAACCACGCGGCCATCGCACGCTCAGCGTCGATCGTGGAAGGCTTGCGGCGGCCGGCCGGCATCGGCACGGCTGCGATTGGGATAATTTTGGTACTGAGGGTCAAACGCCGGACGCGGCGGAACAGCTTGTGGGCTTCAACGAATTCCCGGCACGCCATGACCCGCGCGTCGTTGTAGTTTTTCGTGCCCAACGCCGTGACGATTTCGCGCTTGCGCTTGCCGTCCTTGCTGATGAGTGCCCTTCGCATGTCATCCGGGAGCGCCTTGATGATTTCGTCCTTGCCTAGGATTTTCCGCACGTAGTCCGGGACGCGCACCCGGAACAAATACCGGCCGGATTTTTCGCGGAGGTGATTGGACACTGATTTCTTCCCCATGTGGACCCCGCCTGTGGAACCTCGTGGGGAGGATTTAGCCTGTAAAATCGATATCGGAACGATATCATGCACTTAGAGAAAACTGGCGGAGAGGGCGGGATTCGAACCCGCGGTGGCTGTTACACCACGCACGCTTTCCAAGCGTGTGCCTTAAACCACTCGGCCACCTCTCCGATCGCCCGCCTCGGCAGCGGCGCCACCTATTATACCCGGCATCGCGCGTTGCCAACCGGCAAGGGCACAGGCGGCTCCGATCCGGCCGCAGATCGCGCCTTCCGGTCGGCGCCATGGACTGCTAGCGTCGCGACGGCCACCGCAACAAGGATGACAACGGGAGACAGGGTGGATGGCGGTCCTGCGCGCGCTGGGCTGGATGCTGCTCATCGTCACCGCGGTGGTCGGTGTCTACGAGGTGGCAGACTATGTTGACAGTGGCGACCGCGCTTTGAGCGCGTTGGGCGAGCTTTGGTTCAAACTGCACGCGCCCAGCCTCAACCTCACGCAGGCCATCGTCCAACGCTACATCCACGAATCGTTGTGGGACTCCGCGATCCGGCCGGTGCTGCTGCAGCCGGCGCTGTTGGCATTCGGTGCCGCTGCGCTTTTCTGCCTGGCGGTCGGCTACCTGTTCCGCCGCAACCCCGACACCGCCGCGGCGCGACGCCGGCGACGTCGGCGCTGAGCGCGGTCGGGCGCGAGACTCAGCTGCCGCTCTTCAGCGCCGCCAGGAACGCCGACTGCGGAATCTCGACGTTGCCGATCTGGCGCATGCGTTTCTTGCCCTTCTTCTGCTTCTCCAGCAGCTTCTTCTTGCGCGTGATGTCGCCGCCGTAGCACTTGGCGAGCACGTCCTTGCGCAGCGCGCTGATGGTTTCGCGTGCGATGATCCTTCCGCCGATCGCCGCCTGGATGGCGATCTTGAACAGCTGCTTGGGGATCAGGTCCTTCAGACGTTCGCACAGCGCCCGGCCGCGGCTCTCGGCGTGGTTGCGGTGCACGATGATCGACAGCGCGTCGACCGTCTCGCCGTTGACCAGGATGGTGACCTTCACAAGGTCGCCCTCTTCGTAACCCGCCATCTCGTAGTCGAAGCTGGCGTAGCCGCGCGTCACCGACTTGAGCCGATCGTAGAAGTCGAACACCACTTCGTTCAGCGGCAGCCGGTAAACCACCATGGCGCGCGTGCCGGCGTAGGTGAGGTCGACTTGCACGCCGCGCCGCTCCTGGCACAGCGACAGCACCGGCCCGAGATACTCGTCGGGCACGATGATCGTGGCCTTGATCCAAGGCTCCTGGATGGCGGCGATGTGCGCCGGGTCGGGATAGTCGGACGGATTGTGCAACTCTATCTCATCGCCGCTGTTGAGCGCGATTTTGTAGACCACCGACGGCGCCGTGGTGACGAGGTCGAGGTCGAACTCGCGCTCCAGCCGCTCTTGTATGATCTCCAGGTGCAACAGTCCGAGAAAGCCGCAGCGGAAGCCGAAACCCAGCGCGGCGCTGCTCTCCGGCTCGAAGTGGAAGCTTGAATCGTTGAGCCGTAGCTTGGCCAGCGAATCGCGCAGATTCTCGTAGTCGCTGGTGTCGGTCGGGAACAGGCCGCAAAACACCACGGGCACCGACGGCTTGAATCCCGGCAGTGGGTAGTCGGCCGGCCGCCGCTCCTCGGTAATGGTGTCGCCGACTTTGCAGTCGGAAATCGTCTTGATGCCGGCAATGATGAAGCCGACCTCGCCCGGCCCGAGCTCGGCGGCGTCGGTCGGCTTGGGCGTGAAGACGCCGACCTTGTCGATGTCGTACGCGGCGCCGGTCGACATCATGCGGATCTTCATGCCCTTCTTCAGCACGCCGTCGCGCACCCGCACCAGGGTGACAACGCCGAGGTAAGGATCGTACCAGCTGTCGACCAGCAAGGCCTTGAGCGGCGCGGCGCGGTCGCCCGAGGGCGCCGGCAGTCGCTGCACGAGCGCCTCCAGCACATCCTCGATGCCGATGCCGGTCTTGGCCGAGATCAGCAGCGCATGCGACGCGTCGAGCCCGATGACGTCCTCGATCTCCTTCTTGACCCGCTCCGGTTCAGCTGCCGGCAGGTCGATCTTGTTGAGAACCGGGATCAACTCGTGGCCGGCCTCGATGGCGTGATAGGCGTTGGCCAGCGTCTGCGCCTCGACACCCTGGCTGGCGTCGACCACCAGCAGCGACCCTTCGCAGGCCGCCAGCGAGCGGCTCACCTCGTAGGCGAAGTCGACGTGGCCCGGCGTGTCCATCAGGTTCAGCACGTAGCGCTGGCCATCCGCGGCCGTGTAGTCGAGCCGCACGGTCTGCGCCTTGATGGTAATCCCGCGCTCGCGCTCGATATCCATGCTGTCGAGCAGCTGGTCGTGGAACTCGCGCGCCTCGATCGCGCCGCAGCGCTGGATCAGCCGGTCGGCCAGCGTCGACTTGCCGTGGTCGATATGGGCCACGATCGAGAAGTTGCGGATATGCGAGAGCTCGGTCATTGCCGGCGCGGAGTCCCGGGGGCGAGGGAGAATCGGTGCGGCTAGATAGAGGCCGCCGACCTGCCGCGCAACGGGTTCTCGCCCGGCCCAGCCCCTTGCGCCTAACCGACTGATATCATATCGGAAATCCGGCCAGGCTGCCGGCGAGATAATACGTCGGCCGAGTCCGAAACGGGAGGCGCCATGGGCAGGCGAAGGAACGTGCTGTTCATCGTCATCGATCAGTGGCGCGCCGACGCTCTGGGCGCGGCCGGCAACCCGATCATCCGGACGCCACACCTCGACCGGCTGGCCGCGGATGGCGCACTGTTCCGGCGCCACTATGTGCAGGCGTCGCCCTGTGGTCCGTCGCGCGCCGCGATGCTGACCGGCACCTACCAGCACAACAACGGCGTAGTGCGCAACGGCTCGCCGCTGGCGCGACGTTTCACCAATCTGGCGCTCGAGAGCCGCAAAGCCGGCTACGATCCGGCGCTGTTCGGTTACACCGACACCGCCGTCGATCCTACCGGACTCGATCCCGGCGACCCGGCTTTGCGCACCTATGAATCGGTGATGCCGGGATTCACCCCGGAACTCGTTCTTACAGAGAGGCCGTTGCCGTGGATCGCCTGGCTGCGATCCAAGGGCTACGACTTCCCCGTCGACATGAAGGAGGTCTATCGGCCGGCCGAGGAGCCGACAAACGGCTGCCCGACGGCGGCGCCGGCGCGTTTTGCGGCCGAGCACAGCATTACCGCCTTCATGACCGACGCCGTGCTGGACTACATCTCGGTGCGTCGCGACTCCTCGTGGTTCGTGCACGCCGCCTACATCCGGCCGCATCCGCCGTTCATCGCGCCGAAGCCCTATCACGCGCTCTATGATCCGGCGGCGATGCCGGAGCCACGGCGGGCGCCGAGCCTCGCCGACGAGGCGCGCCA
>DATFGV010000650.1:0-9221 GCA_035249115.1 Vineibacter sp.
CGACTGTGCCACTGGCGACATGCGGCTGGATGACAACATTGTCCATGGCGAACAACTCGGCCGGCGCGTTGGGTTCGTCGACATAGACATCCAGTGCCGCCGCGCCCAGCGTTCCATCGCGCAGCGCCGCGACCAGCGCCGACTCATCGACCACCGAGCCGCGCGCCACGTTCACCAGGGTGCCCTTGGGACCCAAGGCCTTGAGCACCGTCGCGTCCACCAATCCGGCCGTGTCCGGTCCACCCTTGCAGGTCAGCACCAGGTAGTCGACCTCGGCCGCCAGCGCCGCGAGGTTGCCAACATGGCGGTAAGGCAGATCGGGCTTGGGCCGAGGCCCGTACCACGCGACGTCCAGGCCGAAAGCCGGACACAAGCGGGCAAAGGCCTGGCCGATCTGCCCCAGGCCGACGATACCCACCTTCTTACCGCGCACCCGGCGGGTCAGCGGATACATGTCCTTGCCGTCCCGTCGATAGTCGCCGCGCCGCACATAGGCGTCAGCCTGCGGGATGCGCCTGGCGCTGGCCAGCAGCAATGCCATGCCGAAGTCAGCGACTTCCTCGGTCAGCACGTCGGGTGTGTTCGACACACCGATGCCTCGCCGCCGGCAGGCCGCGAGGTCGATCGCGTCGGTGCCGACCCCATAAGACGCCACCACCTGCAGCTTGGGCAGGCGGTCGATCACGTCGGCCTTCAGCCCTGTGGCGCCGGTCGTCGCCGCGCCACGGATGCGATCGGCGATACCCGCCAGGAACCGGTCGCGGTCACCATTTTCCCACAGGCGGTGCACCGTGAAGCGGGCGTCCAGCGCCGCCATGGCGCCGTCGATCAGCGGCACTGCCAGCAGGATGTCGGGTTGAGGCATGGTCTTCACTCCCCGTCCGTGTCCCTTGTCGCATCGGACAAGATCACCACGCCGCATCGCCACTCGTCACGCCCGACCTGGAGGAACGCTACTCCACCGACGACGTTATTTTGGGATGAAGTCGCAGTTCGGTGCGCCATGCCGCCGCCACAGTTCAGCCATGGCGGCGCTCGCCTCGGACGCCAGATTCCATGGACTGTCGAGCATTCGGCGAGTGCCGTTTGGGAGGTTACACATGTCCATCACCCTGCTGAAACGACGCGCCAGCGTTGCCGTCCTTGCCGCCACGCTGCTCGGTATCGGCCTCGCGCCGGCGTGGGCCGGCGACGCCGCCAACGTCGTGAAGGCCGGCGCCGACCGCATACTGACGGTACTGAAGGCCGGCGGTTCTGACGCCGAGCGCAGCGCGACCCTGACCGAGGTCATGAACAGCAGCTTCGATCTGCAGGCGATCGGTCGCTCGGTGCTGGGGCGCCACTGGAATGCGGCGACGCCGGAGCAGCGGCAGCGCTTCCTGGCGGCATTCGAGAAGGCCGAGGTGCGGGCCTACTCGGCGCGCTTCAAGCAGTACAGCGGCCAGACCCTGACCGTGGGCAAGGTGACGACCAACGGGGCCGCGCAGATGGTCGAGAGCCAGATCGTGCAACCCAACGCGACCCAGCCGATCAAGCTGACCTGGGAAGTGCACAACGACAAGATTGTCGATGTCGTCATCGAAGGCGTCAGCATGGCGGCGACGCGCCGCTCCGACTTCAACGCCTATATCCAGCGTAATGGAATCGACGGCCTGATCACCGAACTGGAGCGGCGCAGCGCGTAGCGCTGCGCTGGGTTGACAGCGTTTCGGCGCCTGCCCATTCGCCGGGCAGGCGCCGCATTTCGCTATGCCCCGAGCGAAATTGCGGTTGGCGGCACCGCGCCGGGCGTGTCTGCTGTAGCAAGTCCACCTTCACTGCGATCCGCCCGTCATGCCCTCCCCCGCCCTGATCTGCCTCGGCGAGCCGATGGTCGAGTTCAACCAGACCGATCCGGCCGAGGCGCGCTGGCTGCAGGGTTTCGGCGGCGACACCTCGAACGCCGCCATTGCGGCGGCCCGCCAAGGGGCATCGGTGGGCTACCTGACGGCCTTGGGAAAGGATGGTTTCGGCGACCTGTTCGTCGATCTCTGGCGCCGCGAAGGTGTCGATTGCGCGCAGGTCGCACGACGGTCTGACGGCCACACCGCAGTCTACTTTGTCACGCACGACGTAACCGGCCACCACTTCCATTTCCTGCGTACCGGCTCGGCCGCCAGCCGGCTGCGGCCCGAGGATCTGCCGCGCGACTACCTGGCGGGCGCCCGGATCCTGCACCTCTCGGGCATTAGCCAGGCGATCTCGCCCGAAGCCTGCGCCGCAGGCTTTGCGGCTATCGAGTTCGTGAAGGCCGCCGGCGGCCGCGTCGCCTACGACACCAACCTGCGGCTGCGGTTGTGGTCACTGCAGGCTGCGCGCGACACGATCCACTCGGCCATGTCGCGCGCCGATGTCGCCCTGCCCAGCCTCGAGGATGCCGAGCATCTGACCGGCCTCTCCGACCCCGACGCCATCGCCGACTTCTACCTGCGGCTGGGACCAGGCCTGGTCGCCTTGAAGCTTGGCCCGAAGGGTGTGCTGGTGGCGACCCCCGACCAGCGGCGGCGCATTGCCGGCCATGCCGTCTCGGCTGTCGACGCTACCGGGGCCGGCGACACGTTCTGCGGCACCTTCCTGGCCCGGCTGCTGGCGGGCGACGCACCCTTCGCCGCCGCCACCTGGGCCAATGCTGCCGCCGCGCTCAAGACCACCGGCTTTGGCGCGGTGGCGCCGATACCCACCCGCGAGGCGGTCGCCCGCTTTGTCGCCCAGACCGATCCGGGTTGAGCCGACCTGGCCGACCTGCGAACCAGGCAAGCCGGTCGGCGCTGGCAGCGGCCTGAGATCCTCCATGGCCGGCAAATGACCGGCGTCATCGGCATCGACAGGATCTGGGCGAAGGGTGCGGTGATGTTACCGCTACGGGCGGTAAATGACCCTCGGCCGTGCGGCTGTGACCTTGGTCGCAACCCGGGTCCGCGGAGTTAGCTTTCCGCCGATGGGCGGTAAATGACCCTCGGCGGCGTGGCCGTGACCCGCGCCACAACTCAGGTCAGCGGAGTTAGCTTTCCGCCGATGGGCGGTAAATGACCCTCTGCTATGCGGCGGTGACCCCTCCACAACTCAGGTCCGGGAATTAGCGTTCCGCTGCTGGGCGGTAAATGACCGCCGCCAAGGACGGCTCTTGGCTCGGGACTGCCCCCCATGCCGTCGGGGCCGCAGCAGCTCACTCGGCCGGGTGGACGGCGCGGCGCGGCCGCAGAGTGACGGCGATGGCCCGGCCCAACCGGCCCAACGCCGCGAACTGCTGGCCCAGCCAACCCTTGCCGTTGTCGGCGTCGGCGTCCGGCGTATCGACGCCGGTCGGGCGCCGCTTGTAGTCGTAGACCGCGGTGCCGAACAGGATGTCCCAGATTGGCAGCACGGCACTGAAATTGCGGTCGTGAATGTGCGGCTCGGCCGCGCTGGCGCGGGCGTGGTGGATGCGGTGGAACCAGGGATCGACGATCACCTTGTCCAGCATCCGACCGAAACCGAAGCTGACGTTGGCGTGCGAAAAGCTCTCGACCAGTTTGCTGGCGAGCAGCAAGGCCACGTACTGGGTCGGCTGGATGCCGATCAGCAGCGCTACCAGCGCGAAGTAGAGCGACGCCAGCAGGTCGTCGAGCAGGTGGTTACGGTCGTCAGACCAGCAGGTCACCTGCCGCTGGCTGTGGTGCAGCGAATGCAGCGCCCACCACCACGGCAGCGCGTGCTGCAAGCGGTGGAGCCAATAGCCGGCGAAGTCGTAGATCAGGAAATAGGCCAGGAACAGCAGTAGAGGCTGCTGGCGCAGCCAGGGCACGCTCTGCTCCAAGGTCGGCATGACCAAGCCATAGGCGCGGACCAGATCCTGCAGCCAGTCGTTAACCGGATAGAGCGCCACGAACACAAGGAACGGCAGCAGGCCGAGCTTGTTGAGCAGAGTGTAGACGACGTCGACCCGCGCCAGCTTGCGGTCGGGCCAGTGCTCGGCCGGCGCCAACCGCTCCAGGCCACGGAACAGCAGCAGGATGACGGTAATCTGGACGACGCCCAGCATCACCGCCTCGACCGCCAGGGGCGCATCCTCGAAAAAGGTCATGAAGCCGAAACGGAACAGTAGCGGGTGCGCCACTGTCTCCAGGATCCAGCCCTGAATATCGACCCAGATGTCGACCAATCCTTGCATGGTCATGTACCGAACGCGTACGCGGCGGCGGTTGACGGCCGCCGGGACTGCTTTTCGGTCAGGATGGCGTCGGCGTCAACGGGATTGCGGTCCTGACCCTTTTGGCGCTGTCGGCGACGACGGCGAGAACGCGGTCTTGTCGGTTGGAACGGGCGGCGCCGCTACCGA
The DNA here is from genome assembly GCA_035249115.1 of Vineibacter sp. Classification (GTDB taxonomy): domain Bacteria; phylum Pseudomonadota; class Alphaproteobacteria; order Reyranellales; family Reyranellaceae; genus Vineibacter. The sequence goes on from DATFGV010000650.1 coordinate 4,358, forward strand.
TCGCGACACGGTGTGCGGGCCATTGATATAGACCCCGTGCGGCGATCGACCGACATTGACGATATTCAGGATCTGCTTGGTCGCGAGGTCGATCGCCATCACCTTCCGCCGCCACCGCTGGGTGACCCAGACCTGCTTGCCGTCCGGCGTGAAATCCAGGCAATCCGGGCCGCCAGGGGCGCGGAAGGTTTCCAGCACCTCAAGCTTGGTGGTGTCGAGAATCGAGATCGAACCGTCGACCCGGTTGGTGACCAGCACCTTGGCCGGATCGTCGGGCATGCGGAAGATGTTGTGGGCGCCGCGACCGGTCACCACCCACTTGGCGACCCGCCGCGACGACAGGTCAATCACCGCCACAGCGTCCTCGCCGGTCAGGCCGACAATCGCCCGGCGCTGGTCCGGCGTGACGTAGATGCCGGCGGGTGCCTCCCCGACATCGATCGTCCAGGCCACCTCCTGCTTTGCCAGCGCAATCGCCGTCACCTGGTTTGACCCCTGCATGGTGACCAGCACCATGGCGCTATCGGCGGTGAAAGCCATGTGACTGGGAAGGGTGGCCAGTGGCAGGCGCTTGATCAGGCGGTAGTCGGCGGCGTCGTAAATGTCGACATGGTTCATGCGGTAGGCCGCGGTCACGAACCACTTGCCGTCCGGGCTGAAGCCCAACTGGTATGGATCAAGGATGTCGCGGATCCGTCGGCGCAGTTCGCCGGAAACCGGGTCGAGAAAGGTCAATTCATTGGTGACGGTCGATCCGACCACCAGTTCCTTGCCGTCGGGCGTCAGCATCAGGTGATGCGGCTCACGCCCAATCGGCCGCCGGTCGAACTCCTTGCCCGTTCGCCGGTCGACGACGCTAAGCGACGCTTCATCGGAATTGAGAACGACAACCAGCTCGGGAACGGCCAGCGACGGGCCCGCCAACACGATGCCGACCACCACCAACGCTGCTGCCAGGCACCGCCTGGGCAAAGACCCGTTCATGTTCTCTCGGCCCAATCCTTTCGCCCGCCGGACCCCCCGCCGGCGGCTTCCCCCAGCCGTTCATCTCACGTTCGTCGGCGAGGCGCTAGGGGACAGATTGTCGATCGTTGATCGTGGACACTTTTTCGTCGCGGCCTCAATTGGCGCGAGCGACCGATGGCCGCAACCCGGCCGCGGCACGGGCCATGTCTTCAATCCTGCCCCAGGCGCCTTGCCGGATGGTTTCGGCCGGTGCCGTCCAGGAACCGCCGACGCAGGCGACATTTGGCAATGCGAGGTAGGTGGACGCGTTCGCCGCCTCGATTCCACCGGTCGGACAAAAGCGCAAGGTGGGCATCGGCGCCAGGAGAGCGCGCAGAAACCGAACGCCGCCGCTCGCCTCGGCAGGGAAGAACTTGAGCTCCTGATAGCCCCTTTCGTAGAGGGCCATGGCTTCCGAAGCGGTGGCCATGCCCGGCAGGTAAGGCAGGCCCGAAGCGACCGCGGCGGCCAACAGGTCTGGCGTATGGCCAGGACTGACGGCGAATTGCGCGCCGGCCGCTATCGCCTGGTCGAACTGAGCTGGCGCCAGGATCGTGCCAACGCCGACCACCGCGCCCGGCACTTCGGCAACGATCGCCCGCACGGCGTCGAGCGCCGCTGCCGTCCGCAACGTCACTTCCAGCACCGGCAGGCCGCCGGCCACCAGGGCTTTGGCAACGTTCACCGCGGTCGCCGGATCGTCCAGGGTCAGTACCGGAATGACCGGTGCCCGATCGAGCAGCGGGCCCAGGCCGGCCACGGTCATATGCTCCAACCACCGTCGATGACGTGGGTGGTGCCGGTGGTGAAGGCGCTTTCGTCGCTGGCCAGGTAGACCGCCAGGGCGGCGATCTCGTCCGCCGAACCGAACCGCCCGGTCGGCTGCCGGGCGCGAAACATCGAGGGATCCCCTCCTTGGGCGGCGATACGTTCGTCGAGCGACGGGGTCTGGACGGTTCCGGGACAGATGGCGTTGCAGCGAACGTTCTGTTTGACGAAGTCGACCGCCACCGACTTGGTCAGCCCGACCACAGCCGCTTTGGTGGTGCCATAGACAAAGCGAAGCGGCGCACCCTTGTGCGATGACGCGGCGGAGGCGACGTTGACGATCGAGCCACCGCCCTTGCCGATCATGCCGGGCAGGAACGCCTGGATGGTCCAGAACATGCTGCGCACGTTCAGGTCGAAGGCGAAGCGCCACTGCTCGTCGGTGGCGTCCAGCACGGTCCCGTGGTGCACGAAGCCGGCACAGTTGAACAGCACGTCGATGCCACCCAACCGCCCTGCCATGGCGGTGATCGCCGCCTTGTCGAGCACGTCGAGCTTCTCGGCCCGTACCCCTGACAAGCCGGCCGTGGCCCCGGCCAGGGCGGACTCATTGACGTCGGTCGCCCAGACGTCAGCGCCCTCGCGCGCAAAGGCCCGGGCAGTCGCCGCGCCGATGCCCTGGGCGGCCGCCGTCACCAGGCAGCGCTTGCCCTTTAGTCGCATGGCAGTCCGTGCTCCAGCGGCCCGCTTCAGGCGGCCTTGAAGTCCGGCAGCCGCTTCTCGGCCCAGGCCTTGACGCCTTCCTTGAAATCGGCGGTCTTGCGGGTCCAGTCCTGCTCAACCAGCTCGCGCTCGGTGGCGGCCTCGACGGCGTCGGCCAGGCCGCGGCGCACCGTCTCGCGGGTCGACATCACCGCCAGGGGGGCCGACTGGGCGATCTCGGTCGCCAGCGCCATCGCCGCCTGGCGCAGCTCGGCCAGGGGGACCAGCTGGTCGGCCATGCCCATCGCCACCGCCTCTTCGCCAGTGACGCGCCGACCGGTGTAGAAAAGCAGGTTGGCCTTCTGCTGCCCGACCAGGCGCGGCAGGGTGCAGGTCAGTCCGAAGCCCGGATGGAATCCCAGGCGATTGAAATTGGCGCTAAAGCGGCCTTCCGGGCAGGTGACGCGGAAGTCGGCCATCAAGGCCAGTCCGAGGCCGCCGCCGATCGCCGCCCCCTGGACCGCCGCGATGATCGGCTTTTTCGAGCGGAACAGCCGGATTGCTTCCTTGTACAGGTGCTTGCCGCTCTCGTTCGAGGCGCCGGTCGCCGGACGGTTGGTGAAATCGGCCCCGGCGCAAAACGACTTGCCGTCGGCACAGAGGACGACGGCGCGGCACGACGGCTCACGATCAAAGGCCTCCAACGCGTCGCCGATCTGATTGATCAACGCGTTGTCGAAATAGTTGTGTGGTGGCCGGCGGATCTCGATCTGGCCGACATTGCCGCTCTGGCTGACGCCGATATCCTTGTAGGTCACATGCGCGTCCATCACCGTCTCCATCCCCTGAGATGTCCGCGGCGACCTTAGCACGATGCGCCATCGGGCCAAGTTGCCGTGGCTCCGTCCGTCAGCCGCTGCGCGAAAAAGACCGCAGGCGTGGAAAAATGATGCGCGCCGCCAGCCGGTCCGCTAAGCACCGACGATGGCATTTTGACGGACGGCCCGGCATGAGTGACGGCGAGTCCCGCATCCTGCAGCTGGCGCCCGGCGACAACATCGCCGTGGCGGTGCGCGAGATCGAGGCCGGGCAGGTCCTGCGTATCAACGGCCGCGACATCGCCCTGCCGCAGACCGTGCAGGTCGGCGACAAATTCGCCGCCCGGCGGATTGAGGCCGGCGAGGATCTTGTGAAGTACGGCGCCACGATCGGCCACGCCGCCGCCGATATCGCCGCCGGTGAGGCGGTAACACCACAACACCTGACGGCGCGGGCTTGATACACTGACCGGCCAGAATGGGAGGCAACATGCGACGTCGATCGTTTTTGGCCAGCGCCGCGGCAACGAGCCTTTTGCCAAATGCCAGCTGGGCCGCGGACATGGTCAGCGGCCGCTTTGTCGGCAACGGCAAGGCTGCCAAGCTGGCGTTCATCAGCGCCTATGTCACCGAGGGTATGTCGGGCAAAGCCGCAGTCGAAGTGGTGATGACCGAAAAGGATCACGCCAGCTCAAAGCGGCCGGGCTGGGACGCCGATTTTGGCAAGTTCGGCAGCGCGCTGACGATCAAGCTGCACCGCCCCGACGGCGGCCTCTTCAGTTGCCAGGTGGCACACCAGGACCTCAAGCGGAAGCCCTTCTCGGTGATCGGCACCATCAAGGCGCTCGACGTCAGCTTCGCTGGCGATCGCGTCAAGGCGCGCTTTAGCAGCAACGGGCCAGACAAGTTCTTCGACGACACCTACGAAGTCGACCTGCAGGTCGACGTCGCCATCCGCCCGAAGCTCGCCTAGACCGCCATGGTCGCGCGCGCGCCCAAGGGCAAGGGCAAGGCAAAGGCCAAGCGGCCGCTGCTGGCCAGCCACCAGCGCAGCTGGCTATGGGGCCGCAACCTGGTGCTGGAAACGTTGGCCGGCGGCAGGTGGCCGATACATGAGCTCTACCTTGCTGCCGACCTCGGCGCCGACGCTGCTGCCGACGAGATCGCCCAGGCCGGCGCCGCCGGCCGGAAGTTCAAACTGAACCGTGTGCCGCGCACCCGGTTGGCGCAGCTCTGCGGCGTCGCCGATCATCAGGGTTTCCTCGCGCGGGTGGGAGAGTATCCCTACGACGCGCCTGCTGCGTTGTACGGCGACCCCAGAGCGACGTCGCTGTGGCTGATCCTCGACGGCGTGCAAGACCCTTACAACCTCGGCGCCATGTTGCGCTCGGCGGAGGTCTTCGGGATCGACGGCGTGTTCCTTGGCGCCAAGGGCCAAGCCGGCGTCAACAGCCTGGCGGCGCGCAGCTCGGCCGGCGCCGTCAACCGCCTGCGCATCGCCCGCGCCGACGATCTGGCGGCACTGGTCATCCAGCTGCGACGCGAAGCGGTGGTCGTTGTCGGCACCAGCG
>DATFGV010000651.1:0-4701 GCA_035249115.1 Vineibacter sp.
ATGGGGGTCGGCGCGATCGCCGCCGGGCGCGCCGCCAGGTCCTGCGGCGTCGCCCGCAGCTCGAGCAGCGCCTGGCGGACGATCGCCAGCGCCTTGTCGTCGCGCTCGCCGCGGTGCTCGGCCAGCGCCATGGTGCAGGGCACCGGCGGATCGAGCGGCCGCACCACCACGCCGGGCGGCGGTTCGGCGACGGCGATGTCGGGCACCAGCGACATGCCCAGCCCCATGGCGACGCCGCGCTTCATCGCCTCGACCGTGCCGATATGCATCGGCGTGCGCGGCAGCGGCAGCTGGTCGGCCAGCCAGCGCATCGCCAGCAGATAGACGCCGCCCCGGGCGTGTTCCAGCACCAGCGGCTGGGCGGCGGCGAACGCCGGCGTCACCCGGTCGGGGATATCCGGCATATCGGCCGGCAGGATCGCCATCAGCTGGCGCGGCCGCAAGGTGGTGAGCCGCAGATTGGCGTCGTCGACCGGCAGGGTGACGAGGCCGAAATCGATGCGGTTGCTGATCAGGTTCTCGATCGTGTCGCGGGTCGGCATGTTGCTGACCAGCAGCTCGATGCCGGGGTGCTCTTCGCGCAGCCGGCGCACCACCGGCGGCAGGTCGTAGGTCAGCGCCGTCAGCGAGGTGCCGATCCGCACCCGGCCGACCCAGCCCTGCTGGAAGCGGCGCATCGCCAGCTCGGCGGTCTCGCAGTCGCGGAAGATCTGGCGGGCGTGCTCGATCAGGTCGCGGCCGGGCGCGGTGGCGTGCGTCTGCTTGCCGATCCGCTCCACCAGCTTGACGCCGAAGCGCTGCTCCAGCTCGCGGATCTGCAGGCTGATCGCCGGCTGCGTCAGGTTGAGCTGCCGCGCCGCGGCCGAGAAGCTGCCCAGCTCGACGACCTGGGCGAGCGCCCGCAGCTGGTCGAGGTTCAGGCTGCGCATCGTCCGGCGCCTCCCGCGCAAACGGCGTGCGGGGCGGTCGCGGGCGGCGCCGCGGCGGCGCCGTCCGACCCCGCCGGCGGGCGGCAATGGGGCTGATGTGGCATGTCGAACCCTGCTTGGCGATTTGTTGCGATAATGTTGTTTTCTGTGGAATCACCACAAATGTCAACATCGGCCTGCTCACATGTTTGTGAGCGGACGCTCGCCGAATAGGGGATGTCTGGCGGCTCAGCCGGCCTGTTCGACCACGCGAGCCGGCGCCGCGACCCGCACCGGCAGCGGCCGGAAGGTCAGCGCGATCGCCACCGCGCCCAGGCCGAAGGCGAACGAGCCGATGTACAGCCACGTGTAGCTGTTGAGGTTGTCGAACGCCCAGCCGCCGGCCCAGGGACCGAACGCCATGCCGAGGCTGGCGACCATGCCGACGGCGCCGAACATGGTGCCCATGATGCGCGGCCCGAAATAGTCGCGCACCAGCACGGCGTAGAGCGGCATGACGCCGCCATAGGCCAGGCCGAACAGGACCGACAGCGCGTACAGCGCGCCGAGATCGGCGGCCAGCAGGTACAAGCTGACCGCGATGGCCTGCACCATCAGGCCGGCGACCAGCGTCGGCTTGGCCCCGACCCGATCGGCGATCGTGCCCAGCAGCACGCGGCCGCCCAGCGATGCGAGGCCGGCGAGGCTGTAGACGGCGGTCGCCGCCATCGGTGCCGCGCCGCAGATCAGGGCGTAGCTCACCATGTGGAAGATCGGCCCGGAATGCGCCGCGCAGCAGGCGAAGTGGGTCAGCGCGATGGCGATGAACTGCGGCGTGCGCAGCGCCTGCGCCACCGACAGGCCGGGCCCGTCGTCGACCATGCTCGCCAGCCGGGACGTCGCGCCTTGCGCCGGCGCGGCACCGCCGTTCTCCGCTATGGCCGGCGGCCGGCGCAGCAGCAGGCCGGCCGGCAGCAGCAGCGCCAGCGCCACGCCGCCCACGATCACCATCGCGGTGCGCCAGTCATGCGCGGTGATCAGCCAGCGCGCCAGCGGCGCCATGGTCATCGAGCCGAAGCTCATGCCGGCCGACACCAGCGCCACCGCCAAGGTGCGGTGCTGCGTGAACCACGCCATGGTGGCCGACACCATCGGCGCGTAGAAGCCGCCGACGGCGAAGCCGACGAGGACGCCGAACAGCAGCTGGAACTCGCCCAGGCTGGCCGCCTGGCTGGCCGCCAGCAAGCCGGCGACCAGCAGGGCGCCGCCCGACAGCACGACCAGGCGGGCGCCGAAGCGATCGGTGACGGCGCCCCAGACGAGCGAGCCGACGGCCATGCACAGGAAGTTCAAGGTCGCGGCGCTGGAGATGCCGGTGCGCGACCAGCCCTCGGCGGCGGTCATCGGATCGAGGAACACGGCCAGCGACATCATCGAGCCCATGCCGACGCAGCCGGCCACCATGCCGGCGCCGACGATCACCCAGCCGTAATAGAGCCGCATGGCCACCCTCCCTGCGTGGCGGTCCGGCGGGTCCGGCAAGCCGCGAATGACGTGGGCAAAAGACGCGCGCGACTGTCCGGCAGCGCCGCCGGCAAGGCAAGCGACGGACGATGCGCGGCGCACGATGCTGGGGTGCGCGCGGTCGTCGCGCGATATCGGCCGGTTGGGCGCCGCGCGAGCAGCCACCGTGGCCCGCGGCGCGCCGTCATTGCTGCATGCCAACCGCGATTGGTCGTCGCGTGACGGGCGTGTTAACTTTCAGCCCATTGCCGTTCGCTGATTGATTGCGACGGGATAGGCCGATGACGCAGCGCACCATTTTGCGCGGCGCGGTGGCGCAGTGGAACCTACCCGGGGCGCGCGGCGGAAGATTGCAAGCCAGCATGGCAGTCGGCTGGCGGACGTAAGGGGCGACATGGTCCACACGCCGGAAGCCTCACAGCCGCCGTCCGAGGAAGTCGAGCAGGCGATCCTGGCCGAGCAGGTGCGGGTGATCTATGTCGAGGGCCAGCGGCTGATCCTGACCGGCATCGCCGCCGCCCTGATTCTGGTCTGGGTGCTGTGGGGCCACGTCGCTGCCGAGGTGCTGCTGGGCTGGCTCGGCACGTTCCTCGTCTATTCCCTGGCCCGCGCCGCCATGGCCCGGGCCTATCGCCGCCGTACTCCGGACAGCACCGACCATCGGGCCTGGATGAACCGCGCGCAGTGCGCGCTGGCGGTCGGCGGCAGCCTCTGGGGAATCGCCTGCGTCCTGTTCTATGTACCGGACCGCATCGAGTATCAGCTGTTCCTGGTGACGATGCTGCTGGGCGCCGTCGTCTCCGGGCTGGTCACCCTGGCGGTCTATCCGCCCGCCTACCTGATTTTCGTCACGCCCTTCGTCGTGGCCGCGATCGTCCGCTACGGGATGGAAAACGATCCCCTGCACTGGGGCATCGCCCTGGCGGCGACGGCGGTCCTGTTCCTGTTTTCCAACTTCGCCCGCTACATCCGCAACAGCTTCGTGGAGTCGCTGCGGCTGCGGATGGAACTGGCGGCGCGCAACCGCGAGCTTGCCGAGCGCAACCGCGAGGCGGAGCGCGCCAACCTCGCCAAGTCACGCTTTCTCGCCGCCGCCAGCCACGACCTGCGCCAGCCGCTGCACGCGCTCAACCTGTTCGTCGGCCAGCTGCGCGGCGATGGCGACCCCGCCGAGCGCGGCCGGCTGGTGGCGCGCATCGATGCCGCCGTCGCCGACATGAATGAGCTGTTCAACGCGCTGCTCGACATCTCCAAGCTCGACGCCGGTGTGCAGACGCCGACCATCGCGGATTTCGCCGTTGCACAGCTGCTGCGGCGGATCGAAACCTCGTTCGCTGTCGTCGCCCGCGAGAAGGGCTTGCGACTGCGCGTGGTTTCCTGCGACGCGCTTGTGCGCAGCGACGCCATCCTGCTTGAACGGATCCTGCTCAACCTGGTGTCGAACGCGGTCCGCTACACATCGCGCGGCGGGGTGGTCGTCGGTTGCCGCCGCCGCGACCATGTGCTGCGGATCGAGGTGTGGGACTCCGGCGTCGGCATTCCCGAAGCCCGGCAACGCGACATATTCGGCGAGTTTGTCCAGTTGGCTTCACCCGAGGGCGATCGCCGCGCCGGGTTGGGTCTGGGCCTTTCGATCGTCGACCGTTTGTGCCGCTTGCTCGATCACCGGCTGCAGCTGACATCGCGACCCGGCGAAGGTTCGCGTTTCTCTGTCACAGTGCCGCTGACGACTGAGCGGCCGCGAGCGCAGAGCGCGGCCGATCCACCGCCTGCGATTGCCGATCCGGTGCGCGGCAAGCTGGTGGTCGTGATTGATGATGACGCGCTGGTCCTGGAGGGCATGCGCGGCTTGCTGCAAGGCTGGGGATGCCGGGTGGTGACAGCCGACACGGGCAACGCGGCGCTGGCGGCGCTCGCGCATGGCAAGGTCCGCCCCGACCTCGTCATCTCCGATTACCATCTGGCGGCCGGCCAGACGGGGAGCGAGGCACTCGACCAGCTGCGCAGCGCGTTGCAAACGCCGATTCCGGCACTGCTCATCTCCGGTGATACCAGTCCGGAGCGCCTGCAACAGGCCCGCGCCGGCGGCCTCTTGTTGCTGCACAAGCCCGTCAACCCGATGGCCTTGCGGGCTGTGGTCAACCGGCTCTTGCAGGCTTCCGACGCACCCGCACGTGTGCACGAGGCGGCTAACCCGTAGCCGTTGCCTACGGTCCGGCGTTCCGCTCCAGCTTCCAGCCCCGCGCCGTTGCCGCAATGACCGCCTCGG
>DATFGV010000652.1:0-2006 GCA_035249115.1 Vineibacter sp.
ACCGGCGGGCTGGTGGCCGCGACTGCGGGCATGTTGTGGTGCTCGGCCAGCCAGTAGCGGGTGTAGCCGAGACGGTCGGCCGTCTGCGCAAGGTGCGTCGTCGCAGCCAGTGCATCTGACGTCGATTGGTCGGTGCGCACGGGCACGAGGTCCAGAACGGAAAGGCGCATGGCTGTCACAACGCATCCTTGTCGATGTGCGTTCCCGCAAGCGTGAAGATGTCGTCGAGCATCGCCGGCGTCAGCTTGCCGGTGAACGTGTTCTGCTGGCTCGGGTGATAACAGCCGATCAGCGTCACCGGCCCCAGCGTCGCCGTCACGCCATGCCCGAACCGCGGCGCCGGCTTCGGTACCGCGCCACCGCCGTCGCGGATCATGTCCAGTGCCGCCCGCCACGCGAATGCGCCGAGCGCGACTATCGCGCGCACGTCGGAAGCAATCAGCCGCCACTCGGCGTCCAGCCACGGCGCACACGTCGCGCGCTCGGCCGGCGTTGGCGCGTTACCCGGCGGCGCGCACCGTACCGCCGCGGCCACGCGAGTGTTGTTGAGCACCAAGCCATCCGCGGCATCCACGCACGTTGCTTGATTGGCCAGTCCGGCACGATGCAACGCGGCGAACAGGAAATCCCCTGAGCGGTCACCGGTGAAGACTCGCCCCGTGCGATTGCCGCCGTGCGCGGCGGGCGCGAGCCCGGCGATCAACAGCTTCGGCCGCGGCGACCCCCACCCGGGAATCGGTCGGCCCCAATACGGTTCGTCGGCGAAGGACTTGCGCTTGACGACGGCCACCTCTTCGCGCCACTCGACCAGCCGCGGGCAGGCTCGGCACACCGAGACCTCAGCGTCGAGTTCATCGAGAGTGCGGACCGCCGCCGCCATCGACGCGACGTGCGCCGGCGTTTCGGCCACCGCGGTCCGCGACGTGGCCGGATCTCCTGGCCAGCCGGAGCCAGGCGGTACCGGCGAGTCGAACAACGCGCCGGTATGCGGATGAGCGAACTTCACCAGACCACTGTGCCTGCGGCGGAAAGTCGGCGCCGGGCGGGGCCGCACAAATCGGATGCCCAGTGGGCCTGGCCGCTGTTAGATTCGGCCGCGATACCTCATGACAGATAGCAAGCGCGGCCCCCTGTACTTGATCCTGTTCGCCGCGCTGATGGCCGGTGCGGGCAACGGCATTTCGATAGTCGCGTTTCCGTGGCTTGTGTTGCAGCGCAACGGCTCTGCTTTGGACGCTTCGGTGGTGGCGATGGCGGGCACACTGCCCTTGCTTGCCGCCACGTTGATCGCAGGCGCGGCGGTCGATTACCTCGGCCGCAGGCGGGTCGCGATGATCTCCGACGCGTTGTCGGCGTTGTCGGTCGCGGCCGTGCCGGTTCTGGCGCTCACGTTCGGCGTGCAGGCCGTGAATGTCGCGGTGCTCGCGGGACTGGCCGCACTGGGCGCCTTCTTCGACCCTGCCGGGATGACAGCGCGCGAGACGATGCTGCCGGAGGCGGCCGGCCGAGCCGGCTGGACGCTCGACCACGCCAACAGCGTGTACGAGGCGGTCTTCAACCTCGCCTACATCGTCGGTCCGGGCATCGGCGGCCTGCTGATCGCGACGCTTGGCGGCGTCAACACCATGTGGGTGACCGCATCCGCATTCGGGCTGTCGATCGTGGCCATCGGCGTGCTGCGACTCGAGGGCACGGGCAAGCCGGACCGGACCGCGCTGCCCGACGGTGTGTGGGCGGGAATCCTCGAAGGTCTTCGCTTCGTGTGGCACAACCGGGTGCTGCGCACGCTGGCGTTCGTCGACCTGGCGGCGACGGGTCTGTACATGCCGATGGAAAGCGTGTTGTTCCCCAAGTACTTCACCGACCGCAACGAGCCGGCGCAGTTGGGCTGGGTGCTGATGGCACTCAGCATCGGCGGCCTGATCGGAGCGCTTGGGTATGCGGTGATGTCGAAGTACACGAGCAGACGGGCGACGATGCTGACGGCCGTGATCACGCTGGGGGTC
>DATFGV010000653.1:0-3297 GCA_035249115.1 Vineibacter sp.
GGCGGCCCGCTGCGGTTGCTGGCGCGCAGCACGTCGAGGCCGCTGCCCTGCGGCATCTTCATATCGGTAATCACCACGTCGAAGGCCGGCTCCGCCGCCAGCGTCTGCGACGCTTCGTCGACGTCGCCGGCCGGCACCGGATCGTGGCCGCGTCGACGCAGAAACTCGCAAACTTCATCGACGATGTAGGACTCGTCATCGACTACAAGGACGCGCACTACACACCCCCTGGCAATTCGTCGAACCGGCCGTTCAGCGATTGGCCGACGCCGTCACGACGCGCTCGACAAAGCCCGCCAGCATCTTGAGTGGCACGGGCTTGTGGATCACGGCGAAAGCGCCGGCATGCTGCAGGTTGGCGGCGCGAACCATGTCGGCGTCGCCCGACATCAGGATGATCTTGCTGCCGGTGGCGTGCGCCTTGGCCTGCTGCGTCATCCAGATGCCGTCCGCTTCCGGCATGGCGATATCGGAGATAACCACACGCGGCATATGGGTTTCCATGATGCGCAGCGCGCTTTCGGCGTCGTTCGCTTCGATGACGTTGAACCCGCGCCGGTTCAGGTACTCGGCGATCTCCAGGCATTGTGACGGATCGTCATCGACCACGAGAACATCCGGCCGGGTCGTCATGGCCTCACCTCATCCACTTGATTGCTATCGCCTTAAGGTGATAATTCATCTAATATCTAAACCATAAACGTGTAGAATTAAACAGGATTGCGACCTCAAAATGGTTCTACTCGAACGTTAAATCGAGACCTCCATGAATTTGCATAGCCAATGTCGCCTATGTTTGCGCGGCAAGGCCCGGATCGGCTTGCTGGCCGGCTTGCATTTGTCCGCCTGGCGCCGCGTCTCGAACGGCCGGCGCTTGGCACGGGGTTGAACGGCGACACAGACGAGGTGAGCCGTGCTGTCGACAGTCACTACTGGCCATGAACAGGGCGACAAGGCCCTGGCGTGGCGTACCGCCGCGGGTTTGAAACAAGCGGCCGTCGCGCTGATCGCCCTGACCAGCGGCGTCGGCGGATTGCTGGCGGCGCTGGGCTGGCTTCCCTTCACGACCGCCGGCGACGCGACAGCCGTCATCGTGGCCCTCGCGTCGTTCATGAGCATCTGCCTGCTGCTGCTGGTGTGGTGGAGCGAACGGCAGGCCAAGCGCATCCTGGATCGCGCCGCCGACCAGCAGAGTGCGCAGCGCTGGATGGAGCGGCGGCTCAAGGAAATCGTCGACGCCTTGCCCGAGGCGGTCATCGTCTACGATTCCGACGACAGGTTGGTCCTGTGCAACGCCAAGTTCCGCGACATGATCTCCCGCAACGGCGGCGTGGTGCGCTACGGCGCCAAGTTCGAGGACCAGATTCGGCGCAGCGTCGAACTGGGCGTCTACGCCGACATCGCCGACCCGGAGACTTGGATCGCCCGGCAAAAGGAGGGCTTGCGCGCCTCGGGCCCGCCGCAGACCTTCCGGCTGGTCACGGGTTCGTGGATGCAGTTCGCCAACCAGGTGCTGTCCGACGGCAGTGTCGTCGGCATTCGCACCGACGTCACGTCATACAAGCAGCGCGAGCTGGACCTGGCCAACCGCGAGGCCCGCCTCAGCCAGTTGTTCGCCACCTTGGCCGACGTCGTCCTCGAGTTGTCGGCCAATGGCATCATCACCTACGCCAACCCCGCCACCCGCGACATCCTCGGCTTCGAGCCGGACGAGTTGGAGGGCATGCGGCTGGTCGACCTGTTCACCGCGACCGACCATGACCGCCTGACCGAGATGTGCCGCCGGCTCAACGAGGGTGGGGCCCAGTCGGAGGCGGTGGTTCGCTACACCCGGCCGTCCGGTGAAGCGATCCATGTCGAGATTCGGCTGTGGCTGTCGAGTCGTCCGAGCGGCGAGCAAATCGTCACCGGAACGATCCGCGACGTCACGACCCGCGAGACGGCGGCGGCGATGGCGGCCCGCGAGGGCGCCGTCCTGACGTCGATCGCCAACGCCGCCGGCGTGCACGTGCTGGTGCTCGATGGCGAGGGAAAGCTGCTGCGCGCCAACGCCACCTTCCGCGATCTGCTCGGCGTCGACAGCCAAGAGCTGGAACGCCGGCCGCTGTCGGCGTCGCCCAAGACCTCGCCGCTGGCGGCCGTCATCGAACCGGCGATCCGCGACGGCGGCGCGGCCGACTTCCCGTTCGAGTTCGACGTCGTCCTGTGCGACGGCAGCGATGCCAAGCACACCATCCGGTTCGCCGCCAGCGCCGTGCCGGACGTCGACGGATCGCTGCGCTACGCCGTCATGATCGGCATCGACGACACCGCCCGCCGCAACGCCGAGACGGCCCTGTTCGAGAGCGCCAAGCTCGCCAAGCTGGGCGAGATGGCGGCCGCCATGGCGCACGAGCTCAACCAGCCGCTGGCGGTGATCCGCATGGCGGCCGAGAACACCATGCAGGAACTCGAGGTCGCGCCGCCGCCGGATGCGGCGCTGACCGACTTCCTGAACGTCAAGCTGAACCGCATCGCCAGCCAGACCGAACGCGCCGCCAAGGTGATCAGCCAGCTGCGCGCCCATGCGCGGCCCGGCGACGAGCAGCCGTCCCGGTTCGACGCGCCGGAGGCGGTCAACGGCGCGCTCGACCTGGTGCGCGAGCAGCTCAAGCTCGACGGCGTCAAGATCGCGGTCGCGAGCGAGGCCTGCCCGCCGATCGTCGGCCATCGCTCGCGCTTCGAGCAGGTGGTCATCAACCTGATGACCAACGGCCGCGACGCCATCAAGATGATGCCGGCGGCGACGCGCGGCCAGACCCGCGGCCGCATCGACGTGCGGATCGCGCCATCCGCCGACCGCAAGCACGTGCTGCTGTCGGTGCGCGACAGCGGGCCGGGCATTCCGCCGCAGGTGCTGGCGCGGCTGTTCGAGCCGTTCTTCACCACCAAGCCCAAGGGGCAGGGTACCGGCCTCGGCCTGTCGATCTGCCACGGCATCGTCGGCGACATGGGCGGCACGCTGACGGCGCGTAATCACCCCGAGGGTGGCGCCGTGTTCGAGATCGACCTGCCGGCGGCGGCGGCGGGGTTCGCCGACCAGTCGGCGGCACCGGCGGTCGCCGACCAGTTGGTGGCGCCAGCGGCCTGACGCTGCGGACTAGAGTGTATCCCGATCGATTGGAACCTGGGAGCGCGGGCCGCCGGCCCGCTCAAGGGCGGGCGAGACGCCCGCGCTCCCTGGAGGACTGATTCCGTAAGGCCGGAACATGCTCTAGAACCCTACGAGCGCCGGGACGTCAGCCGCCTGTGACGGGT
>DATFGV010000654.1:0-13447 GCA_035249115.1 Vineibacter sp.
GGGGAAGGACGGATCGCGCTGCGCCCGGATGCTCTGGCCGAGGAACAGCCAGTTGTTGCCGCCGTTGGCGCTGCTGACGCCGAGCTTCAGGCCGTAGTTGAAGCGCTGGCCGCCCTCGAGCCGGTCATCGCCGGTCGAGCGGTTCGGTGTGAACAGGTTGGTTTCGTCGAACACCTGGTCGATCGCGTCCTCGTTGGGGATGCGCCACTGGCGGCCGATGTTGGGCGAGATCACGAAACCGGCGCGCGGTTCGACCGTCAGGTAGGAGCGTTCACCCAGCCGGCGAATCAGCGGATAGCGCCAGTCGGCCGACAGCTGCGGCAGGATGCGAGCGCGCATGCCGCTGAAGCGATTCGCGGGGTTGTCGGGATCGACGGCGTTCTTGATGTCGTAGATGTCGCTGCGCACCGTCGCCAGCACGTTGAACACATGGCCGCCGCTGCTGATGTGCGAGAAGTCGTAACCGGCCCGCAGGGTCAGGCGGGCGCTTTCGGCGCCGTCGTCGCGGAACAGGTAGCGCATGCCGGCGTCGGCGAGGAAATGGCCGCCGAAGCCGGTCTGCTCGCCGACGTAGCTGTAGCTGGCCAGCGGCACCACACGCGGCGTCTCGCGGCGCGACACCGTCGAGCGCATCTCTTGGAAGTCGTAGGCGAAGATCGAGCCGTAGCTGCGCCGCCGGAAGGTCTCGACCCAGGCTTTGCTGGTCAGGAACGGGCTGCCGTCGATGTCGTAGAAACGCAGATAGGTCTTGTCGGTGGCCCGCTGCAGCTGCAGGCCAGTGCGCCAGTCCTCGCCGAGGTTGAAGCGCGCCGTGCCGAAGAAGTGGCCGCGCACCTCGCCGCCGGCGCGATCATGGAACCAGTCGCGCGTACCGGAGGTGCGGAACTGGAACTCGCCCTCGTCGTAGCGCTTGCGCATCTCGGCCGAGAGGTGCAGGCCGCGGCGGCTGAGGAAACGCGGATAGATGGTCAGGTCCGTGCCGTCATCGATCACGGCGTAGTACGGCAGCGTGATGCCGTAGCCGAGGTCCTTTGACCGCTCGAGCTGCGGCGCCAGCAGGCCGGAGCGCCGCTTCACGCTGGGGTCGGCGTGCGCGAAGTAGGGCGTCCACGCCACCGGGATGCCGAAGAATTCCAGGGTCGCGTCGTAGAAGTAGATGTCCTTCTTTTCCCGGTCGTGGACGATGCGCGCCGCCTTGATCTGCCACAGCGGCGCGGCCATCGGATCCTTCTCGCAGGGATCGCAGGGCGAATAGACCCCGCGATTGACCTCGGTCGTCTTGCCCTCGACGAAGGTGCCGGAATGGGCCGCCAGCCGCGCGTCGTTCGCCAGGCGCAGGCGGATGTCGCGAGCGGCGCCCTCCTTGAAGTCGCCTGTAACGTCCATCCGCTCGGCGAACAGCACCTCGCCGGTCGGCTCGATGATCCGGACGTTGCCAATCGCCGTCATGATGTCGCGCTTGCGGTCGTAGATGACCTGGTCGGCCAGCAGGATCCGGTCGTTCTGCGAGATCTCGACGTTGCCAGTGGCCGTGACGACGTCGCTGGCCCGGTCGTATGTGACTTCCCGCGCCTGCAACAGGGCCGGCTGTTCGCGGCTGGGCGCGGTCCGTTGCGGCGCGATCGGCTGACGGCGGGTGCGGTCGGGATCGGTCCGGTCAGGGCGGCCGTCGATCGTCGCCTGGCCGTGGGCCGGGCCTGCGGCCAGCGGCGCCAGTGCGAGCACGACGAGGGCGAAGGCGCGCGCCAACGTCACGGACGATCACCGGTCGAGCGCAGCGCCCGCGCCATGAAGACCCCACTCGATGCCATGCGTTCGCGGGCTCCGACGGAACCCCGGCTCCCCTCTCGCGCGCCGCCACTCGCCACGCGGCGCCCCCTCGCGCGGGCATCATAGGAAGCCGGCATAGGCGAGTCATCCCTGGATTGATCCGCCGGCAGCCGTCGGCGCGGTCGCGCGCCCAAAACGCGAGAACTTCCTGGCCGTCGTTGCTGGCGGTCTAGGTTGGGCGCTGGCGCAGGCTGTAGATGCCGACCAGCAATGCCGGCAGGGCGCCGATCAGAAACCCGATCCGGTAGTTGCCGGCCAGCGCCAGCGACAGGCTGAAGATCAGCGGCAGCAGCAGCGCGCCGGCATCACCGAAAGCGAGCACGGCACCGGTCGTGCTGCCGATGCGGCCAGCCGGCGACAGGCGGGCGACTTCGGCCAGCAATACGCCGTGCCAACTGACGGCGGTGACGCTAAGTGCCATGGCGGCGGCGATCACCAGCCAGGTCGGGTGATGCGCCTGCAGCGCCGCGGTGAACGTCGTTGCCAGCGCCATGCCGATGCCGAGCAGGGCAAGCAGCCGGCTGGGCCGCACCAGGCGCGAGGCAGCCCAGCCCCAGAAGATGCGCGCCGGCACAGCGACAGCGACGGCGATCGAGAATGCCAGGCCGGCGGCGGCCAGGTCGCGTCCGAGGCCCTGCACGAGGTAGAGCGCGAAGAAGCCGGTGAACAGCGACTGCAGGCCGACGAAGCTGAACATGGTCAGGCAGAGCAAGCGTAGCGCCGGGGTGCGCACCACTGACAGGACGTTGTGCAGGATGTCGGCCGGTGACAGCGCCTGGGCAGGGTTTCGGTCGGTGTCGAAGCGCCGGCGCAGGGGCTGCAGTGCCAGCGCTGTGCCGGCCGCGATGGCGGCGAAGCACAGCAGGGTCGCCTGCCAGCCGTAGGCCTCGACCAGCGCCGGCGCCACCACGCCAGCCAACATGAGTCCTGCGGGCACGCCGGTCTGCTTGATCGAGAACACCAGCGGCGCCAGGCGCGGCGGCGCGAAGCGGGCCAGGATGTGCGAGCTCGATGGTGTCGACACCGCCTGCCCTAGGCCGCCAAGCAGCGCGCCGGGCAGGAAGGGTGCTGCGCCGCCGGCAGCGCAAATCGCCAGTCCGCCGCCAAGGCAGAGCATGCCGATCTGCGTCATGCGCAGCGCGCCATAGCGCAGGATGAAGCCGCCGCAGCCCAGTGTGGAGACGAAGCCTGCGACCGACGTCACGCTGAGGAAGACGCCGACCAGCGCCGGGCTGATGCCAAGGTCGGCAATGATCGCCGCCGCGATCAGCGGCACCGTCGCGCGTCCCATGGTGGCGCAGGTCTGCTGCGCCAGCATGGCCACAAGAGCGATGTGCAAGAGAGAGATGCGGCAACTCCGACTAGCGCAATTTCAATCCTCCCCACGAAGTGGGGAGCTGCCCCCGAAGGGGGCGGAGGGGACCTCTCGTGGTAGTCGCGATTCAGAGCCTGACCGAGAGTGCGAACTTTTCTTGCCTTCATGGTGAGTTTGTCGAACCATGAAGGCCTCGCACGGGCGTCTGTGCGTCGCTGCATGGTTCGACAGGCTCACCATGAAGCGCATTCTCGCGTTTTGAGCCAGGCAATCAGACGCCACGTCGGCTCCCCCTCCGGCCTTCGGCCACCTCCCCCACTTCGCGGGGGAGCAATGTTTCTAGGCGCCGGCAAAAGGCCTGATCACGGTCTCGGCGAAGCGCGGCAGGGTCTCCTCGAGATTGGGCATGAAGGCGGTCACCGGCACGGCGATGCGCCGCACGCCGCGCTTGATGCGCTCCTCGACAGCGGCGTGCGGGTCCACGCCGGACGTGGGCAGCGCGCCGGGGCAGCCGGTGATCAGCTCGATCGCGGCCGGGTCGCGCCCGGCGGCCGCGGCGGCGCGCTGCACGACGTCGAGCAGCGGCATGACGTCGACCTGCGCGCCGATCGATGGGAAGAAGCCGTCGCCGAGCCGGCCGGCGCGCTTGGCCGCCGCCTCGGTGTGGCCGCCGATCACGATCGGCACGCTGCCGCGCACCGGCTTGGGATTGCAGCTGACACCGCTGAAATTGACGAACTCGCCGGCGAAGCTGGCATCGTCGCTCGCCCACAACGCGCGCATGGCGGCGATGTACTCGTCGGCCCGTTTGCCGCGCCGCTCGAACGGCACGCCGACGGCGGCGAACTCCTCCTTCAGCCAGCCGACGCCGATGCCGAGCTCGATGCGCCCGCCGCTGAGGTAGTCAAGCGTCGCGACCTCCTTGGCCAGCACCAGCGGGTTGCGCTGCGGCAGGATGATCACGGCGCTCATCTGTCGCAAGGTCGTGGTCGCCGACGCGACGAAGGCCATCCAGATCAGCGGATCGGGCATGCGGGTCGAGGGTTTGCCCGGCAACCGTCCGGTCGGCCCGTACGGGTAGACCGAGGTGTAGTTTGTCGGCCATACGACATGGTCGACGGTGAAGATCGAGTCGAAGCCGGCCGCCTCGGCCAGCCGCGCGACGCGCTTGGCGCCGTCTGGGTCGGGAAACGTGTTGCTGGCGAAGTGCAGGGCGAACTTCATGGGCGTTCCTCGGGCCAGTGGCGAGTGGTCAGGCGCCGGCGAAGGGACGGATCACCTGCTCGCCGAAGCGCGGCAGGCTGTCCTCGAGGTCGGGCATGAAACTGGCCACCGGCACGACGACGCGGCTGACGCCCTGCGCCACGCGTTCCTCGATCGCCGGTCGCGGATCGCCGCCCTTCTTGGGCGACAGGCCGGGGCAGGTCGTGGTCACGCCAATCGCCGCGCCGTCGCGCCCCGCCTTGTCGGCGGCGCGCTTCATGATGTCGATCAGGGTGCCGATCTCGCCCTGGCCGGCGCTCAGCGGGAAGAAGCCGTCGCCCAGCCGGCCGGCGCGTTGCGCCGCCGCCTCGGAATGGCCGCCGACGATGATCGGCACGTTGCCCCTGGGCGGTTTGGGATTGGAGCTGACGCCGCTGAATTTCACGAAGTTGCCGGCGAAGCTGGCGTTGTCGGCCGACCACAGCGCGCGCATGGCGCCGATGTATTCGTCGGCGCGCTTGCCACGTTGCTCGAACGGCACACCCAGGGCGTCGAACTCTTCCTTCAGCCAGCCGACGCCGATGCCCAGCTCGATGCGCCCGCCGCTGAGGTGGTCCAGGGTCGCGACCTCCTTGGCCAGCACCAGCGGATTGCGCTGCGGCAGGATCACCACGCCGGTCATGAATTTCAGCCGGGTCGTGGTGGCAGCGACCCATGCCATCCAGATCAGCGGATCAGGTAGCGGCGTCGCCGGATTGCCGGGAATCTTGCCGGTCGGCGAATAGGGATAGGCCGACGAATAGGCGGTCGGCCAGATCACGTGCTCGACGGTGATCACCGAATCGAAGCCGGCTTCCTCGGCCAGCCGTCCCAGGCGCGCTGCACCCTTGGCATCGGGAAACGCGGCGTTGGCGAACATCAGCGCGAACTTCATGTCGTTCCCTCCGCAAAGGCGCCAAACGGGGCCGCCGACCGGGCGCAGCGCAGCATGCTGTCAGGCGGGTCGGCGACCGGCCCCGGCGCAGACCTGCCCATCGTTTCATGTTTGTTGCCGGCCCGCCACGCGCCGCCGTAGCCTGTCGATATCGTGCGCCGCCACGCGGAAGGAGCGAACCCGATGCCGGACAGCACCGACGTTTTCGACATTATGCTGAGCACGCGATCGATGCGCCGGTTGAAACCGGATCCGGTGCCCGACGCGCTGATCGACAAGATCCTGACCGCCGGCATGGCGGCCGCCAACGGCGGCAACGCGCAGCGCTGGCGGTTCATGGTGGTCAAGGATCCCGCCGTCAAGAAAGCGGTGCAGGTCTGGTACAAGCGTGCCTTCGACGAGGTGGTCGGCCCGCGCTACGCCAATAGCGCGCCGCCGCCGGGCATGGACAAGGAGCGGTTCCAGCGCCAGCACAAGGCGGTCAGTTACCTCACCGAGCATTTCCACGAGGCGCCGGTCTGGATCGTCGCCTGCATCGAGGACAGCGCGCCGGCCAGCCGCTGGACGGGGTCCTCGATCTATCCGGCTGTGCAGAACATGCTGCTGGCGGCTCGCGCGCTGGGACTGGGCTCGACCCTGACGACGCGCCATCTGATGTATGAAAAGGAAGCCGAGGCGGCGCTCGGCCTGCCGGCCGGCGTGCACTCCTACGCCATCCTGCCGATCGGCTACCCGATGGGCAAATTCGGCCCGACGCGCCGCGGCGCACTGGCGGACTTCGTCTACCAGGACCGCTGGGGGCAGCCCTACAGCGCAGCCTGATCGCCGGATAGCGACAGCGCGCCGTAGCGCTCCCACTACGGAATCGGCATCCTGGGAGCGCGGGCCTCCGGCCCGCTCATGAGCGGGCGAGACGCCCGCGCTCCCAGGCGACGCTTTAGACGATGCCCAGCAGCTTGGCGGCGGTGCCACCGAGAATCGCCACGCGATCGTCGTCGGTCAGGCCGGGCGTCGCCAGGATGTGATCGACCGAGGTGTCGGTCCATGGGTAGGGATAGTCGGTGCCCATGACGATCTGTCCTGGGCCGGTAGCGGCGATCAGGTGGCGTAGCGCCTCGGGCGTGAAGACGATCGAATCGAAATACAGCTGCCTGAGGTACTCGGTCGGTTTCTTCCGGGGCAGCGTCCCGACGCGATCGGGGAAGGTGCGGCAAACGGCGTCGGAGCGCGCCGCGTAGGACGGCAGGTAGCCGCCACCATGCGCGGCGCAGATCTTCAGGCCGGGGAAGCGGTCGAGCGTGCCCTCGAAGATCAGGTGCGACAGCGCGATCGCGGTCTCCAGCGGATTGCCGATGGTGTTCTCCAGCAGGCCGCTGCCCTTCAGCCGTCCAGTCGCCTCCAGCTCCTTGCTGCCTTGCGGGTGGATGAAGACCAGCGCGCCGAGTTCCTCGGCCTTGGCCCAGAAAGGGTGGAACTTTTCCACCGCCAGCTCCTCGCCGTTGACGCTGCCGCCGATCGCGACGCCGCGCAGGCCGAGCTTGCGTACCGCCGTCTCGAGCTGGCGTGCGGCGAGGTCGGGATGCTGCAGGGCGACGCTGGCGAAGGCGACGAAGCGCTCGGGCTCGGCGGCGCAGGTCTCGGCGAGTGACTGGTTCTGGATGGCGATCAGCTGGTCGGCCAGGTCGTGCGGCGCGCCGTACCAGTAGGGATTGATGCTGAGCGCTTCGACGTCGATGCCCTGCGCGTCCATCGCCGCCAGACGCTCGGTCTTGTCGGACATCAGGAGCGTGCGCGGCGCCACTTTCAGTCCCATCAGCGCCATCGCCGCCGGCACGGCGCAATGCGCGTGCACGTCGACCGTCCGTACGCGGTTGCCGTTGACCACCACCTCGCGCCGCCTGCCGTGCGGCTGTGTGGTCCGGGCCGGCTTGTCATCGCAGCCGACAAACGCGACGCCGGACGGCGCGCCGCTGCCGGGTTCCATGCTGAGCGCCACGTCGACCTCCCTCGATCAATGCCACAATAAGACCAGCACCCTTCCAGATCGACGCGTCCGCGTCAGTCGAACGGCGCCGTCCAGCCGATCCAGTCACACAGCGCGCGGCCCATCACCAGCTCCAGGTCGGCGCCCGACAGCCAGGGCAGCTCCTCGGTGAACATGGTGACGCACTGCCGGTAGCTGCAGGGCATTCGCGTCAGGTCGGTGCCCCAGAAGAAGCGCCGCGGGCCGTAGGCATCGTAGATGCGCCACAGCCCGTCGTGGATGTTGCGGAAAGGGTAGGGCGCCGACGAGTAGCCCGGCGCGCCGGTCGCCTTGATGGCGACATTGGGCAGGCGCGCCAGCGGCAGCAGCTCGGACAGATTGGCGAAAGCATCGTCGTCTTTAGCGGCGCGCACCAGGCCGCAATGGTCGATGATCAGGCGCAGGTCGGGATGGCGCTCGGCGATTTCCGCCAATATCGGCAGGAAGCGCCAGGCCATGGTGGCCACCGGCAGCCGTGCCCGTTCGGCGGCCGGCCACAGCCAGTCCATCGTGCCGTCGATGTGCCAGGACTGCTCTTCGGGCCGTGTCAGCGAGAAGCGCAGGCCCAGCATGCCGGGGCGTTGGCGCCAGCCGTCGATCAGGGTGCGACTTTCGCTTCGCTCGAGCGCCAGCTGACCAAGCACGGCGAAGCGCTGCGGGTGACGCCGCGCCGCGTCACACGCGAGTTCGTTGGCGTTGGGGTCCCATGGCAGGTGCGGATGGATCAACGCCGCATCGACGCCGGCGGCGTCCATCTCGGGCAGCAGCTCGGCGTCGGTGAACACCGGAACCTGGCGGTGATGGATGGCGGGCGGCCCGGCGGCCCACATATGCACCTGGGCGTCGACGATCTTCATGATGCCCTCGTTGCGCCGTGGCCGGTGGCGAGCGCCGCCAGGCCGATAGCATCGCACGGCGCCCGATCGCCGCTCCACACGATGTGAAGGTCAGGCCGCAGCAGCAGCACGGCGCGGCCGAAGACATCGCGTACCCGCGGCTCGTCGCGCCGCACCACTGCCAACGGCGCACCCCGTGCGCTGAACGCCGCCTCGATCTGGCGTGTTTCGCAATCGCCCCGCAGGTCGAGCAGGGTGTAGTCGTCGCCCAGGATGTCCTGCATCGCCGAACCGTCGTGCAGCCACATGTGCGGCACGCGCACGCCGGGCCGGGCATGCGGCGTGTAGCGGCTGGTCTCCCATCGCGCGGTGTTGCCCGGTTCGTCGGCGATCAGCGGCGAGCCGGCATAGGAGTACCAGGTCTCGACGCCGACCATGTCGTGCATGTAGCGGTGATAGACACCGAAGGCGGCGGCGACCTCCTGGCGCGCCGCGTCGCCTTCGGGCGACCTGTCGCGGACCTGCGGCGTCACCGCCGCCCGCCACAGCGGCACGGCGGCCGCGGCCCAGCCCGAGGCCTCGGTGTTGCGCAGCCCGATCGGCCGGCGCTCGATCTCGTAGGAGTCGAGCAGGCCCGGTCCACCCCAGCCCCGGATCGTGCCGGCGAGCTTCCACGACAGGTCGAAGGCGTCGCCGACGCCGGTGTTCATGCCCAGCCCGCCGCTGGGAATCACCAGGTGCACCGCGTCGCCGGCCAGGAAGACGCGGCGGTCGCGGTAGCGTTCGGCCACCAGCAGGTTGTGCCGCCACTTGAGCACATGCCGGATGTCGAAGGCGCAGTCGAAGCCGATCAGGTCGCGCAGCACGGCGGCGAAGTCGGTGTCCTCGGGCAGCGACGAATGCAAGGTGAACTCCTTGCGGTCACCCTGTGCGATGATGGTCGAGAAATTGACGTCGGCGAAAACGTAGTGGCGGCCTTTGCCGGCGACGATGCGTTCGTAGAGCTCGTCTGAATGGAAGATCACCTGGCAGAGCTCGCGGATGCGGCCGCGGCCTTCGAGCTTGATGTCCAGCGCCTTGCGCGTGGCGCTGTTGCCGCCGTCGCAGCCGGCGAGGTAACGCGCGCGCAGCGTCTCTTGCCCGCCGTCGAGCCGCCGCACGGCCACGTCGACGCCGTCGTTGTCCTGCGTCAGGCCGACCAGCGCGCAGCCATAACGCACCGTGACGTTGGGCGTCGCCTCGGCGACCTCCTTCAGGAGCGGCTCGAGCTTGTTCTGCGACACCAGCTGATACGGCTCCAGCGGCATCGAGCCGTCAAAGCAGTTGGCGATCTGCTGGCGGCGCTCGGCGACCGACGGATACTTCAGCACCGCGATCGCCGGCTCACTCATGCGCGTGAGCAGGAAGACGTCCATCGGATTGTCGGCCGGGTAACCCAGCGCCCGCACGCGCTCGACGATGCCGATGCGGCGATAGAACTCCATGGTGCGGGCGTTGGAGCGGTCCATCTTGGGCCACGGCGCGGTGCTCGCATGCCGCTCGATGATCAGGCAGCGCACGCCGCGCCGGCCGAGATCGATCGCCAGGGTCAGCCCGACCGGCCCGGCGCCGGCGACGATCACGTCGTAGGTGTCTGTTGAGTCAACCATTCAACGACGACCCGCACCTCAATGCCGCACATGACCAAGCTGATCTGGTTACCTTCCCCCGGAGGGGGAAGGTGGCGCGTAGCGCCGGATGGGGGATGCCGCGATACCGTGGATCTTGCGGCGCAGCATCAAGGCCGATCGCACATCCACCATCCGCCCCTTGCGGGGTAACTTCCTCCTCGTGGGGAAGGTACGAAAGTATCGTAGTGCGATAACCCCCTGCTGGTCAGTTCAGCCGTGCCGCCTGGGCCATGACCTCGATCGCCTCTGGCTGGCGCGAGCGCACGGAGAAGCCGTCCAGCCCGGAATCCTCCCAGGCGCGGTAGCGCTGGCGGATGCGGGCCGGCGGGCCGACCAGCGATTTCAGGTCGACCCACTCGTCGGGCACGGCGGCGATCGCCTCGTCCTTGCGGTGGGCGAGGTAGAGTTCCTGGATGCGCTCGGCGGCGTCGCCGAAGCCGCGGCGGATCATCATGTCCTTGTGGAAGTTCTTGGTGCGGTGGCCCATGCCGCCGACATAGAGCGCCGTCTCGGGCTTCAGCTTGGCGAGCGCTGCCTTGACGTCATCGTTAACCTCGACATGCACCGAGGCCTGGATCTCGAAATTGCGGCGGCTCTTGCCATTGCCGGCGCGGCGGAAGCCCTCGTTCAGCCAGGGTTCGATCTCGGCCATCGATCCCGGCACGAAGCCCAGGGTCAGCAGGCCGTCGGCGATCTCGCCGGTCAGCCTGACGGTCGCCTCGTTGGCGGTGGCGAGATAGATCGGGATGTCGGGGTTCATGTGCAGGATCGACTTCAGCGGCTTGCCGACACCCATGGCGCCCTCGCCGGTGTAGGGCAGGCTGATCTCGCGGCCCTCGTGCGCCACCGGCGCTTCGCGCTTGAAGATCTTGCGCATGATCGCGACGTAGTCGCGCATGCGGTAGTACGGCTTGCCCCAGGGCTGGCCGTACCAGCCCTCGACGATCTGCGGCCCCGACACGCCCAACCCGGCGATGAAGCGGCTGCCGCCGGCCAGCGCATCGACCGTGCCGGCGCACATCGCGGCGTTGGCCGGCGTGCGCGCCGCCAGCTGCATGATGCCGGTGCCGAGCTTGATGCGCTTGGTCAGCGCCGCGATATAGGCCAGCGGCGTGACGGCGTCCGAGCCATAGGCCTCGGCGGTCCAGACCGAGTCGTAGCCCAGTTCCTCGGCGCGCTGGATCAGCGCGATCGGAATATCGAGGGCGGCGCGGGAATAGCCGATCGACAGGCCGAGCTTCATGGCGCGTTCCTCCCTCGCCGGCGCCGGATCACGGCGCGTCCGATCGAGGCTGCCGGATCGCCCGGACCTTGCCAAGTGGCGCGGTTCGCAGGGCAGGTCATGACGGATCGCGCGCTTGGCGAAGGGCGCTGCCGGC
Organism: Vineibacter sp.; assembly: GCA_035249115.1. Lineage (GTDB taxonomy): Bacteria > Pseudomonadota > Alphaproteobacteria > Reyranellales > Reyranellaceae > Vineibacter. The sequence goes on from DATFGV010000654.1 coordinate 11,191, forward strand.
GTAGGATCGCGGCAACGGGACAGCGCGGGGAGGCCAGCGATGCGCCAGCCGGTGTCGTTCTACAGCGAAGGGTTCAAGCTCGACGGCGATCTGTTCCTGCCCGACGACCTGCTGCCAGGCGAGAGGCGCGCCGGCGTCGTGCTCTGCCACGGCTACACCGGCGTCAAGGACCTCTACCTGCCCGACAACGCCGCGGCGCTGAACCGGGCCGGCTACGTCGTGCTGAGCTTCGACTACAAGGGCTGGGGCAAGAGCGAAGGCGCGCGCAGTCGCCTGGCGCCGTTCAGCCGCGTCGCCGACGTGCAGGCGGCGATCACCTTTCTCGGGCTCCAGCCATCCTGCGACAAGAACCGCATCGGCATCTACGGCACCAGCTATGGCTGCGCGACGGTGGTGTTCACCGCCGCCATCGACCCGCGCGTGGCCTGCACCGTGGGTGTCGTCGGCATGGGCCATGGCGGGCGCTGGATGCGCAGCGTGCGCCGTCCGGACGAGTGGTTCGAACTGCTGGAACGATCGGAGAAGGATCGCGAACGCCGCGTGCTGAGCGGCCAGTCCGAGTTCGTGGCCCGCGAGGAGATCCTGCTACCCGACCGCCAGTCGGCCGAACTGGCGGCCAAGGCGCGCGCCGCCAACCCCAACGCCGTCGGCCAGATTCCGCTGGAGTACATCGACGAGACCCTGTCGTTCCATCCCGAATGGGTGGTCGACAAGATCGCGCCGCGCCCGCTGCTGCTGATCGCCGCTGGCGACGACCGGCTGGTGCCGCCGGAGGATTGCCGCTCGCTGTTCGACCACGCCTGCGAGCCAAAGAAGCTGGTGGTGCTGCCCGGGATCGGTCACTACCAGGTCTATGCCCAGCCGGCGTTCGACGACGTCATGCGCGAGACCTGCGCCTGGTTCCGCCAGCACATGCCGGCGTAGCGCGGTCGCTCAGGGCGGGTCGATCTCGCCGCCGGCGTCGAGCCAGCCCTTGAAGCCGCCGAGGTTGCGCACGTTGGTGTAGCCCATCTCCTGCAAGGTCTTGCCGACCAGCGCCGAGCGGCCGCCCGAGGCGCAGTACGCCACCACCGTCTTGCTGCGGTCGAAGGCGGCGTCGTGCAGCGCGGAGGCGGGATCGGCGCGGAACTCGACCAGGCCGCGCGGCACGGCGAGCGCGCCCTTCACCTTGCCGGAGGCCGCGACCTCGGGGGGCTCACGCACGTCGAGGAACAGCACGTCCGGCCGGCCGACCAGGCTCTTCGCCTCGTCCGGCGAAATCCGCGGCACCGCCGCGTCGGCCTCGGCCAGCATCTGTTGCACGGTTTTCATGGCAAGCCTCCAAAACTGGGTTGGCGTCGCACAGCTTAACGCACGCCACCGTCACCGGCTCCATTTCCTCCCGACGCAGTGGGGAGGTGCCCCGAAGGGGCGGAGGGGAGCCCACGTGATCTCTCAATTCATGGCACCACGTCGGCTCCCCCTCCGGCCTTCAGCCACCTCCCCCAACGTCGTTGGGGGAGCGGGGATGAGCTCAGGTCCGCGGCGGGCGGGCGCGCACGGCCTTTTCGTCGACGTCGGGGCCCCAGCCCGGCGCGGTCGGCAGCACGAACTCGCCGTTGTCGATCACCGGCGGCACCGTGACGAACTCGTCGCGCCACGGTGTCGAATCGATGTCGATCTCCATGATGCGGAAGTTCGGCACCGAAGCCGAGAAGTGGGCACTGGCATACGAGCACATGTGGCCATAGAAATTGTGCGGCGCGACGTTGATCTCGAAGGTCTCGGCCATGGCGGCGATCTTCAGGCTTTCGCCCAGCCCGTTCCACGGCACGTCGACGATGCCGACGTCCATCGCGTAGGCCTGCAGGTAGGGCAGGAACTCGCGCCGCCCGTGCAGGGTCTCGCAGGACGAGATCGGGCAGCGCGCCTCGCGGCGGATCAGCGCCAGGCTCGCCGGGTCGTGCGTGTCGACCTCCATCCAGGTGAGGTTGAATGGCGCCACCGTGTCGGCGACCCGCTTGTAGCCCTCGGTCTTGAAGTTGAAATTGGTGTCGAGCATCAGCCCCATGTCGGGCCCGATCGCCTCGCGGATGGTGGCCAGCTGCCGGCGCAGGTCGGCGAGCAGCGGTTCGTCCCAGTTGAGCTCGGGCCAGCCGACATGGCGGCCGAAGCCCGGCACGTAGCTCTGCAGCTTGCCCTCGCGCCAGCGGAAGATGTTGGTCTTCAGGCAACGGAAGCCCTGGGCCTTGACGTCGGCGGCGTGTTTGGCGAGATC
>DATFGV010000655.1:0-3916 GCA_035249115.1 Vineibacter sp.
TTGGCATTACTCGCCAGGTCGTTGGCGACAGGTTCACGATAAATCTGAAAACGCCCGCCAGCCTTGCGCCGTCACGGCTTGGCAGCCCGCGGCAAATTCTCCTTAATGCGCCGCTATGAACCGCAGTTCATGGACCGGCGAGCCGTGCGCCAGTTGACAATCGCCGCGATTGTGGCCGGCGGCGTCGCCGTCGTCGCGGCCGGCGGTTACTTCGTGTTTCGCGGCGCCGTCGAGCAAGGCGGCCCGGCGTTCGAGAAGGCCTTCAACGAGAACTTCTTGCAGAGTTGTCTCAACTCGGCACACGCCGCCGCTGAGAAACAGGGCAAGGCCGGCCCCGACGTCACGGCCGAACTGCAGCGGCGCTGTAGCTGCGCGCTGGACGTGGTGAAGCAGCTGCCGACCGCCGACAAGGTGGCGCTGAGCACGTCCGAAGCCAAACAGCGCGAGGTCATGGCCGAAGTCCAAAAGCGCTGCATGTAGTCGCGGGACCGCGTTGCGCGGTGAAACAAAGGGATACGGCATGACTGGACGGCTGGAAGGCAAAGTCGCATTGATCACTGGCGGCGCCTCAGGCCTGGGCGCGTGTTCCGCGACGCTGATGGCGCGCGAAGGCGCAAAGGTGGTGATCGCCGATATCCAGTCCGACAAGGGCCGCGCGATTGCTGTCGAGATCGGTGCGGCGGCACTTTTCGTGTCGCTGGATGTCACCAGCGAGGATCAGTGGAAGGCCGCGATCGCAGCTGCCGTCGCCAGGTTCGGTGCGCTCCACGTGCTGGTCAACTCGGCCGGAATCGGCCTAGGCAAGACCGTCGAGGACATCGAACTCGAGGAATGGCGCCGGGTGCACGCCATCGATCTGGACGGCGTGTTTCTCGGGTGCAAGCACGGTGTGACCGAGATCAAGAAACACACCGCGACCCTGGGCGGCTCGATCATCAATATCTCATCGATCTCCGGCATCATCGCCGGCGCCAACATGGCGGCCTACAACTCGGCCAAGGCCGGCGTGCGTTTGCTGTCCAAGTCGGTAGCGCTGCATTGCGCCAAGGCCGGCTACAACATCCGCTGCAACTCGGTACACCCGACGTTCATCGACACGCCGATTCTCGACCGCCATCGCGCCCGCTTCGGCAACGAGCTGATGCACCAGAAGCTCGGCCGTCAAGTGCCGCTCGGCCGGCTGGGTCGGCCTGAGGAGGTCGGCTGGCCGATCGTGTTCCTGGCGTCTGACGAATCGAGCTTCATGACCGGCTCGGAAGTGGTGATCGACGGCGGCATCAGCGCAATGTGATCGCCGGGTGCCCTGACACCGGCGGAAAACCGAACGGAGGAAACCAGATGATCCTGAACATCGACGGCCATCGCATCTACTACGATCTCGTCGGGCCCGACTCGGCATCGGTGGTGTGCTTCACCCACTCGCTGTCGTCGGACGGCGGCATGTGGCAGGAACAGGTGCCGATCCTGCTGGGTGCCGGCTTCCGCGTGCTGCGGCTCGACATGCGCGGCCACGGCGGCAGCGACGCGGTGCCGGGCGACTACACCATGGCGATCCTGGCCGGCGACGTCGTGAAGTCGCTCGACGCCTTGGGCATCGACAAGGTCCACTACATCGGCCTGTCGATCGGCGGCATGATCGGACAGGCGCTGTTGCTCGACCACGGCCAGCGGCTGCGCTCGGCGATGCTGTGCGACACGCTGCCCGGTTCGCCGGTCGCGGCGGCGGCATTGTGGGACGAGCGCAAGGCGGCAGTGCGGGCAGCCAATGGCCTGTCAACGCTCGCTGACGGCACCATCGACCGCTGGTTCACGCCGGCCTTCAAGGCCCGCAACCCGGCACGCTGGCGGCAGATCCGCGAGACCATTGTCGGCACCACGGCGCAGGGTTTCCTGGGTTGCGCCGCCGCGATCCAGAACTTCAATTTCGAAGAGCGCTTGCCGACGATCAAGGTCTCCACGCTCGTGGTGTGCGGCGACCAGGATGCCGGCACGCCGCCCGACGCCAATCGGCTGATTGCATCGAAGATCCCTGGCGGTCGCTACGAGGAGATCAAGGACGCCCGCCATCTGCCCAATGTCGAGCATCCCGACGTGTTCAACCCGGTCATGGTGTCGTGGCTGCGTGAGAAGCGATAGATCCTCGACCGGACGATTGACCGAGAAGGATAGGCAACAATGCAATTCGGCCTCAGCGAGCAGCAGCTGGCGATCCGCGACAGCGTCACCAAGCTGTGCGCCCGGTTCGACGACGCCTATTGGCTGAAGAAAGACAAAGAGGGCGGATTCCCCGACGACTTCTACAAGGCCATGGCCGAGGCCGGCTGGTTGGGCATCGCCATGCCGGAGGAGTATGGCGGCGCCGGTCTGGGCATCACCGAGGCAGCGCTGCTGATGCAGACAGTCGCCGGGTCTGGTGCCGGCTTCAGCGGCGCCTCGGCGATCCACCTCAATATCTTCGGCCCCAACCCAATCGTGGTGTTCGGCACCGAGGAGCAGAAGAGGCGAATCCTGCCGGACATCATCCATGGCCGGGTCAAGGGCTGCTTTGCAGTCACCGAACCTAACGCCGGCCTGAACACCACGGCACTGGAGACCCGCGCCGATCGAGACGGCAATGCCTACGTGGTGCACGGCAAGAAGGTGTGGACGACCACGGCGCAGATCGCCGACAAGATGCTGCTGATCGCCCGCACCACGCCGCGCGACCAGTGTCGGCGCGCCACCGACGGGCTGTCGCTGTTCTATACCGACTTCGACCGCGGCAAGATCGAGGTGCGCGAGATCGAAAAGATGGGCCGCAAAGCGATCGACACCAACCAAGTGTTCATCGACGGCCTGAAAGTGCCGCTGGAGGACCGCATCGGCGAGGAAGGCAAGGGCTTCCACTACCTGCTGCACGGCCTGAACCCGGAACGCGTGCTGATCGCCGCCGAGGCGATCGGACTTGGCCGCCTGGCGCTCAACAAGGCGACGCAGTATGCGAAGGAGCGGGTCGTGTTCGGCCGGCCGATCGGCAAGAACCAGGCGATCCAGCACCCGCTGGCCAAGAACTGGATGGAGCTGGAGTCGGCAGATCTGATGACCTTCAAAGCGGCCTGGCTGTACGACAACAAGATGGAATGCGGCGCCGAGGCCAACGCGGCGAAATATCTGGCGGCCGAGGCGGCCTTCCATGCCTGCGAGCGCGCCGTGCTGACGCACGGCGGCTACGGGTATGCCAAGGAATTCCACGTCGAGCGCTATCTGCGCGAGATTATGATCGCGCGCATCGCGCCGGTCAGCGCCGAGCTGGTGTTGTGCTACATCGCCGAGCGCGCGCTGGGTTTGCCGAAATCATACTGAGCCCTTTTGGTGTGCACTGCTTCGCGACGGGCACACACGGGGACCTGGGAGAAGCGACAATGCCTGGAGCCCTGGACGGCGTGAAGGTCATCGACCTGACGGCGGTGCTGCTGGGACCGTTCGCCACGCAGCACATGGCCGACATGGGCGCCGACGTCATCAAGATCGAGCCGCCGGAAGGCGACTTGCTGCGCAACTCGGGGCGTGGTCCGTCGCCCAAGATGGGGCCGATCTACGTCGCGGCCGGCCGCAACAAGCGTTCGGTGTGCCTCGACCTCAAGAAACCGGCGGCGGTCGAGGTGGTGAAGCGCCTGGCCAAGGACGCCGACATCTTCATTCACAACAGCCGGCCGCAGGCCATCGAGCGGCTGGGGCTGGGCTACGAGGACCTCAGAAAGGTCAAACCGGACATCATCTACGCCTACTCGCTGGGCTACAAACGCAGCGGTCCCTATGGCCACAAGCCGGCCTTCGACGACCTCGTGCAGGGCGCCAGCGGCGCGGCATCGTTGCAGTCGCGAGTCGACGACGGCCCACCGCGCTTCATGCCGAGCCTGATCGCCGACAAAACCAC
>DATFGV010000656.1:0-3215 GCA_035249115.1 Vineibacter sp.
ACACCGCGATCAGCGAAACGGTCAGCGACAACACCGTCAAACCGATTTCGCGCGAACCGATTTCCGCGGCCTCGCGACCGCTCTTGCCCTGTTCGAGGTAGCGGACGATGTTCTCGATCATCACGATCGCGTCGTCCACCACGAAACCGGTGGCGACGGTCAACGCCATCAGCGAGAGGTTGTCCAGCGAGAATCCCGCGAGCGCCATCACCGCGAACGTGCCCATCAGCGACAGCGGCACCGCGACCGCCGGGATCAGCGTGGCCCACAGCCGGCGCAGGAACACGAAAATCACGGCGACTACCAACGCCACCGCGATCAGCAGCGTCATCTCGACATCGTGCACCGAGGCGCGGATCGTGACGGTGCGATCGGCGAATACCGACAGTTGGACGCCCGCGGGGAGCACCGCGCGCAGCGACGGCAGCGTGCGCTCGATCTGGTCGACGGTATTGATGATGTTGGCGCCCGGCTGGCGGCGGATGTCCAGCAGCACCGCCGGTTCGCCGTTGGCCCATGCCGCGAGCTGGTCGTTTTCCACGCCTTCGATCACGGCCGCGACGTCCGACAGTTTCACCGGCGCGCCGTTCTTGTACGCGATGATGGTGCTGGCGTATTCGCCGGCGCTCTGCAACTGGTCGTTGGTGCCGATCTCGTAGGTCTGCACCGCGCCGTTCAACGAACCCTTGGCGGCGTTGACGTTGGCCTGCGTCAGCGCCGAACGCACGTCCTCCATCGTCAACCCGAGGTTGGCGAGCTTGCCGGGATCGACCTGCACGCGAATTGCCGGGCGCACGTTGCCCGCGATCGAAACCAGCCCGACGCCGGGCACCTGCGCCAGTCGCTGCGCCAGGATCGAATCGGCGTAGTTGTTGACGTCGCGCAGCGGCAGGCTTTTCGAAGTGAGCGCCAGTGTCAGGATCGGCGCGTCGGCCGGATTCACCCGCTTGTAGATGGGCGGGTAGGGCAGGCTGCCCGGCAGGCGCGCGGTGCGCAGTGCCGACTGCACGTCTTGCGCGGCGACATCCAGGTCCGTATTCATCGCGAACTGCAGCGTGATGGTCGACAGGCCCGCGGCACTGTTCGAACTCATCATCGCCAGCCCGGAGATCTGGCCGAGCTGTTGTTCCAGCGGCGTCGTGACCAGATTCGCGATGGTGGTGGCGCTCGCGCCCGGGTACTGCGTGGTCACGACGAGGCTTGGCGCCTCGATTTCGGGCAGCGCCGACACCGGCAACGCCTTGTAGCCGATGATGCCGAGCAACAGCACCGCCGCCATCAACAGCGAAGTCGCGATCGGCCGGCGGATGAAGATGCTGGAGAAGCTCATGGCTCCCGGGCTCCGGCGGGCATCGTCAACGGCGCCGTCCGCGACCGCTGCTCGACATCGCGGCCTTCATCTCCGCGGTGGTCGGCGGCGCCGGCACTTCACCCGGTTTCATCGGCGTGACCTTGGTGCCTTGCTTCAACCGGAACTGGCCCGCCGTAACCACCTGATCGCCGGCCTTCAGGCCACTGGTGACGATCAGGCCGTTGTCGCCGGCTTCACCCCCGGTGACCACCGCCTGCATCGCGACGTACTTCGCGGGCTTGTTGTCGGCGGCACCTTGCTGTTTGCCGCGCGCGCCGCCCCTGGCCTTTTTGTCAGCGCCCGCCTTGGCATCCGTTTCGTTCTTTTCCGTACCCGGCGGCGGCTTGTCGGTGATCAGCCACACGTAATCACCGTTCGGGCCGCGCTGCACGGCCGCGGCCGGCACCACCAGCGCACCGGTGTTGGTGCTGACCTTCAGCCGGGTGTTGGCGTACTGGCCGGGGAAAAGCTGGTTGCTGGCGTTCGGAAACTCGGCTTTCAACTGGAAGGTGCTGGTGTTCGGGTCGATCTGGTTGCCAATCGCGATCAGCGTGCCGTCGTCTTCGAGCACGTTGTTGTCGGCGTTGAGGATCGCCACGTTCAAGGTGCCGTTGGCCTGCGCCGCGCGCACCTCGTCGAGGTACTTCCCGGCGAGGGTGAAGAGCACGTAGATCGGATGCATCTGCGTGACGGTGACGATGGTGGTGGTGGTCGTGATCACGTTGCCGGGATCGACCTGCCGGATACCCGCCACGCCATCGATGGGCGAAACGATCCTGGTGAAGCCGAGCTGGACCCGCGTGTCGGCGATGCTGGCGTTGTCCGCCGCCACCGCGGCCTGCCACTGGGCGACCGTGTTCTTCTGGGTGATGCGGTCGATCTCGGCGACGTAAGGTGCGTACTTCGGATTCGACGAGCGCTCCAGGTTGGCCTTGGCGGTCGCGAGCTGGGTCTGGTCCTGCGCGCGCTTGGCGGTGGCCTGGTCGAGTTGCGCCTGCAGGGTGCGCGGGTCGATCTCGGCCAGCACTTGGCCTTTCTTCACTTCGCCGCCTTCCACGAAATCGAGTTTCAGCAACTGGCCGCCGACCTGTGGCTGGACGCTGACGGTGTTGAGCGCCTGCACCGTGCCGGCGCCGGTCAGGTAGATCGGCACGTTCTGGGCCGCCACGGGAACCACCGTGACCGGCACCGCCGTGTCCATTCCGAACTCGCCGGGGCCCTTGGACTTGCCGGGCCCTGCAAAGATGCGCCACAGGATGAATGCCACGATCAGGACGCCAACCAGCGTCAGAATCCATTTTTTTCGTGACATCGACAGTCGTCCGGGTAGCGTGGGAGCGCCCGTTGGACAGTTCGCGCGGCGATGGGTTCGCGGCGCGAAAAGCTTGCGGGATCGAACCTAAATTAGCCGAACGAGTCCGCCCCCGCCCCTGCCGAACGGCATGTCGGGCGAGGTGACATCCGTCACGCCGCGTCAGCGCTCGTCGGCGACCGTGGGCACGGGCGCGTCTTCGGCGGCGGCATGGGCGGCGTGCGCCGCGGACAGACGTTTCATCGGCCAGATCATCACGATCGCGATCACGGTGCAGACCACGCCGGCCCAGCCGAGCTTGGTGAACAGCGCAGTGTAGATCGGCAGCGTCTGTATCGGGTCGGTCACGTTCTGCGGCACTGCCGCGAAGTTGGCCACGAGGCCGCCGAGATACTGCGAGATGCCTACGCCCACGTAATAGGCGCCCATCATGAAGCCGCCCATCCGCGCCGGCACGTAACGCGCGATCATCGCCAGGCCCAGGCCGCTCACCAGCAGCTCGCCAAGCGAATACAGGCCGTAGCCCCAGATCAAGACCCACGACGAGGCCTT
>DATFGV010000657.1:0-13760 GCA_035249115.1 Vineibacter sp.
GCCTGCGCGGGGAGAAGGGGAGCGAATTGGACAATGACTCTCAAAGGCAAGGTCGTTCCCGAACCGGTCGATATCGGCCAGGAGGCGCCGCCAACGTTCGTGCGGCTACCCGACATCGCGACGCTGTTCCAGGCGCGCGCGGGGCGGCTGGAGGCGCTGGCGCCGGGAAATCCGCTGGAGCCGTACCTGCGTTTCGTCGCCGCCATCGCGCGTGCCCAGCAGCAGGCGGCCGCTTCCCTGCCGGCCGGCACTTTGCCGGGCAAGGATCACATCGCGTTCTGCAAGGCGCACGAGTTTCCGCTGATCGACCGGCTGACCTGGAAGCGCGATTCGTCCTTTGCCGCCGGCGCGCGCGCCATTGCCGCCAACCTCAAGGACGTCGCAATGCCTGAGCCGGCGGTGCAGGCATTGAGCGCCTTCGCGGCCCGCGACGACGCCTCGATCGAGGCGCTGGCGGAACGCGTGCTGCGCGAGTCGCAGGAACCATGGGAGGCGGCCGAGGTGGCGCTCGCCGGCGCCGCCCTGGAACTGCATTTCGCGCGCATGGCATCGCTGCTCGACGGCGGCGATCCGGCGCCGGTCGAACCGCGCAACCTCTGCCCGGTGTGCGGCTCTCAGGCTTTGGCCTCGATGGTCGACGCGGCGCGCGGCCGGCAGGGCTCGCGCTTCCTGTGCTGCGCGCTCTGCCAGACGCGCTGGAACTACACCCGCATCCAGTGCGCCCATTGCGTGTCGACCAAAGGCATCACCTACCACAGCATCGAGAGCGGCTCGAAGGCGGTGCGGGCCGAAACCTGCGACGAGTGCCGCACCTACACCAAGATCCTCTATGTCGAGGAGGATGCCGCCGTCGATCCCGTGGCCGACGATCTGGCGACCCTGACCCTCGACATGCTGATGGCCGAGGCCGGCTGGGCGCGGGCGCATCCCAGCTTCTACCTGTTGCCCGAGGTCGAAGAAGGCGCTACGGAACCGCTGTCGCGCGCCGATTGAGCGGCAGGCGGCACATTCTGCGGACCAAACCCGCTGTCTCGCGTGCGAGCACTTCGTGACCGTTGACCTCTCCCGACTCCCCGCCGTCGATCGTGTGCTGAAGACCGAGGCCGTTGCCGGCCTTGTCGAGCGCTATGGCCGTGCGCCCGCCACCGAGGCGGTGCGCGCGGCGCTGGCCGACCTGCGTACGGCGAAGGCGATCGCCGACGAAGACGGCGTCGCGGCTCTGGCCGCCGAGAAGCTGGCGGCCGATATGGCACCGTCGCAACGGCCGATGTTCAATCTCACCGGCACCGTGCTGCACACCAATCTCGGCCGCGCGCTGCTGGCCGATTCGGCGATCGCGGCGATGAACGCGGTGCTGGGCCGGCCGTCGAACCTCGAGTTCGAGGTCGGTGACGGCAAGCGCGGCGAGCGCGACGATCACGTGCGTGGCTGGCTGCGGCGGCTGACCGGCGCCGAGGACGCCACCGTGGTCAACAACAACGCGGCGGCGGTCGTGCTGATGCTTAACACGCTGGCGCTCGGCAAGGCCGTGCCAGTGTCGCGCGGCGAGCTGATCGAGATCGGCGGCGCCTTCCGCGTGCCCGACATCATGGCGCGCGCCGGCTGCCGGCTGGTCGAGGTCGGCACCACCAACCGCACGCACCTGCGTGACTTCGAGGCCGCGATCGGTCTGGACACCGCGATGCTGATGAAGGTGCATCCCTCGAACTACGCGGTTGTAGGCTTCACCAACACCGTGGCCGAGGCCGAGCTGGCGGCGCTGGCGCACAAGCACAGCCTGCCGTTCGCCAACGACCTGGGCAGCGGCCAGCTGGTCGATCTGGAGCGTTGGGGACTGCCACATGAGCCGACGCCGCGCGAGGCGCTGGCGGCGGGCGCCGACCTTGTAAGCTTCAGCGGCGACAAGCTGCTGGGGGGGCCGCAATGTGGCATCGTCGTTGGCCGTCGCGACCTGATCCAGAAGCTCAACAAGAACCCGCTGAAGCGCGCTATGCGACTCGACAAGGGACGGCTGGCAGCGCTCGAGGCGACGCTGAGGCTCTACGCCGATCCCGACCGGCTGGCCGAACGCTTGCCGACGCTGCGATTGCTGACCCGACCGGCGGCCGATATCGCCGCCGTTGCCGGGCGCCTGCAGCCGGTCGTGGCGCGGGCGCTGGCCGGCAAGGCCGAGGTGGCGGTCGAGGCGTGCCGCAGCCAGATCGGCAGCGGCGCGCTGCCGGTCGATTTACTGCTCAGCCACTGTCTGTCGATCAAGGCGTCCGGCAAGAAGAGCGGTGCAGCGATCGAACGTCTGGCGGCGGCGTTTCGCGCGTTGCCCGTGCCGGTGATCGGCCGCATCGAAGACGACCGCCTGAAGTTCGACCTGCGCTGCCTGGAGGATGAAGCCGGCTTCACGGCCCAGCTCGCCCAGTTCAGGCTCGGGGACGCGGGATGAGGCGCGTGAGTCCATTCCTTCCCCACGCAGTGGGGAAGGTGGCCGAAGGCCGGATGGGGAGCCCTCGTGGTGCTCGTGACAGAGACCACGTCGGCTCCCCTCCGCCCCTTCGGGGCACCTCCCCACTTCGTGGGGAGGATGTGTGGTCATGACCCTCCTCGACCGCCTGCTGCGGCGGCGGCCGGCTGAGCCCGTCGATGTGGCGCTGGAGCGGGCACGTGTGGCGTTCGAAGCGGGCGACGGCGAGACGGCCTTCACCATCTGGCACGACCTGGCGCACAAGGGCGTTGCGCGGGCGCAGAGTAATCTCGGTGGCCTGTTCGCTACCGGCAGCTTCGCTCCGCGCGACGACGACGAGGCGGTGCGCTGGTTCCGCCACGCCGCCGAGGCGGGCAACGACTTGGCGCAGCGCAACCTGGCGCTGATGTACTACGAGGGCCGCGGCACCGACGGCGATCTGGCGCAGGCGGCGCATTGGTACGAGCGCGCCGCGGCGGCGGGCGACGCCGAGGCGCAGAACATGCTGAGCTGGATGGCGAGCGAAGGTGTCGGCATGGAGCGTGACTGGCTGGCGGCACGGCGCTGGGCCGAGCCGGCGGCGGCGCAGGGCAACGCGTCGGCGATGTGCCGGCTGGGGCAGATCCACCACAATGCCTGGGGCGTCGAGCGCGACGCCGCCGAAGCGGCCCACTGGTTCGAGAAGGCAGCGCGATTGGGCGATGCCGAGGCGCAGGCCATGCTCGGTGCGGCCTACCATCTCGGCCTCGACCTCGCGGCCGACCAGACCCTGGCCTTGCGCTGGCTGTTGCGCGCCCAGCGGCAAGGCAACGAGATCGCCGCCGGCGTTCTGGTGCGCGCCAAGCAAGCCGCGTCGGCCGACCAGATCGCCGAAGCCGAACGCCTGATCGCGGCGGGGGATCAGGCGTGATCATACGGGAGCCACATCTCTTGAAGCCTCCTCACGAAGTGGGGAGGTGGCCCGAAGGGCCGGAGGGGAGCCCGCGGTGGCTCTCCATGGAGACACCACGTTGGCTCCCCTTCCGGCCTTCGGCCACCTTCCCCGCTGCGCGGGGAAGGGGTGAAAAGCCATGATCGTCGGTACGGCGGGCCATATCGACCACGGCAAGACCACCCTGGTGCGGGCGCTGACCGGGGTCGACACCGACCGGCTGCCGGAGGAGAAGGCGCGCGGCATCACCATCGATCTCGGCTTCGCCTACCTTCCGCTCGACAACGGCCGCACGCTCGGCTTCGTCGACGTGCCGGGCCATGAGCGCTTCATCCACAACATGCTGGCCGGTGTCGGCGGCATCGACTTCGCGCTGCTGGTGGTGGCGGCCGACGACGGGCCGATGCCGCAAACCCGCGAACATCTGGCGATCCTCGACCTGCTGGGTGTGGCGCGTGGCGTCGTCGCCATCACCAAGGCCGACCTTGCCGACGCCGAGCGATTGGACGCGCTGGAAGGCGAGATCCGCGGCCTGCTGTCCGGTACGACGTTGCAAGACGCCGACATCATGCCGGTGTCGGCACAAAGCGGTACCGGCGTCGAGGACCTGAAGACGCGGCTGGAGTTGGAGACTGAGGCCACCGGCGACCGCGTCGCTGACGGCTGGTTCCGCATGCCGGTCGACCGCTGCTTCACCGTGGCCGGCGCCGGCACGGTCGTGACGGGGACGGTGTTCACCGGCGAGACGAAGCTCGACGAGCAACTGGCGCTGCTGTCGAGCGGAGCGGCGGCGCGGGTGCGCGGCATCCACGCCCAGAACGCGGCGTCAAAGAGCGGTCGCGCCGGCCAGCGCTGCGCGCTGAACCTCGCCGGCCAGCAGGTGTCCAAGGACGCGATCCACCGCGGCGACTGGCTGGTGGCGCCCGAGTTGCGACGCCCGACCGATCGGCTCGACGTGCGGCTGCGGCTGCTCGCTGACGAGCCGCGGCCGCTGCGCCACTGGACGCCGGTGCACGTGCATCTCGGTGCGGCGCATGTCATGGGCCGCGTCGTGCTGCTCGATGTCGAAACCCTCGCGCCAGGAGAAGCGGCACTGGCGCAGCTGGTGCTCGACCGGCCGATCGGCGCGCTGCACGGCGACCGTCTGATCCTGCGTGACCAGTCGGCGCGGCGCACCATGGCGGGGGGCATGATGCTCGATCCGTGGCCGCCGACCCGCTTCCGCCGCCGGCCGGAGCGGCTGGCGCTGCTGCGGGCGCTGTTGCACGTCGATTCCGCGCAGGCGCTGGCGGCGTTGGCCGACCTGCCGCCACATATCATCGATCTGGCCGCCTTCGCGCTGGCGCGCAACTTGCGGCCGGCGGCGCGTGATGCGGCGGTGGCAGCGGCGGGACTGCGTGCTCTGCCGGCGGCCGACGGCTCGGGCGGCAGCTTCGCGCTGACGCCGGATCGGTTGGCGACCATCACCGGCGCCGTCGTCGACACCTTGGGCGCGCACCACCAGAAGCAGCCCAACAGCGCCGGCCTGGAGCCGCAACGGCTGCGGCTGGCGCTGCCGATGAAGATCGCGCCGCCGCCGTTCGGCGCCATCGTCGCGACCCTGCTTCAGGCCAAGACCATCGAAGCCGACGGTCCGTGGCTGCGGCTGCCGGGCCATGCGGTACAGCTCTCGCCCGAGGACGAAAGGCTGTGGGTCAAGATCAAGCCGGTGCTGGAGCAGCAGCGTTTCGGCCCGCCGCGGGTGCGCGACTTCGCCGACGCGTACGACATGCCCGAAACCAAGGTGCGCGAGCTGCTGCGGCGACTGAGCAAGATGGGGGTGGTCTGGCAAGTGGCGCAGGATCATTTCTTCCTGCGCGGGCCGGTCGTCGACATGGCCAACATCGCGGCCGACCTGGCGGCCAAGGCGTCGGACGGCCGGTTCAAGGCGGCCGAGTTCCGCGACCGCATCGGTGGCGGTCGCAAGGTGGCGATCCAGATCCTGGAGTTCTTCGACCGCGGCGGCGTCACCACCCTGCGCGATCAGGTGCGGGTGGTGAACAAGGATCGCTACGAACGATTCGTCAAGGGCGCCGGGCCATCGTAGGGTCGCCGTCGCTGCGGCGAGGAAGGGACACGCTCCCGGTGGGGCGGCTGGACTTCAAATCCAGTAAGGGCCGTCGGACGGTTCTTCGTGGGTTCGACTCCCACTCTCTTCCGCCAGCGCCTTCCGATGCCGTCCTTGCAGGGCGTCCGCGAGATCCGGTTGCTCGAAGCGCGCGGACTCCTGTCTGAAGCGCGTCACGCCGGACGAAAGACGTTGAGTTTTCCTTCCCGCGCGACCGTGCCCGCTCGATTGAGGCTCTCTTTGTCCTGCAAGTCGGCGAGCGTCGCCGGATCACGCGGCACGTTGGCCAGGAAGCGCCGCCCGGTTTCGTCCTCGCGGCCGATCACGACACCGAAGTCTGGGCCATTCTTGCCGTACATGATGGTGTAGGATTCGACATGCGCCGCGCCGCGTGGCGTCTCGGTGAACGGCGCTCTCGGCAGGCCGTCGAGCTCCGCCTGTAGCGCCTTGGGATCCTCGCGTTGCCACGGGCGAGTTGTCGGCGTCGTCGAATAGATGCCCCACGAGTGCTTGGTGACGTAGTTGCCATTCGCGGTGACGAGGCCGAACTTGCCGCGCCGCCGGCGCGCCTGACGGACCATCTCTGAAATCGAGTGCAGGACGTAGCTGTTGCCCGGGCCGCCGAAGTACGGCAGGCCGCCGGTGATTGTCAGGCCGCGCGGGTCGTCCTCGGCCAGCCCGATTTCCTCGCAGGCGATCTCGACGGCTGAGGGAAAGCAAGAGTAGACGTCGAACATGTCGATGTCAGCGAGCGTCAGGCCGGCCATGTCGAGGGCCTGCCGGACGCCGCGGCGGATGGCGGGAGACCGACCGAGCCGTTCGCGCTCCGACAGGAACCAGTGGTCGTTGCCGTCGGCGCAGCCGTGCAGGAAGACCCATTTCTCCTCCGGAATGCCGAGTTGGCGCGCCATGCCGGCCGACACCATGACAATCGCCGCGGCCTGGTCGATGTAGGCGTTGGCGTTCATCAGGCGCGGATAGGGAAAACCGATCCAGCGGTTGTCGGCATCGACCGCGGCGAGACGGTCCGCGGAATAGCCCTCACGCCGTGTCGCCAGCGGGTTCGCCGCCGCCACCGCGGCGAATTGCGCGAACAACCGGCCCATGGCCTGGACATGTGCCGCCACCGTGCGCTTGCGATCGCCGCGGATCGCGTTCTCGATCAGCGGGTACATGACGATCGCCGCCCGCATGCCGTGCAGCTCCTCATGGTCGCTCCAGGCGCGCCGGCTGTCGCCCAGCGCCTCGGGCGTTCCGCCGGGATCCTCTGCCCACGACACGCCGATGCCAGCGCGCTCGGCGTGGAATTGCGTCCGCAACGCCTCACCGCCGACAATCAGGGCGCCGCGCATCTCGCCGCGCGCGATCTGCTCCGAGAACAGGTTCACGAGGTACTGCGGCATGTTCCCGCCGGCCGAGGTGTAGATGTGCCGGCCAGGATCGATGCCGAGTCGACGCGAAATCGACCGGGGCGGATTGGTCGAAGCGCCAAGTTTGGTTCGGAAGCGGGGCGAGCTATCGGAGAACAGCCGCAGCATCGCGAGCGTGTCGATCGCGGCGGCGAGCTTCGGCGCGCCGGCATCGTCAAGTGCGAGGCGCGCCGCTTGCGAGATCAGGTCGAACGGCGAGCGGCCGACCTCGGCGGCAGTCGCGGCATCCGTTACGTCGCCGCAGCCGACCAGGACAGGCGTGCGCTCGTCGATGGCGGTTCGGTCCATGTGCGGCTCTCCATTGGCCGTTGCGGCGGGATCGCAAACATAGAGGGTGCGTCGGCGTCCTGACTCTGGGAAAGTGACGCCGCCGACAAGATGGTCGGGCAGACCCAGAAGCGTTCCATCCATGCCCGGCACGTGTCAGTGCCAGGATTTCGCAGGATCGATTGAAGCCCATGAGCACCGCAGACCCCAACCGCGTCATTCTGACCGGCGAGAACCCGTTCATCCGGCTGAGCGCCAAGGACGGCGACCCCAACAGCACCGACGCCAGCTATTGGCGCATCCTGTTGTCACCGGCCGGACCCGGCCACGTGCTCTACCTCAAGAGCGAGCTGACCCAGAACCGCTGGCGCGTCTATTCGGACAACATCGCCATGGCGCGATGGCTGCAGAAGACCGTGCAGGGCATGCTCAACGCCGAGCTGCTGGATACGTCGATTCCAGCGATCGACGCGCGGTTCAGCAAGGCGGGCGACGCGCGCGATTTCTGGACCGAGCATGTGGTGGCGCGCGACGAAGACATCGCGCTCACCTGGTACGACATCGGCGATCCGTTGTTGATCCATACCCAGCCCAACCAGATGCCAGGCAGGCCGTACGGCGTCTGCACCGTGCTGGTGCCGGCGCTGGCGGCGCGCCTGACGCGCAATGGCGTCGAGGCCGCCGGCCGACCCTGGTCGCGCGAGCGCGAAGGCCGGCCGTTCAGCACCTGCGCGCTGGCCTTCTCCGAGAGCTGGACCGAAGCGCGCTAGCGCGCTCCGGACACTATGTACCGGGACCGCGAGCCGCTGGCTTGCTGGTGAGGGGCAAAAACGCCCGCCCCCGGGTGGAGCCGACGCAGACCCGGAACCTGTCCGCGCCAATGGCGATTGAGGCAGAGCCAGCGCTTGGTTGGCGGGGACTTCCCGTTCGCGTGCAAACGTTGAGCGCTGATGGTCTGCGAGCGCCGCCATGACGATGCATGAATTCCGCGTCGCGGGTCGTGCCCATGTCGCATATGTGCACAAGTCAATTTGCATCAGCGGTAGATATTGATAGAGTGCCACCACCCTCTCCGGTGTCGATCGTGCGTTCGACTACCGGCAATGACCAACAGTGTTCCTGTTAGCTCGTGATCCAACGGGGTGGGTCGTGCGTGCTCATGGGGTATTAGCGTCGCCGCCCAGTCCGGGACGGCGGCATTGTTCGTGTGGCCTGTCGTGCCGGCGCAAGACGGTATTGCGGCGCGGCCACGAGAACGGCGACCTACGCCCGCATTTGCGGCGTTTTGCCCCCTGCGTCCGTATGGCGCGGCAAAAGCCTCGCATTGCCTGGGTCGGTAGGGACGCGCGGCAACCAGCCTCTTGGCGCTCCAATGCGGCCTGGCCGGTAATAGTACCTACCAGGTCTGATGCTGTTATGTCTGCGCGAACCACCCGGCTTGCGGAGCGCGCGTGTGATGGTCCAGTGCGTGTTCAACGGCCATGCTGAATTTGCAACGCACCGAGGAGCGGCGCAGCTTGGCGGAGTTCGTCCGTGAGCGGCGGATGCGGACCAAACCGCAGGACGTCGGCTTGCCCGTGGGCACGCGGCGCCGGACGCCGGGGCTGCGGCGCGAAGAGGTAGCACAGCTCGCTGGCGTCAGCGTCACCTGGTACACGTGGTTCGAGCAGGGACGCGACATCCAGGTATCGGCCAGCTTTCTCGACAAGGTCGGCAGCGCCTTGCGCCTGGACGAGTCGGAAAAGGCAATGCTGGCCGAGCTGGCACAGCGGCGGGCTCTGGTTCCAATGTTGCCGCGGCCGGCAGCGGCCACGACACAAGCCATGGCCTTGAGCCGGCGCGATGCGCCAATACCGCTCGCCCCCAGGGGCGCCGACGTGGTGCCGGTTCGCGTCGTCACCGATTCCGAGTCACACCGGATCAACCAGTCGATCCGCAAATTGCTGATTGCCGAGGAAGGGCGCAACGCGCCGACGCCGGTGGGATCGGTGTCGGCGTCGCGATTCCGCCCGGTGATCATGCAAGCCTGCGTTTGTGTGGTGTTGGCGATGATATTCATCCTCGCGCCGTATTAGGTCGACCGTCGCCGGGACCGTTTTGAACGATCGGTCCGGTTGACAGATTCTCTGCGTTGACCGTCGGGTTGGCCGAGCAGCCCGGCGGCATTTCATGGAGCCATGCGATGTCGCATGTCGCTGAACAAGGACGCATCCACGCCGCGTCACCGGATGGCCGGGGCGGCGTCGATCGACGTTGTGCCTGCCGGCGCATCCGTACTGCCGCGCGCGATTGCCGGCTGGGTGAGCGGTCATGAAGTTTTGGCCACATGGCGTTCACTGGCGAGCGCGCCTGCGCTGGTATGAGCGGGCGTGCCTCGTCCTGTGGTGGTTCAGCCTGATCTTCGCCGGCGCTTGCCTTGGTGCCGCGGCCGCGGTGGCCTATTCAATCGGGCTGACCCGGGCTGCGATCGAGGGCGCAGTCGCGGTGACGCTCGCGGGTTTCGCAGTCGTCCTGATCTCCCGCTTCTTGCTCGCCTGGGCGATCCGACGCGGCCGTCGGCGGCGCGTCGATATCTATTGACGATTGTCGCCGTGCGGTCCTGCCGCATCGACCTGCCACGGGCATTGGCGGGTGGTGGCGAGCGGTCGTGCCCCAGGCGGCACAACGTGCAGGACAGTGCCACAACCGCGGATGCTACGATTGGCGCCTGATCGCGCCGGCGCTACACTGTGGCACTGGGCGCGATGAGGAGCGTGGCGTCGATGCAGCGTATACTTTTGGCGATTCTGCTGGCCGTCCTGCCACAGCTCGTGATGCCGGCTTGGGCACAGCCGGCCAGTGGCGGGCCGGCGCCGTCGGGTGATGCCAAGCCGGCGACCGCCGCGCCGCCTGTCGGATCGGCGAAGCCCGCCGCTCCGGCGGCGGGCGAACCAGCCAAACCCGCCTACGCCGTCACCGGTTTCCGATCGGCCAAGTTCGGTATGACCGAGGCGGAAGTGCGCGGCGCCATCCACAAGGATTTCGCCGTCAAACCCGACGACATCCGGGCCACACCCAACGCCATCGAGCGCACCACGGCGCTGATCGTGTCGTTGCCATCGCTTGACCCCGGTCCAGGAGCGGCGACAGCGGTGTTCATACTCGGCTATCAGTCGAAGAAGCTCATCCAGGTGAACGTGCAATGGGCCCACGACGGTGCGGCCGGCAAGGCCGACACCGCCCCCTATCTGGTCGCTGGCGTCCAACTGGTGAACTATTTCAACCAGTTCAGTTGGCGGGACGGACGGGTCAATCTGGGTATTCCGATCGGACCGGCGAGCTTGTTGCTGTTTGGCGGCGAGGACGACAAAACCGGTGCCGTGCAGGTGCTGGCTGAGGGAGTGACGGTCGAGCGAAAGGCCGAGGGCCAGCTCGAAGCGGCACCGCAGGCCGGCGTGCCGGTCAGCCTGCGCGTCAGCTATATTGCCGACCGCCTCAAGCCCGATATTTTCCGCCTTGAGCCGGGGCGGTTCTAGGCGGGCGCCGATCGAATGCCGATTGATTTGGCTGGCCGCGGAGGGGCGCTGGCGCCACACGGGATGTCGTGGCGGGACCTTGGTCGCGATGCTGCGGCCGGCGATCGATTGTCGCTCGTTTCCCGGTCCGTTTTTTTGATAACGACACGCTCTTGCCGTGCGCGGCGACGGTTTTCGTGCTCCATTGACTGGCAATCGGGGCTTGGTCGGCGAAGTCGGGGCATGCAGCTGAAGGTTTGGATCGCTGGTGGCGTCGGATTGCTGGCAAGCGTCCTGAGTGTTGCCTCATTGGCGCAGACGCCGTCGCCCGGCCAGCTGGCGCCGCGCAGCAGTGCGCCGGCGCCGCAGGCGATTCCGTCCGGCGTGATCTTTCCGGAAACCCAACCCGCCGCCGCGCCACCGGGCTCCGAGCGGGTCGAGCTGACCGTTGGCCGGATCGAGGTCGAGGGTGGCTACTTGCAACTCGACAGTGACACGGCCGCCGCCGTCGCCGGCGTCGCCGGTCAGCGCATACCAGTTACCAAGGTGTACGAGATCGCGGCCGCGATCGAGCGCTACTACACGCGGCAGGGCTATTTCCTGACCCGGGTGGTGATCCCGCCGCAGCAGGTGCGTGACGGCGGCACCTTGCGGCTGAGGGTCGTCGAGGGATTTATCGAGTCGGTCGACGCCGCGCAGCTGCCGAGCGCGATCCGGCGGCGGATCGAAACGCTGCTCTCGGGCGTCGTCGGTGACCGGCGGCTGACCATTGGTGCCTTGGAACGCAAGCTCTTGCTGGCCGGCGACACTCCCGGTACCGCGTTGCGGTCCACCATCACACCGGGCGGGGAAACCGGCGGAGTCAAACTGGTCTTGGCCGGCGAGCATCGGCCGGTCAGCGCCGAGCTCGGCTTCGACAATGGCTATGCCCGTGCTTTCGGCCGGACGGCCCTCAGCGCCAGCGCCGCCGTCAATTCCGTGTTCGGCTTTGGCGAGCAAGTTTACGCCAACGTCTCGGGTTCTCCCTCCGAAGGCGGAATCGGCTCGGATAGCGCCCGTCGGCTGGGGTCGATCGGCATCATGGTGCCGCTGGGCAACGATGGGTTGACGTTCAACGTCGAAGGCACGGTGTCGACCACTAAGCCGCGCCTGCCACCCGGTTCGCTGAAGACCGAAAGCGACTACGCCCGCGTGTCCTTCCGCCTGGCCTATCCGCTGATCCGCTCGCGCAACGAGAACCTGACGCCGCGGCTGAGCTTCGAGGTGATCAACGAGGAGCAGCAGGCGCCGCAGTTCATCGCCGTCCTCTACCAGGACCGCATCCGCCCTGTGCGGCTGGGCGCCACCTGGTCACGCACGTTGGACACCGAGACCTCGGTCTGGCTGGGCGGCGACCTTTCGCAGGGGCTAAGGATTTTCGGCAGCCGCGGCCGTCGTGACGCCACGGTGGACAAGCCGATCTCGCGTGCCCTGGCGGACGACGACTTCACGAAGGCCGAGGTCGTCGCTCGGATGCTGCAGCGCCTGCCCGCGTCCTTCAGCTTCGACGCGACGTTCTACGGCCAATATTCGTTCAGTGGACCACTGGTCAACGCCGAACAGTTCACCCTGGGTGGACCCCGCCGGCTGAGCGGCTATGACCTGGCGACCTTCGCCGGCGACCATGGCTGGGTGGCGCGGGCGGAACTGCAGTATTCCGACAGCTTCGAGCGCGCGCCGGTGCGCGGACTCGTTGTGCCTTACGTCTTCGCGGCGCGCGTCAAGGTCTATATCGAAAAGCCCGGCATCGGCGAGCGCGCCAGCACCGGCGCAACGTCGCTTGGCTTCGGCCTACGCACGACGCTCGCCGGCACGCAACCGGTCGGCCGCGACCTCGATTTCCAGGTCGAGGCGGCGCGCCAATACACCGACCGTGGTGCGCAGCGCGACCGCTGGCGGTTCAATCTCTCGGGAACCGTGCGGTTCTGATGACGTCTGTCCCGGGCCCGATCGCGCCGGTGTTCTTGCGCGACCTCGAATACCAGGCACAACGGGCGGCACGGATCGAGGCCGACTATCGCCTGGAGTCGCGCGACCGGGTGGCGCAGCTCGAAGCCGCGCGGGTCGCCGCCTACCGGCGCCTCAATTTGTTGAGCGGTATGGCGGGCGCCATGGCCGGCGTCGCCGAGGAGGGGCCGGCGATCGAGGCCGGGCTCGACCACGTCTGCGCCCGCACCGGCTGGACCGACGCTGACAGCAGTTTTGCCGAGTTGCGCGAGCGCCTGCGACCGACGGCCGCCGCCATCTCCACAGCCGGTCGGCCGCTGCCTTCCGAGCAGCCACCACCGTCGTCGCAAGCGCCGCTGCTGGCCTTCGCGTCGTTCGAGGCATGGTACCGCGGCCGTTTCAACACCGACTTCCTGTCGCTGATGGCGAGCGACGCGCCGACCTTTCAGTCGGTGGTGGATTTCTGACGTGTCGGCGGCGTTCGATGCCTGGTTGCGCGAAACCTTTGCCGCGACCAAGGGCTTCACCGCGCTGTTGCTGCTGGTACGGACCGACGCGCGGACCATCTGGCCGCTCGGGTCGTCCTGCGCCAACGTCATCGGCAACGAACTGGATTGGGCGGCATTCCGCAAGCTGCTCGATCAGTCGCGGCTGTCGTGGAACGCGGTCGCCGTCTTCGCCGCGGCGGCCGACACTGGCGGGCCGTTGTCGGACGCCGAGGCGAAGCGCCGCTTGCAGGATATCCAGGCGCGCGTCATCGCCGACCACGCCACGGTCAATGAGGGCGCCTTCTTCGACCGCAAGGGTCGGCCGCTGCGGCTGTATGCAACGGACTGATCGGGCGCGCTACCTTTGACCGCAATCCTCGAACTTCTCGCGCGCCATCAGCTCGAGGAAACCCGGCACCGCGTCGGCCGCGGTCAGGAGCGCGGCGCGCGCCGAGGCCGGCACATCCGGCTTGAGCACCACGAACCAGCCCTTGCCGTACATGTCCTCCTCCAGCCAGCGCGGATTCTCCATCAGGTCTTCGTTGCTCTCGGTGATCTCGCCGGCAAACGCCACCTTGGCGGCCGATACCAGCTTGCCCGAC
>DATFGV010000658.1:0-3680 GCA_035249115.1 Vineibacter sp.
GTAGCCGACCGACGGGATCAGCGCGATGTCATCGGGCTCGGCATTGACCAGCGCCGCCGCGGCGCGCCGCGCGCGCTCGTGCTGCCGCGAGGCGAACGCCGGATCGAGCGTCCAGGGCTGGCCTTTGCGCGCCACGCCCTCGCGGCCGGCGGCCTGCACGGCGCGCGGCAGCGGGCTCCAGGCGGCGGCGTTGAGGTAGCAGATCTCGCGCGGCAGATCGAACAGGGCGCGTTGCGATGGCAGCATGCGGCTTCCTTCCTGGCGGCGACGCGACCATAGCGCGTCGCGCCCGCAGCGCCCAAGCGGCCGATTGCGCCGAGACAATCGGCCGGCGTTTGCCGATCGCCGCGCGTACGCTAGGCTGGCGCCGACACCACGGAGGGAACGATATGGCCGAAAGCGAGCTTTACAAGAAGGGCACCGAGATCCGACGCCAGCTGATGGGCGAGAAGTACGCCGACACGATGGCCAGCACCGTCTACGACGATCCGATGATGAAGAAGTTCGGCGACTACTCCCGCGAAGCGGTGTTCGGCATGTTGTGGTCGCGGCCGGGTCTCGACATGAAGACGCGGGCGCTGATCTGCGTCGTGTCCGACACCGCCACGCACGCCTTGCCGGAGCTCAAGATCCACCTGCGCATGGCGCGCCGCCAGGGCTGGACCGAAGACGAGCTATCGGAGGCGCTGCTGCACATGGCGGGCTATGTCGGCCTGCCGGCCGTGCGCGAGGCGTTGCTGACCGCCAAGGAGGTGTTCGCGGAGTTGCGCAAGGAGGGGTAGGCGGACGCGACTGGCATTGTCACGACGGCAATCTCGATCACGCGCGACAGTCACATTGAGCCAACGGACTTCCGCCATGACCATGCCCCGCCTGCTGCTGTCGGTGATCGGCGACGAGATCGGGCCTAGCCTGGACGACATGCTGTCGTTTTGTGCCGAGACCGGCGTCAAGCGCCTGGACATGCGCACGGTCGACGGCCGCAACCTGATGGGCATGACCTTGGAGGAGGTGGCGGCGATCGGCAGCCGCCTGCGCCAGGCTGGCATCACGGTGCCGACCTTCACCTCGCCGGTGCTGAAATGGTTGGCGCCGGGCAAGAGCGTGAACGGCGGCAAGGTCGATTTCGCCTTCGACCCGGCGTCCTGCCCGTCGCCCGATCCTTTCCGCCACGCTATCGACATCGCCTTGCTGCTGGGCGCCACGCGCCTGCGCGTCTTCAGCTGGTTGGCCTACGACGGCTTCGCGCCGGGCGATCTCGCCGCGCCGTTCAAGGCGCTGTGCGACCTCGGCGACGAATACGGCGTCGACCTGCAGATCGAGAACGAGCCGGTGTGCAACGTCGGCGGCATCGCCGAGCTCGAGGCGGTGCTCAACACCTTTTCGCATCCACGCATCCGGCCGCTGGTCGACATCTGCAATGCCTACGGCCAGGGCGCGCCGCCGACGGTGGCGCAATTGCGCGCGCTGGCGCCGCGCACCGACAGCATCCACCTGAAGGACCGCAGCGCCGCCACCGGCAAGACCGTGTCGATCGGCCATGGCGACGTCGACTTTGCCGGCCTGCTGCCGGTGCTGCTGGCGGGCACCAGGTCGCGCGAAGTGCTGGCGTCGATCGAGACCCATGTCCCCGACGACCCGCGCAATGCCACCCGCCGCAACGTGCACGCCGTGCGCCACCTCGCCGACCATCTGGGGGTCGAACTGCTGTAGCGATACCGCCCTCAATATCCTGTAGGGCAGGGCGCCGGCGCCTACTAGACGATTGCGCCGGGCGGAGGGGCCGGGAGGTGGTGACCGGACCCGGGCTCTGGGGCAGGCCCCCGAACGAACCCAGAGGCCCCTGGCGTCATGGTATCGCTGGTCAATGTACCCCCGTACCGGTCCAAAAATTCCATGACCAGCGGCGCTTAAAGCCATGGTATTTCAAGCGCGGACTTACCAGCTTACCGTGTGGTGACTACCGCAGGCCCGAGTACCAGCCGGTTTCGACGATGATGTCCCAATGACTTCGTGAAACGAAGCGCGCCGATCGTCATCCCGAGCGCAGCGTAAGATCCAGGAGCGATCCCTGGATGTCTCGCTTCGCTCCACTGCCAGTGACGGTGTGGGCCACCGTCCGCGAGTGCGTTGCCAGCGTCGGTCGCGGGACCTATTTGCTGTGCCCCGACCGACAGGCTCCCTGGGTCGCCTCGCCTACCGCGGCGGCGCCGGGATCGGGCCGGCGCAGCGGGCGACCGCGCCTTCGTCGTCGGAATGGGTTTCGCGGCAGGCGGCCCGCTTGGCGGTGTAGGCGGCGATGCGCTTGCGCCAGTCGTCCTGCGGATCGCCGCTCGCCTTGGTGGCCGGTGCCGTTGCCCCCGGAGCGGCCGCCGGCTTGGTGGGCTTGGTCGCTTCGCCCTCGGCCGCCAACGCCAGTTCCTCGAACTGGCCGCCGCAGGCCGGGAAGCGATAGGCCGCCGCCAGGCTCCCCTTGTTGGTCTGCTGCAAGGCGGCACCGATCTTGGCGCCGCATTCCTGCGCCTTGGCGCCGTCCGGGTCGTGGTCGATGACGACCGAACGGACATCGCACTTGCTCGCGATGGCGACCTGCACGTTGGCCTGCATCGCCGTCACTACGGTCAATGTCTGCAGCCGCGTGTCAATACTGTTGGCGGTGCTCTTCGGCACCGCGTGGGCGATCGCGGTCACGTTGAGGCGGAAGATCTGCTCCTGCTGCGCCTTGATCTTGTCCGTCAGTTTTTCGCAGTCTGGTACCTGGGCGATCGCCGGCATGGCCAGGGTGGCGGCCAGGATGGTGGCTACTACGCGCATTCGACTCTCCTCGTACGCACTACGCTCCGTGAACTCCGCCGCCCGGCTCCGAGACCGCGCGAACTTACGGATAATATAGCCTGATCAGGGACCTGTGATCCATATCTAATGTAACAGATAAGCCAAGGGCCTGGTTGGCCCGTCAATCAGGCGAGATCGGTAATATCGTTGCGCAGCCGCCGACCGTGGCGCCAGTTGTCGAGGTTCTCCAGGAAAATGTCGAAGATCGCCTCGTTCTGGCCCTGCGAATGACTGGCGGTGTGCGGCGAGATGATGACGTTGGGCATGTCCCACAGCGGCGAGGCTGCATCCAGCGGCTCGCGCTCGAAGACATCGAGATAGGCGCCCGCCAGCCGGCCGCCGGCCAGCGCGTCGATGACGTCGCGTTCGACCGCCACCTCGCCACGCGCGATGTTGAGCAGGCAGGCGCCCGTGGGCAGGGCCGCGAAGGCGGCGGCGTTGGCCAGCCCGCGCGTGGTCGGCGAGGCCGGGCAGCACAGGATCAGCCAGTCGGCCCGTGGCAGGGCGTTGGTCAGCCGTTCGTAGGTGATCGTCTCGTCACAAGGTGGCACGGGCTCGACGCTACGGCGCACGCCGATCACACTCATGCCCAGCATCTTCAGCAGCGCCGCCAGATGGCGTCCGATGGGTCCCAGGCCGACGATGACGGCGCACTGGCCCTTGAGGTCGCGCGGCGAACGCTCGCCGAGACGCGGTTCCCAGGCATGCCGGCGCTGCGCATCGGCCAGCAGCGGGAAGCGACGGTTGAGCGTGATGATCGCGCCCAGCGCGCTGTGCGCCACCGTCACCGCTGTGGCGCCCGATGCCGTGGTCACCTTGACGCCGCGCGCTTGCAGCTCCGCGTA
>DATFGV010000659.1:0-5197 GCA_035249115.1 Vineibacter sp.
GACCACTACCAGGACCTGCAGGCGCTCTATCACCGACGGCCCAGCCTGTGGGTCGAGCCGCTGGGCGAGTGGGGCGACGGCGAGGTGCGGTTGATCCAGATCCCCACCGACTCGGAGATCCACGACAACATCGTTGCGTTCTGGGTCAACAAGGCGCCGGTCAAGCCCGGCGAGCGCCTCGAGCTGCGCTATCGCCTGCACGCCTTCGCCGAGGCGGCGCGCCTGCCGCCGGGCGGCCGCGCCGTGGCGACGCGGGTCGGCGTCTCGGATCTCTACGGCACCGGCAAGCCGTCCAAGACGGCGCGCCGCGTGATCGTCGATTTTGCCGGTGGCGAGCTGGCCAACTTGCGGCCCGAGCATCCGGTCACCGTCCGGGTAAGCGTCGCGACGGGCAAGCTGTTGAACACGCAATTGCTGCCGATCGATACGACGCGCGCCTGGCGGCTGATCGCCGATATCGAACCCGACGGCAAGAAACCGATCGAGATGCGCGCCTTTCTGCATCTCTATGACGAGCCGCTGACCGAAACCTGGACGTATCGCTGGCGGCCGTGACCATGCTGCGGCTCGACTCCAAGGCGCGATGGGCCTTCTGGCGACGCGGCCTGATGGGCGCGCTGGTGCTCGCCGCCACGACCGGCGCCACCTGGCTGATGGCGGTCGTGCTGAACACCAACAACCTCACGGTGGCCGAAGGCATCGTGCTGGCGGTGTTCGCCCTGAGTTTCGCCTGGATCACGGTGTCGTTCTGGGCGGCGGTCGCGGGCTTCGTGCTATCGCTGCTGAGGCGGCATCCGGTGACGTTGCGGCGCGAGAGCGCCGCCGACGGCCCATTGGCCGCGCTCGACATCCGCTCCGCCATCGTGATGCCGATCTACAACGAGGACACCAGCCGTGTCTTCGCCGGCCTGATCGCCACGTATCGCTCACTGGAGTCGACCGGGCAGCTGGCGCAGTTCGACTTCTTCGTGCTGAGCGACACCACCGATCCCGACATCTGGGTGGCCGAGGAGGCGCTGTGGCACGACACCTGCCGTCGACTCGGTGCCGGCGGTCGGCTGTTCTACCGCCATCGCGCCGCCAATACCGGGCGCAAGGCCGGTAACATCGCCGACTGGGTTCAGAATCACGGCGCGGCCTACGAGTGCTTCATCGTGCTTGATGCCGACAGCGTCATGGCTGGCGACACCATCGTGCGCCTGGCGGGACTGATGGAGGCCAACCCCAGGACGGGCATCATCCAGACCTTGGCGATCGCGGCCAACCGCACGACCCTGTTCGCGCGCTGGCTGCAATTCGCCAGCCGGCTGTACGGTCCGCTGCTGGCGGTCGGCCACAGCTTCTGGTGGGCGGGCGAAGGCAACTACTACGGCCACAACGCCATCCTGCGGGTGCGCCCCTTCGCGGCGCATTGCGGCCTGCCCCGGCTGCCGGGCAAGCCGCCGCTGGGCGGCGAGATCATGAGCCATGATTTCGTCGAGGCGGCGTGCATGCGCCGCGGCGGTTGGCACGTCTTCTTCCTGCCGGAACTGCGCGGCAGCTTCGAGGAGATCCCCTCCAACATCGTCGACTACGCCGTGCGTGACCGGCGCTGGGCGCAGGGCAACCTGCAGCACGCCCGCATCCTGCCGGCGCCGCGCCTGCACTGGGTCAGCCGCCTGCATCTCGCCATGGGCGTGCTGGCGTTCGTCGCCTCGCCGCTGTGGCTGCTGCTGCTTTTCCTCAGCAGCTACGTCGTGATCCAGCAGGCGATCACCGGCCACGCCTACTTCCTGCCGGGTTACAACCTGTTCCCGATCTGGCCGGAGTTCCGCCCGCTCGAAAGCCATGCGCTGCTGGCGGCGACGGCATCAGTGCTGTTGCTGCCCAAGCTGCTGAGTCTCGCGCTGGCACTGGCCAGCCGGCGGCGGCGGCGCGCCTTTGGCGGTGGCACGCGGCTGCTGGCCAGCGCCGCCGTCGAAATGGTCTTTTCGGTTCTGCTGGCGCCGGTGATGATGCTGTTCCACAGCACCTTCGTGCTCACCATCCTGGCCGGCCGCAGCGTCGGCTGGAACGCGCAGAGGCGCGATGACCGAGGCGTCGCCTGGTCGGAAGCGGCGCGCCGGCATGCCGTGCACAGCCTGATCGGCCTGCTTTGGGGCGGCGTGGTGTTTTGGTACGCCATCGACTTCCTGTGGTGGGTGGCGCCGATCGTCGCCGGCATGGCGCTGGCGATCCCGCTCAACGCGCTCAGCAGCCGCACGACCACAGGTCTGGCCGCGCAGCGGCGGGGCCTGTTCTGGACGCCGGAAGAGACGGCACCGCCCAATGTGTTGCAGAGCCTCGAGGAAGAGCTTGAGCGGCTGGCCGACTGGTCGCCGCCGAGCTTCGCCGAGGTGCTGGGTGAGCCGCGACTGGCGGCGCTGCACCTGGCCCTGCTGCCGGGCCGGCCGCCGGCGGCCGCCGATCTGATCGACCAGGCCGAGCGGGCCGCGATCCAAGCCGACGCACTGGCGCAGGTCGAGCGACGCGCGCTGTTGGGCAGCGCCGTGGCGCTGGAGCACGCCATCTCGCGGGCCGAGCAGCGGCGCCTGCGGCGCGCTGCCTAGGTGTCGGCGCCGGACACATGGCCTTGGCCAATGACGAGCTGATGACAGCGCCGCAGAACGAACCTGCCGTCGTGCCACTGATCGTTGACCCGCGATTGTCGGCGGCGGCCGAGCGCATGCTGTCGGCCTGGGGCGAGTTTGCTCCGGCGCATCGGCAGCGCCTGGTGGCGCGCATTGCCGCAGCCGCTTCGACCGGCGCGCCGACCGATCCCGACAAGCAGGCGTACGCCGCCATGGAAAGCCTGTTGGTGCCGTGGGCCCAGGCACTGGCGGGCGAAGGCGACGCTATGTCGATCGAAGCACTGCGCGCTGCCTTCCTGGCGATCGACGGCGCCCGCCGCTGGCCAGAACAATATGTGGAGACCTCTGTTTCACCGGCCTTTCGCGACGAACTGTGCCGGGCGGTGCCGCGCCCCCTGCCTGCCGCCGCGCCGCTCGACATGCCGGAACAGCCCCTGTAGGCGTCGATTGACCGGCCAAGCCGGTCGCGAGCGGGACAATTTTGTTCAAGACGCGGCGTGCGCCATCGGCTCTACAGTTGTCCAATGGACGGGATAACCCAAGCCGACGCCATGGCCATGGCGCCACTGGCGGGCGGCGAACAGGCGCGCTTTTTCACGGTCGATCGCTTCGGCGGCCTGGAGTGCCTGGCCGCGACTTTCCGCACCCATCGCTACGCCCTGCATACCCACGACACCTACGTCATCGGCGCCATCGTCGCGGGCTGCGAAACCTGGCGCGTGCGCGGCGCGCGCCACTACGCCTGTCCCGACGATCTCGTGTTCGTCCATCCGCACGAGGTGCATGACGGCGAACCGTATGGCGGTGGCTACCGCTACCGCATGACCTACCCGTCCGTCGCGCTGCTGCAAGACATCGCGGCGCAGCTGTCGGGCCGGACGGGGATTGGCACGCCGTATTTCGCCGAACCGGTGGTCCGCGATCCGCCGGGTGCTGCGTTGGTCGAGGCGGCGCACTGCGCCATGGAGCACGGCGCCGATCCGCTGGCCGCCGATGAGCTGCTGACGCGGGCCTATTGCCACTGCCTGGTGCACCACGCGTGCATTGCGCCGACCGCCACCGGACGCGAAGCCGG
Source organism: Vineibacter sp. (assembly GCA_035249115.1). GTDB lineage: Bacteria > Pseudomonadota > Alphaproteobacteria > Reyranellales > Reyranellaceae > Vineibacter. The sequence continues at coordinate 3,685 of DATFGV010000659.1, forward strand.
CGCGGTCGGGCGTGTGAAGGCCCTGCTGGCCGATCGCGCCGCCGCGGACCTGCCGCTTGCGGCGCTGGCGACCGAGGCCGGCCTGTCGCCATACCATCTGATCCGCGCCTTTCGCCGCGCCACCGGGCTGACGCCGCATGCCTGGCGGGTCAACCTCCGGATCGAGCGGGCCAAGGCGCGCCTGCGGCGCGGCGAAGCGCCGGCCGACGTCGCCACCGCCACCGGCTTCTGCGATCAGCCGCACCTGACCCGTGCCTTCAAGGCGCGGGTCGGCGTGACTCCGGGCGCCTACCGGCTGGCCGTGGCGGCATGACCGCACCGCAAGTGGCTGATCCGCGGCCGCTCGTCGCAACGGCCGGCGACGGGCTGCGCGACATCCTGCCGGCGATGATCGCCTGCGTGCCAATCGCGGCCCTGTTCGGCGCCCTGGCGGTCGGCAAGGGGCTGTCGATCGCCGAGGCCGGGCTGATGTCGATCCTGGTGTTCGCCGGCGGTGCGCAATTCGCGGCGCTGGAGCTGTGGACCTATCCGGTGCCGGTCGTGGCGCTGGCGCTGTCCACCTTGCTGATCAACGCGCGTCACGTGCTGATGGGCGCGTCGCTGGCGCCGAAGATCGGCAGTTTCTCGTGGCCGCAACGTCTTGCCGCCGCGTGGTGCTTGACCGATGAGGCTTGGGCGCTGGCCGAACGGAGGGCGTTGCGGCAGGGGATTGCGCCTGCCTACTGGTTCGCGGTCGCCGGCATCCTGCCGGCGGTGTGGATCGCGGCCACTTTCCTCGGCGCCTGGCTGGGCTCTTTCCTCGGCGATCCGAAGCGGCTGGGCGCCGACTTCGCCTTCACCGCGTTGTTCATCGGACTGATCGCCGGCCTGTGGCAGGGGCGTGCCACGGCCATCGCCGTGATCGCCAGCGCCATCGCTTCGGCGCTGAGCTACGTCGCGCTCGGGCCGCCATGGCATGTCGCCGCCGGCGCCGCGGCCGGGATCGCCGCGGCGGCGTTCTTCGCGCCGCCGGGGCGGGCGGTGTCATGAGCGTCGACGCGACGACCCTTGCCGCGATCGTTGCCATGGCGGTGGTCACCTACGCGACGCGCATCGCGGGCTTCCTGCTGGCCGGTCGCTTGGTGCTGCGCGGCCGGGCCAAGGCGGCGTTCGACGCCATCCCGCCGGCGGTGCTGGTCGCCGTCATCGCGCCCACCGCGCTCGCCACCGGCTGGCCGGAGACCATGGCGGCGGCGGTGACGATGCTCGCCGCCCTGCGCCTGCCGCTGCTCGCGACGGTGGTGGTCGGGGTTCTCGCGGTGGTCGTCTTGCGCGCGCTGAGCTGAGTCGGCCAATCTTCGTGAGACGCGACGTCCAGGCCGAGGGGAGCGAACGCGTGTGTGCGGCGCCGGCGGGAGCCGAGCGGACCATGCGCTCGCGCGCCAAGCGCCGGGGCAAGACGGGGGGCGACGATGGCGCGCATCGTGTTCGGTGTTCTGTTGCTGCTGGTGGCGTTGCCGGCGTCGGCGCAAAG
>DATFGV010000660.1:0-5776 GCA_035249115.1 Vineibacter sp.
GCATCGTGTGCGATGTGGCACTCGATCCATTCAATGCCGATGGCCATGACGGCCTGGTGCGCGACGGCGAGATCCTGAACGACGAGTCGGTCGAGGTGATGATCAAGCAGGCGCTGGTGCAGAGCGAGGCCGGCTGCGACGTTCAGGCGCCGTCCGACATGATGGACGGCCGCATCGGTGCCTTCCGCAAGGCGATGGACCGGGCCGGCTACTCGCACGTGCAAATCATGTCCTATGCCGCCAAGTACGCGTCCGCGTTCTACAACCCGTTCCGCGACGCCATCGGCAGCTCCGGCGCACTCAAGGGCGACAAGAAGACCTACCAGATGGATCCGGCCAATTCCGACGAGGCGCTGCGCGAGGTCGGGCACGACATCGACGAAGGCGCCGACATGGTGATGGTCAAGCCGGGCCTGCCCTATCTCGACATCGTGCGCCGGGTGAAGGACGCCTTCGGCGTGCCGACCTACGCCTACCAGGTGAGCGGCGAGTACGCCATGCTGCGCGGTGCCGCCGACCGCGGCTGGCTGGTCTGGGAGAAGGTGCTGCTCGAGACGCTCGGTTGCTTCAAGCGCGCCGGATGCGACGGCATCCTCACCTACGGCGCCGTCGACGCGGCCAGGTTGCTGCGGGGCAAGTGACAGCTTCGTGCGTACCGTTGCATCGTCGCGCGCATTGCTGATCGATCCGCAGGATCGGGTGCTGCTGATGCGGCTGGCGGGCCGCCGCATCGTGCTGTGCGATACCGACGGTGCGACGCGGCCAACGTTCTGGGTCACCCCGGGCGGCTCGCTCGACCCCGGCGAAACGTTCGAAGACGCCCTGCGGCGCGAGATCCGGGAGGAGACCGGCCTTCACCTCGCCGATTCGGGGCGCTGGGTATGGACCGGCGAGAAGGCGATCGAGCGCGACGGTGAGCAGCTGATGACCGTGGCGCGGGTCTACGCCCAGCGGGTCGATGCCTTCGAGCCGGCGCCGCTACACCTCACCGCCGAGGAGCACGACAACTTTCGCGGCTTCCGCTGGTGGTCGGTCGACGAGATCACCGCCTCGAAGGACCGTTTCGTGCCACGCCACCTGGCACGGCTGCTGGCGGCGCTGCTGCGCGACGGCTGGCCCGCCGCGCCGCTCGCGATCGAGGTTTAGAGCGGACCAACACACTTGTCCCCGCGCAGGCTGGGAGATGGCTCTGATCGCCGGTGATGCCCCACAGCAGGCAGAAATTGCTTCAGCCGGCACGACCGCCGTCGGCCACAGCCGGCGCCAAGGCCGCGATCCCGAGGACGTCCTCGAGCACGCGCGCGTGGCCGAGCAACAACCCGTCGCCGTGCGGCCGCCCGACCAACTGCAGGCCGACCGGCAGGCCGTCGCGGGTGAAGCCGCAGGGCACGGAGATCGCCGGGCAGCTGGTGAGCGTGATAACGAAGGTCAGGAACATCCAGTCGATGTACGACTCGAGCTTCTGGCCGCCGATCTCCGTCGGATAGGGCTGCGCGACCGGAAACGGCGGCACCGCCACGGTCGGCAGCGCCAGAACGTCATGCTGCGCGAAGAACGCCGCGACACGATGGAACAGTGAAGCGCGCTGCCGGTCGGCGCGAATCACCTGTTCCGCCGTCAGGGCATAGCCCTTCTCGATGTTCCAGATGATGTGCTCGCCGATCCGCGCGCGGTGACGTTCCAGCAGTTCGCCGCGTACGGCGGCGATCAGCAGCGCGCGCTGCGTCTGGAAGGTCTCGATGGCGCCGGTAAAATCCGGCGCCGTCTCCTCGACGACCGCGCCGGCCTCCGAGAAGCGCCGCACCGCCGCGCGGCACAGCGCTGCGACTTCAGTGTCGACCTTCGCCAGGCCGAGGTCGGCGCTGAAACCGACCCGGCGCGGCGGACGGCGCCGGTCCTGCATCGCCGAGAAGCTCGGTGTCGGCGCCGGAAGCGAGAACGGATCGCGCGGCGAGCGGCCGGCCTGCGCGTCGAGCAACAGCGCCACGTCGGCGACGGTGCGGCCCAGCGGCCCGTCCACCCACAACGTGTCGAAAGCCGGCAGGTCGACACCGCGCGGCACCACGCCGGGGCTGGGGCGCAGCCCGACGACGCCGCAGAACGACGCCGGGATGCGCAGGCTGCCGCCGAGGCAGCTGCCATTGGCCAGCCACACCAGACGTGCCGCCAGGGCAGCGGCCGCGCCACCCGATGAACCGCCGGCGCTCTTTTCCAGGTTCCACGGGTTGCGCGTGGCGCCCCACACCGGATTGAAGGTGTTGGCGCCGGCGAACTCCGGCACGTTCGACTTGGCGAGCGGAATGGCGCCATTGGCGCGCATCGTCGCGACCGTGATGTCGTCGGTGGCGGCGACGTGATCGGCGAAGATCGGCGAGCCGCAGGTCGTGAGCTGGCCGCCGACGTCATTGTAGTCCTTGATCGCCATCGGCAGCCCGGCGAGCCAGCCTGGCCGGCCTTCGCCGTCGTGGCGGAAGCGCCGTGCCTCCTCGCGTGCGACCTCGAAAAAGCGGATCGGTAGCGCGTTGATCGGGCCGTCGCGTGCTTCGATGCGGGCGGCGGCCGCATCGACCATTTCAAGCGGCGACACCCGGCCGGCGCGCAGCAGCGCCACCGCCTCCGTCGCCGTCAGGTCGCAAAGACCGCTTGTCGACATTCGGGGTGTCTACGGCACGCCGGGAAAACTGCCGACGTACATGATCTTCAGATCGGGAAACGAGGTGACGATCTGCACCTTCAGATCGGGAAACGAGTTCACCGTCTGCCACTTGCCGCAGGAGTCGGGAAACGACGTCACCTTCTGCACCTTGAAATCGGCAAACGACGTGACCACCTGGATCTTCAGGTCGGCGCCGGATTGGACGACCTGCACCTTGCCCCACAGCTTCTTGCCCTTGTAGATGCAGTCCTTGCCGACCTTGTCTTCAGCCTGGGCGACACCGGCGCCCAGCAGGACGAGCATCGACGCCAGTCGCAAAGCGGCGCGCATCATGTCGCAGTCTCCCGGATGAATCTCTCGATCGCGCGATCATGCCATGGCACGGCGCTGTCGGCAGCGTGGAATCCGACATGGCCACCGCCCGCCGCCAGCAGCGGCGTCAGCGCCCGGTTCGCCGCCCAGTCGAAGCGCCGGTAAATGTCGATCGGGATCCACGGATCGTCGGCGGCCGCCACCACCAGGGTCGGCACGCGGACCGCCGGCAAGAAGCGCAGCGCCTTGTTCTTGTCGTAGTAATCTTCGGCGCCGTTGAAGCCGTGGCGTGGCGCGATGAAGCGGTCGTCGTACTCCCAGACATTGCGGCAGCCCAGGATCGCGGCGCGCTCGTCCGCGGTCAGTCGGGCGCCCTCGCCCGTCGCCTCGCGCTTCATCATAGCGATGATGTACCGATGGTACAGCCGGTTGCGCGGCCGCAGCATGTACTGGCAGGTCACCGACAGGTCGATCGGCGCGCAGACCGTGGCGGCAGCGCGCAGAGACGCCGCGGCACCCTCCTCGCCGAGATACTTGAGCAGCATGTTGCCGCCCAGCGAGAAACCCACCGCCACCAGGCCGCGGCCCGTCAGCTCGGGCGGCAGCAGCCGCAGGACCGCGCGGAAATCTTGCGACCGGCCGGCGTAGTAGATATCGCCGCACACGGCGCGCGACGGGCCCGCGGCGCGCAGGTTGAGCCGCACAACGGGATGGCCGAGCGCAAGGAAATGCCGCGCCGTGCCCATCATGTAGGCGCTGGTCTCGCATCCCGTCAGCCCATGGATCAGGATCAGCAGCGGCCCGCCGCGATCGGCTTCGGGACGATCGAGCGTCGCCAGCAAGGTGTCGCCGCTGCCGTCGTCCATCGCCAGCCGCAGGCGCGTGCTCGACCCCGCGCCCAGCCGGGACGACGGCGGCAGCAGCCGGTTGGCGAGCGTCTGCAGGTCGCCGGTGAGCCACGGAAAGCGCGGCCGGAACGGCGGCAGGTCGAGGGTAGCCAAACTCATTGCCGATCGTTGTAGCCGTACGGGTCAGCATTGCGAAGCCCGCCACCGCATTTCGATTGCAGCGAACGGCCTCATGCAGGACAGTCTGCCCCGTCACGACGCTCCATGCGCTTGACGCACGGCTCCGGAACAACGCGGCTCGCCCCTCTTCATCCATCCCCACCGCCTCGATGACCCGCCATCCCTACGCCCTGGGCGTCGCCCTGGTCGCCGGCGCCGCGCTGTGCTGGAGCTTCGGTGGCGTTGTGGTGCGCACCCTGACGGCCGGCGCCTGGGAGGTCGTGTTCTGGCGCTCGGCGTTCATGGCCATCGCCGTCGGGCTCTTTCTCGCGATCTGGCAGCGACAGCGCGCGCTTGACGGTCTGCGACAGGCCGGCGGCGCCATGCTGCTGAGCGGGGTGTGCATGGCGACCTCGTTCATCACGTTCATCCTGGCGCTGCGCGAGACAACCGTGGCCAACGTCCTGGTGGTGCTGGCGTCAGCGCCGCTGATAGCGGCGGTGATGGCGTGGCTGGTGCTGCGCGAGCCGGTGCGCGGCCATACCTGGGCGGTGATGGTGGTGGTTCTGGCCGGGGTCGGGTTGATGGTCCACGACTCGCTGTCGACGCACGGCATCGCCGGCTCGCTGCTGGCCGTGCTGTGCGCCGGCAGCTTCGCGACCAACATGGTGGTGGTCCGCGCCCGGCCCGGAATCGACATGATGCCCATGGTGGTGCTGGCCGGTCTGATGGCGGCGATCGTCGCCTTGCCGTTGGCGTGGCCGTTTCCGGCGCCGCTGCGCGAGGTGCCGTGGCTCGCCTTTCTCGGCATCGTGCAGGTCGGGCTCGGCCTGGTGCTGTTCACCATCGGCCTGCGCTACCTGCCGGCGGCGCAGGCCAGCCTGGTGGCGCTGCTGGAGACCGTGCTCGGTCCGCTGTGGGTGTGGCTGGTGGTCGGCGAGGCGCCCAGCGCCGCCGGCCTGGCGGGCGGCACGGTGGTGCTGGGGGCGGTGGTGATGAACACGCTGCTGGAGGGGCGGGTATTTCGGACTAAAAGGCCCGGCCGAGCGGCGTAACGTCGACGATGGATCTGAACAAGGCCCGCCTGTGAACAACTGATGCCAACAGACCTTACCCATGGCTCGTCGCCGCAAGCCCTCACGGTGAGCCTTGTCGAACCATGAAGGCTCTCGCACCGACCGTCGAGCGGCGCTTCATGGTTCGACAAACGTGCTGCACAGGGACATGGTGGACGGGTGTACGGAGACATGGTGGACGGATATGGTGAGCATCGGCAGCGCGAGCACCCCGATCATGCCGTTTGGTCGTTACATGACTTGCCGTCTTTACTCATGGACCTTCCCTTGGCTGACCAGTCGCCGGTGAGTCGCAGCGACCGCCTCTGTGCAAGATTTTCAAGTCATGGGGCTCATAGCTTCTTTGCCGGATCAATCTCGGCCGGGGACATTAAACTTTCGTCAACCCAATAGTACGACTTAATGTCGAAAGGCGCCGCAAGCCCTGCTTTCTCCATGCGCTTTGCATTGCGATGATAGACAAGCATGCGTTCTAAAGCAGGCGCCACAGGTTTGGAGATCTTTAGCGGGTTCTTGTAGTCGGGGTTGGGAACCGGAAAATACTCGTCCGGGTCAAAATCATATCTGTCATCTATTCTAGCCGCAAATAGTGTAAACACCACCCGGAGCTTATTCGTCTTAGGGACCTTCTCAAAGAAGAAGTACACCATAGAGTGCAATTGAAAGCCATGTAGAGCGGTCAGGAGATCGCTGTCGCCAGGAGTATGCTCGCTGAGCCATTTCAC
>DATFGV010000661.1:0-5340 GCA_035249115.1 Vineibacter sp.
GCATCGTGTCGCCCGGCCTGTCGGAGAAGCTCGGCCAGACGGTGATCGTCGACAACAAGCCAGGCGGCGGCACGACGATCGGCGTGCGTGCCGTGCTGTCGTCGCGCGATGAGTTCCACACACTGTTGGTGGCCAACTCGGCGCCGATCTCGATCGCGCCCTTCATGTTCGACACGCCGCCCTACGACGCGATGAGGGACTTCACGCATGTGGCGCACCTGGCGTCGATGGCCAACGCCTTCGCCGTCAGCCCGACCCTACCGCCCAACTCGATGAAGGAGCTGGTCGCCTGGATCAAGGCGCAGGGCAAGCCGGTGCCGTTCGGCTCGGGTGGCGCCGGCTCGATCGGCCACATCGTCGGCGAGATGTTCAAGAGCCAGCTCAAGCTCGACATGGAGCACATCGCCTACAAGGGCGCCGCGCCGATGTTCCAGGACATGATGGCCGGCCAGCTCGGGATCGCGGTCAATGCCTTTCCTGAAGTCTGGACCTTGGTGAAGGACGGCAAGCTGAAGGTGCTGGCGATCACCTCGACGCAGCGCCCGTCGATCGCGCCCGACGTGCCGCTGGTCACCGAGCTGGGCTATCCCGAGCTGGTGGCCGAAAACTTCATCGGCATCTCGGCGCCTGCCGGCATGCCGGCGGCAGCGGTCGCCAAACTCAACAAGGCCGTCATCGAAGTGCTGGCCGATCCCAAGATCATGGCGCGCTTCGCCGAGATGGGCATTGTCGCCTCGAAGATGTCGCCGGCCGAGTTCAGCGCCTTCGTCCACAAGCAGGTCAAGGACTTCGAGCCGGCGGTCAAGGCGTCGGGTGCGAAACTCAACTGATTCGACTGGCCTTCCCCGCGAAGCCTTCATGGTGAGCCTGTCGAACCATGAAGGCCACCGCACTGCTGCGGGTGCGTCGCTTCATGGTTCGACAGGGCTCACCATGAAGCGCATACTTCAGAGCCCTGGACAGCAAAGTCGGCGACGAGACCGAGCGGCCGGGATCGCTACTCCTTCTTGCCGACCAGCGCGAACATCGCGCCCTGCGGATCGGCGCCCTGGATGATCCAGGCGCCGCCCGGCACCTCCATCGGGCCGTTCAGCACCTTGCCGCCGGCCGCCTTGACCCGCTGGACCGCGGCGTTGATCGGGCCGACGTTGAAGTAGTACGACCAGGCCGGCACCGGCATTTCCGGCGGTTTGTTGAACATGCCGCCAATCACCTCGCCACCCGACGCGTACAACTGATAGGTGCCCATCGGGCCCATATCGATGGCGTCGGCCTTCTGCCAGCCGAACAGGGCGCTGTAGAAGTCGAACGCCTTGGTCCAGTCGACGGCGGCGAGCTCGTGCCAGCCGACACGACCCGCCGCCATCTGGTCCGGCGGGCCCTGTCCGGGGTCCGAGCCCTTGAACAGCGCGATCGACGCCGACTGCGGATCGGCAATGACGGCGAAGCGGCCGACTTCCGGGATGTCGGTCGGCGGCACGTGCACCGCACCGCCCAGGCTCTTGGCGCGGGCGGCGCTGGCGTCGACGTCGGCGACCGCGACGTAGCCGATCCAGTGCGGCGGCGCGCCCATCTTCTTGGCCTCGTCGGGCAAGGCCATCAGGCCGCCGATCGGCGCCTCGCCGGCGGTGAACATGCTGTAGGTCATGCCTGGCATCGGCATGTCCTGCGTGCCCCAGCCGACGACCTTGGTATAGAACGCCTTGGCGGCATCGGTGTCGGTGGACATCAGTTCGTACCACACGAAGCGGCCTTGATGATCGGGCATGGCAGTTCTCGCAATGAGGAACGGGTGATGACATGCCGGCAGTCGGCCGGCGATCGGGCATCGTCACACGCCGATCTTGGCGAAACAATGACAGCCGGCCGCAGTCGCGCGGCTGTGACTGAAGCCGCTGTCAGGCGCCGCCGCGGAACAGCGAGTAGCCCCAGGGCGTGACCTTCATCGGCAGGTGATAGTGCTGCGTCGGCTCGGCGATGCCAAAGCGGAACGTCGCCTGCTCGACGAATGCCGGCGTCGGCAGCGCCTCACCCCGGGCGCGGTAGAAGGGGCCGACATGGAACACTGCCTCGTAGAGGCCGACCGCCTGCGGCGTCGCGGCAATCTGCGACGACAATGGCAGCAGTCCGCCGGCATTGACCGCGCCCGACGCGATGGTCACCGGCCCGCCGGCCTCGAGGCGGACCAGCTCAACCCGCATGCCCGCCGCCGGCACGCCGCGGCTGACGTCGACGATATGAATGGAAATCCCGCCGGCCATCACCGCTCCCGTTCGCTCGTCGGCTGATCAGACGCACGCGTCACCGCCACGTCAACCGGGCCATTGTCATGCTCCCCCAGCGGAGCTGGGGGAGGTGGCCGAAGGCCGGAGGGGGAGCCAACGTGGTCCTTGCTTGTGAGACCTCGTGGGCTCCCCTCCGCCCCTTCGGGGCACCTCCCCAGCCTTTCGCTGGGGAGGATTGTCATTCTCGGGCGCGTGCCGCCACTAAGCTGGCGCGCGGCCTCACGCTGGCGCGCGGCGGGCCGCCTGGTCGAGCCAGTAGTTGGCCTGCGTCGGATAGTCGGCGACGGCAAAGGACTCTGTCATGCGACTGGGCGCGCCCTGGCGCGGGTAGGTGGCGCTCGCTCGCCGCACCAGGTTGGCGGTGGCGAGATGAAAGTAGAGATAGTCGCCCTGGCGGCGATGGAAAATCAGCTCGTTGCGGCCGCGCAGGCTGGTGAGGCTGACCACCAGCCGTCCGTTGGCGGTGTTCTCGGCCAGCTGCTTGACCGGGATGTCGCGTTGGCCGTTGTCCATGCCCATGATGCGTGGCGCGGCCGGGTCGAGGACCGCGTCGCGGCCGCCGACCCGCAGCCACTGCACCAGACGTGCGGCCTCCGGCGTCAGCTTTTCTTCCGTGCGCGGAGTCTCGCAGGCCGCGAGGCCGAGGGGCAGGCCGACCAGCACCAGGCGGCGGCTAATGCGCGGCACGAAATCGGTGCCGGCATCAAGGACGGTGCGGGAGGGGAGGCACCGTCGCGCAGTATCGTCGTTCATTCGCTTCCTACGCCAAATCGTCGGGCGCGGGCGGCGAACGCGTCATAGCCCATGAAGCGTTCGAATGCCGCGACACGCTCCCGTAAGCCCGGCACCGTGCCGGCGTCGCCGCCGCTCTTGAACCTTTCGGGCGCGCCGGTCAAGGCGCGATGGCAGCGACGGTGGGCAAAGCTGGTTATGGAATCCGCGTCGCGACGACTAGGCGCCGTACATCTGCTTCGGATCGACCAGCACCGGCGCGATCTCGGCCAGCGACTCGTTGCGCAGGGCGCGAAAGAAGCAGTTGTGCCGGCCGGTATGACAAGCCACGCCCGTCTGGTCGACCAGCGCCAGCAAGGTATCGCCGTCGCAATCGATGCGCAGGTCGACCAGGGTCTGGCCATGGCCGGAAGTCTCGCCCTTGCGCCACAGCGCGCTGCGCGCGCGCGACCAGTAGCACACCCGGCCGGTGCGCAGTGTTTCGGCCACGGACTCGCGGTTCATCCAGGCCATCATCAGCACTTCGCCGCTGTCGTGCTGCTGGGCGACGCACGGCACAAGGCCATTGGTGTCGAAAGTGATGGCCGCCAGCGCCTGCTCGATCGCCGCGGCGGCAAAGGTCGTGGGCGAGGCGGAGGTGGATGGCGCAGGCATGACGCGACTCCCGATCGGCGGCCGCGGCATGGCAGCGGGCCGCGCCGGGCGTATAGTTTCTTCCGCCATGAATGACAATGTCCCGCGACGCCTCGTTCGCCCCCTTCCTTCCGCTAACTTGCCGGCAACAGCCTTCATGGTGAGCCTGTCGAACCATGAAGGCGTCGCACGACACGCAGTGCAGGCCGCTTCTTGGTTCGACGGGCTCACCATGAAGCGAATGCTGGTGAAGTCCGTTCGGCACTCTTGCCGGCAAGGGTTGGCACGATGAGCCGCGGGCCGACGACGCGCCGCTCGGCATCGGACGCGCCGCGCGCCTGGGTTCGGCTGGCCTCCGGGCGGCGCATCGACCTGCTCAACCCGTCACCGCTGGACTTCGAGGACCAGGACATCGCCATCGGCCTGTCGCGCACGCCGCGCTGGGGCGGGCACTCGATCTGGGAGTGGCCGCTGTCCGTCGCGCAGCACTCGATCCTGGTGCTCGAGCTGGCGGCGGCGAAGAAGTCGACCGGCATGTCCGATCGGTTGCGGCTGGCCGTGCTGCTGCATGACGCGTCGGAAGGCCTGATGGCCTTCGATCCGATCTCGCCGGTCAAGCCGTTCCTCGGGCCGGGCTACCGGGCGCTGGACACGCGGCTGCAGGCGGCGATCCATGTGCGTTACGGTCTGCCGACGTCATTGCCCGCCGACTGGACGGCGCTGATCAAGGAGGCCGACCGGGCGTCCGCGGCAGCGGAAGCCCGCCACGTCGCCGGCTGGACCGTGACGGAGATCAGGCAGGCACTCGGGATCACCGCGCGACCGCCGGCCGAGGATCCGTTGGTGCCGCGCTACGGCGGCACGCCATGGGAACCGTGGCCAGCGCGACTGGCGGCGCAGCGCTTCCAGGCAGCGCTTGACGCGCTGATGGCGCGCATCACCACGACATGATCTGACGGGAAACGCAGCACTGCGACCAGACGGTGGGGGCGCGCCGCTCCAGCGGCGCGTCTTTGCATGCAACGGCACATGACGCGCCACAGCGTGGCGCGGCCCCAGCGCGTGCACCACGGCAGCGGGTAGCAGCCGTCCGCCGGCCCGCGTATAGTCGCGCCAATGGCAACGGCGACGGGAAGGGCGATGCGCCGCTACACCGCAAGTGCGCCCAAGCGCGACCCACGGGCGGCATTGACGCGATGAAACACGGCGGCCATGCAGCAGCTGAGCGCTTGCAGCCGGGCGCGCAGCATGATCACGCCCACTGCATCGAAGACGCGCTGAGCCTGGCGGAAGACGTCTGCCGCAGGCGCGGCGCGCGCTTTACCGACCTGCGCCGCCGGGTGTTCGAACTGATCTGGGCCAGCCACAAACCGGCCGGCGCCTACGCCATCCTCGAGTCGCTGCGCGCCGAAGGGCTAGGCTCGGCGCCGCCGACGGTCTACCGGGCGCTCGACTTCCTGCTCGAACACGGCCTGATCCACCGCGTCGAATCGCTCAATGCCTTTGTCGGCTGCGCCCGGCCGGGCGAGAGCCATCGCGGCTTCTTCCTCATCTGCACGCGTTGCGGCAATGCCGACGAGTTGCAAGATCCCGCCCTGGCCGATGCCATCTCGCGCAGTGCCGGCGGTCGTGGCTTTGCTCCGCAGGGCGTGACCCTGGAGGTCAACGGCACCTGCGCCGTGTGCGCCGG
>DATFGV010000662.1:0-7347 GCA_035249115.1 Vineibacter sp.
TGCGAACTCCGCATGCTTGCGCCGGTCGGGGGCTTATGGCAAAGCATCGCCGCATCGGGCGCGGCTTTCCGGCCTGATTCCCGTATGCCTCCGGTTCGCTGTTGTAGCTCAGTGGTAGAGCACTTCATTGGTAATGAAGAGGTCGACAGTTCAATCCTGTCTGGCAGCACCAGCCTTTCTTTCCCCCTTACATGCGTCACGCTTCGCCTTCGGCGATAGCCACCCCTGACGTTTGGCGGCTGGGCATTGCGCTGCGCCGGCGGTAAAGTCACAGCGAAATAAAGGCCCCTGAATCCCGGAGAAATGCGTGCAAGACCCCGTACGTATCGTCAATCGTCAAATCTGGCGCGAAACCGGCCTCAACGACGGTGAGCGCGCGATCCCTGAGGAAACCGCTGTGTCGATCACCTACAATGGCGGCAGCTATGCGGTGATGATGGCGACGCCGCAAAACCTCGAGGATTTCGCTATCGGCTTCAGTCTCAGCGAAGGAGTAGTGGCAAATCCGGCCGAGATCGATTCCCTTGAGGTGATTCCGCTCGACGACGGCGTCGAACTGCGGATGTGGCTGACCAAGGACGAGGCGGACCGGCTGCAGGAGCGGTGGCGGCATATCGCCGGACCGACCGGCTGCGGCCTGTGCGGCATCGAAAGCCTGGATGAGGCGGTGCGCTTGCCGCCCGTCGTGACAGGCGACGTGCGGATCACGCCGGCGGAGATCGCCGCCGCAATGGCGGCGCTGCCGGCGGCGCAGGCGCTCAACCGCCAGACCGGCGCCGTGCATGCGGCTGGTTTTTGGCTGCCGGGGCGCGGCCTTGTGGCGCTGCGCGAGGATGTCGGCCGGCACAATGCGCTCGACAAGCTGGCAGGCGCGTTGGCGCGTGCCGAGGAACCGGCGGCACTGGGTGTGGTGCTGCTGACCAGCCGGGTGTCGGTCGAGATGGTGCAGAAGGCTGCCGCCATGGGTGCGCCGGTGATGGTCGCCGTGTCGGCGCCGACGGCGCTGGCGATGCGCGTCGCGGAGGCTGCCGGCATCACCCTGGTGGCGGTGGCGCGGCCAGACGGTTTTGAGGTTTTCACCCACGCGGCGCGCATCGTTCAGGAGGCGGCTGCCAGTGTCGCCTGACAAGCTGGTCTACATGGCCAACCAGATCGGCAAGTTCTTCGCCCATGAGGGCGAGGCCAGGGCCATCGCCAGCATCGCCGACCACCTGGCCAAGTTCTGGGAGCCGCGCATGCGGGTCGCCATCCAGGCCCACCTGGCGCAAGGCGGCGCCGGCCTCGATCCATTGGTCCGCCAGGCCGTGGCCAGCCTCAAGCCGGTGACGCCGAAAGGGTAACTTCCTCCCCACGCAGCGGGTGCCCCCGAAGGGGGCGGAGGGGAGCCCACGTGGCGCCCGACATTGGAAAGACCACGTCAGCTCTCCATCCGCCCTTCGGCACCTTCCCCACTTGGTGGAAAAGGATTGGCTGCGATCGGTGCGGCGCCATGGTGTCGCCATTGACGGCGGCCTACATTGACCGCCGTCGCCATCGGGCGGCAGGAGTGACTTGATGGACACGATCTCGACCCTGGCGCTGAGCCTGGGGGCCGGCTGGGCCAGCGGGCTGAACCCCTACCTGACGGTGCTGATGCTGGGCGTCGCCGGCCTGACGGGCGCGATGACCTTGCCGCCCGACCTGCAGGTGCTGCAGTCGCCCTGGGTGCTCGGCGTGGCGGCGCTGATGTACGCCCTTAATTTCTTCGCCGACAAGGTGCCGCTCGTCGACTCGGTTAATGACTTCATCCATACCTTCCTGCGCGTCCCCGCCGGTGCGCTGCTGGCGGCCGGTGCGGCCGGTCAACTCGATCCGACGGTGACCGTGATCGCCGCGCTGGTCGGCGGCTTCCTGGCCGCCGGCGCGCACACCACCAAGACCGGGCTGCGGGTGATGGCCAACGGCTCGCCCGAACCGTTCAGCAATATCGGTCTGTCGGTGCTCGACGACATTCTCACGGTCGGCATCGTCTGGGTGGCGATCAAATACGCCATCGTGTTCTTTGTGATCCTGGCGCTGGGCCTGCTGGTGATGGGCTGGCTGCTGCCCAAGATGATCCGCCTGGTGATCGGCCTGTTCCGGCGGCTGATGGGGCGCAAGGCAGATGGCTTGCCACCGCCGCTCGACAAGCAGCATGCCCGGGGCTAGATCAGCCCGCATGCCGCCGCCAACCGCATCGCCACCCGATACCTGGCTGTTCGACCTCGACAACACGCTGTACCCGGCGCGCTGCGACCTGTTCGCCCAGACCGACCGGCGGATGGGCGACTTCATCTCGCGGCTGCTCGACGTGCACTACGATGACGCCAAGCTCCTGCAGAAGACGTACTGGCGCAAGCACGGCACGACGCTGCGCGGGCTGATGACGGAGCACGGCATCGCGCCCACCGAGTTCCTCGACTATGTGCACGACATCGACTATTCGCCGGTGCCGCATAGCCCGCCGCTCGACCAGGCGCTGCGGCGCTTGGCCGGCCGCAAGATCGTGTTCACCAACGGCACGGTGCGGCACGCCGAGCGGGTGCTGCAGCGGCTGGGGGTGACGCACCATTTCGAGGCGATCTACGACATCGTCGCCGCCGACTACCTGCCCAAGCCGGAGATGGCGATCTACCGCGATGTCGTTGGCCGCTACGGCGTCGAGCCGACGCGGGCGGTGATGCTCGACGACATCGCCGCCAATCTCAAGCCGGCGGCCGAGCTCGGCATGCGCACGGTGTGGATCCGCACACCCGAGAGCGTCGCTCGCGTTGCCGGCCAGGCGCTCGACCATGTCCACCATCAGGCTGACGATCTGGTCGACTGGCTGCACGAGTGGCTCGACGGGCCGTCGCTCGACGGCCGATCGGGCTGAGGTCACGAACAACGAGGCGGCGCATGAAACTCCTGATCCTCGGCGCCGGTGCGGTCGGTGGTTATTTCGGCGGCCGCCTGCACCAGGCCGGCACCGACGTGACGTTTTTGGTGCGCGCCGGCCGCGCTGAAAAGCTCCACGCGGACGGACTGCGTCTCAAAAGTCCCAAGGGCGACGCGGTGCTGACCGTCAAGACGGTCGGCGACGGCCGCCTCGGCGGGCCCTACGACGTCGTGCTGCTGTCGTGCAAGGCCTACGACCTCGAGTCGGCGCTGGAGTCGATCGCGCCGGCGGTCGGCGCCGATACGACGGTGATCCCGGTGCTCAACGGCATGAAACACCTCGACGTGCTGGACTCGCGGTTCGGCCGCGCACGGATCGTCGGCGGGGTGGCGCGCATCGGCACGACCTTGGGGCCGGACGGCACGGTGATCCACAGCAGCCCCTTCACGATGCTGAGCTTCGGCGAACGCGACAAAGGCCAGGCCCTGCGTCCGGCACTGGCAGCCCTGGCCGAGGCGCTGAAACGGGCCGGCGTCGACGGTGGCGCACATCCCGACATCATGCAGGACATGTGGGACAAGTGGGTCATGCTCGGCACCCTGGCGTCGCTGACCTGCGCCCTGCGCGCGCCGGTGGGCGACATCCTCGCGGCCAATGATGGCGAGGCACTGGTGCGCGAAACCATCGCCGAATGCCGCCAGATCGCTGCCGCCGGCGGCCACAACCCGCCCGACAAGGCGATCAAGATGGTCGAGGCGATCGTGCTGGCGCGGGGATCAAAGTTCGCCGCCTCGCTGCTGCACGACCTGGAGCGCGGCGGCCGGGTCGAGGCCGATCACATCGTCGGCGACCTGCTGGCGCGGGCACGGGCGGCCGGCATCGTGGCGCCCAACCTGCGCTTCGCCTACGCCCACCTGCAGGCCTACGAGCACCGCCGCGCCCGCGAAGCGGTGGGGTGAGGTAGGAATTTCCTGCGCACACCGTGGGGAGGCTGGGGGCGCGTCACTCCAGTGACGCGTCATGGGCGGTGGGCGACGAGACGCGCGACTGGAGTCGCGCGCCCCCAGCGCACCTTCCCCTCGCTTCGCGTCGGGAAGGAAAGACGGCTCAACCCAGGTGCTTGCCAAAGAACTCCAGCGTGCGGCCGTAGGCGATCTTTGCGGCGCTCGCATCGAAGCTGCCGCGCTCGTCACAATGGAAGCCGTGGTCGGCGGGGTAGTCGTAAATCGTCACGCCTTTGTGCAGCTCGCGCAGCTCGTTGACGTGCGTCATCGGGATGTGCGCGTCCTTGTCGCCGAAATGCAGCATGGTCGGGCATTTCGGCTTCTCGTTGCGCGCACCATGGATGCCGCCGCCGTAGTAGCCGACGGCAACATCGACCGGCAGTCGGCAGGCGCTCATCCAGGTGACCGTGCCGCCCCAGCAGAAGCCGGTGATGCCGACCTTCTTGGCGCCGCGCGCCTTGAGCGCATCGATCGCGGCCTGCACGTCGGCCAGTGGCTTGTCCATGCCCAGCGCCATGACGTGCTCGCGTCCCTGGGCGATGGTGTCCGCCGTGTAGCCAAGCTCGATGCCGGGTTTGATGCGGTCGAAGAACTGCGGCGCCAGGGCGATATAGCCGTCGGCTGCCAGCCGGTCGGTGACCGCCTTGATGTGGTGGTTGACGCCGAAGATCTCCATCACGACGACGACGTGGCCTTTGGGCGTGCCGGCCGGCGTCGCGAGATAACCGCCGACCTCGACGCCGTCCTTGGCCTTTAGGCGAACATTCTCTCCCATGCTTCCCTCCTCGATTTGGACGCGGGACAATAGGACCCCCGCCGCCGGATGGACAATGAACTTGTCCCGCAGGGCACGAATTCGTTTGAGCATGGCCGCGCCGCGCACTAAACGGGCGCCGTTGCCGCAGGGGAACCGCCATGTACGTGCCGTCGCATTTCGACCTGAAGCGCACAGATGCCGTGCGCGAACTGATGCGCGACCGGTCTTTCGCGACTCTGGTGACGACCGGCGACGACGGCGCGCCGTTCGTGACGCACCTGCCTTTGCTGTTCGACGATGACGGCTCGCCGCACGGCAAACTGGTCGGTCATGTGGCGCGCGCCAATCCGCATTGGCGCCTGTTCGATCGCGGCACGGTGTCGCTCGCGATTTTCCACGGGCCGCACGCCTACATCTCGCCCAACTGGTACGCCAGCCCCAACCTGGTGCCGACCTGGAACTACACTGCCGTGCACGCCTACGGCACGCCGCGCATCTTGAAAGAGGACACCGACGCGCTGGCGGTGGTCGAGCGACTGGCCGCGTGTTTCGAGGCGTCGCTGCCGCAGCCCTGGAGCACGGCCAAGCTGCCGGCTGGCAACGCACTGGCGCAGATGAGGGGCATTGTCGCTTTTGAGATGCCGATCGAGCGACTGCAGGCCAAGGCCAAGATCGGCCAGAACCGGTCACCCGCCGATCAGCGCGCCGCGGCCGATGCGCTTGCGGCACGTGGCGGCGAGGACAACACCGCCGTCGCAGCCCTCATGCGCGGCGCGGCCGGCTAGCCACCATCGCGATCGCCTCGAGAATGTCGCCCTGATTCTCGGCAGTCACTAAACGAAAAGATGGAAGCGGCGCCCGCGACCGTGCGCCGCCGCGCCTACACGTTGAACCGGAAGTGGAATACGTCGCCGTCCTGCGCGACGTAGTCCTTGCCCTCCAGCCGCATCTTGCCGGCGTCCTTGGCGCCCTGCTCGCCGCCGCAGGCGACGAAGTCGTCGTAGGTGATGGTCTCGGCGCGGATGAAACCCTTCTCGAAATCGGTGTGGATGGCACCGGCGGCCTGCGGCGCCTTGCTGCCGCGCTTGACGGTCCAGGCGTGTGCCTCCTTGGGACCGACGGTGAAAAAAGTCACCAGGTCGAGCACTGCGTAGCCGGCGGCGATCACGCGGCTCAGCCCGGTGTCGTGCAGGCCCAGAGACTCGAGAAAGTGGCCCTGGTCGTCCTCCGACAGCTGCGCTACCTCGGCCTCGATCGCCGCCGAGATGATGACGAACGGCGCGCCGACCGACCGTGCGTAGTCAGCCGCCCTGGCGCTGAGCGCGTTGCCGTTGGCGGCCGAGGCTTCGTCGACGTTGAGCACGAACATCTGCGGCTTGGCGGTCAGCAGCTGCATGCGCCGTACGACCGGCAGTTCCTCGGCCGACGCCTCGATCGTGCGCGCGGGCTTGCCGTCGCGCAGCGCCGTCACGATGCGCTCCATGATCGCCGCTTCGGCGCCCGCCTCCTTGTCGCCGCTCTTGGCCCGCTTCTGCAGGTTGGGCAGGCGTTTCTCCAGGCTGTCGAGGTCGGCCAGCATCAGCTCGGTCTCGATGATCTCGGCGTCGCGCACCGGATCGATGCTGCCGCCGACATGCGTGACGTCGCTGTCCTCGAAGCAACGCAGCACCTGGGCGATGGCGTCGACTTCGCGGATGTTGCCCAGGAACTGGTTGCCCAGTCCCTCGCCCTTGCTGGCGCCCTTGACCAGTCCAGCGATGTCGACGAACTCCAGCTGCGTCGCCACGACCTTGGCTGACTTCTCGATCTTGGCCAGCTCGTCCAGCCGAGGGTCGGGCACGGCGACGCGCCCGACATTCGGCTCGATGGTGCAGAACGGGTAGTTGGCGGCCTGTGCCGCCTGCGTCGCCGTGAGCGCGTTGAAGAGCGTCGACTTGCCTACATTCGGCAGGCCGACGATGCCGCAGTTGAAACCCATGCTCAGTCCTTGTTGTCGGTCGGCGGCATATCGTCCGACCGATCCTTCTTGGGGGGCTTTTCCGCCGGCGGGCTCGTCAGGAACGCCACGCGGCTCATGAATTTCTCGTCGTCGACCTTGTGGCCTGTCGCCAACAGCGGCGCCTCGGTGGCGATGGCGTCGAGCACCTTGGGCAGCCAGTCCTCGCGCTCGGCCTTGCTGAAGTCCTGCAGCACGTAGCCGTAGACCAGGTCCTTGTGGCCGGGATGCCCGATCCCGACGCGCACCCGCCGGTAGTCGGTGCCGAGATGCGCATCGATGTCACGGATGCCGTTGTGGCCGCCGGCGCCGCCGCCGGTCTTCACCCGCACCTTGCCCGGTGTCAGGTCCAGCTCGTCGTGGAACGCGACGACGTCGCCCAGCGCCAGCTTGTGGAAGCGCGCCGCCTCGCCCACCGACTGGCCGGAGTCGTTCATGTAGGTCATCGGCTTGAGCGCCAGCGCGCGTTGGCCGCCGAGGCTGCCCTCGGCGACCTCGCCCTGGAAGCGTCGGCGCCACGCCGAAAAACCATGGCGGCGGACGATGAGGTCCACCGCCATGAATCCGACATTGTGGCGCTGCCCCGCGTGCTTGGGCCCGGGATTGCCGAGCCCGACGAGCAGCAGCATGACCGCGTCGGAGCGCCAGCGCTCCGCCTACTTCTTGGTCGGCGCCGGTGCCTTGCCGCCGGCAG
>DATFGV010000663.1:0-4117 GCA_035249115.1 Vineibacter sp.
GTTCGCGCTGCTGGCCGGCGGCACCCTGTTCGGCTTTGTCGGCCTGCTGGTGTCGGTGCCGGTGGCGGCCGTGATCGGCGTGCTGGTCCGCTTCGCGCTCAGCGAATATCGCGGCAGCCGCTACTACCGCGGCGCCAACGCGGCGGTGGATATCAGCCGCGACTGACCGGCGATGGCGCAACAGCTGCCGCTCGATCTCGCCGGTCCACCGGCCTATGGCCGCGCCGACTTTCTGGCGGCCGAGGCCAACCGGGCGGCGCTGGCCTGGATCGACCGCTGGCCCGACTGGCCGGGCCCGGCGACCGTGCTGGTCGGACCGCCGGGCAGCGGCAAGACGCACCTGCTGCATCTCTGGGCGGCGCGCAGCGAGGCGCTGCGGCTGACCGGCGCGGCGCTCGACCGGACGGATCGCGAGGCGATCTTCGATGCGCTGGCCGGGAC
The DNA here is from genome assembly GCA_035249115.1 of Vineibacter sp. Taxonomy (GTDB): domain Bacteria; phylum Pseudomonadota; class Alphaproteobacteria; order Reyranellales; family Reyranellaceae; genus Vineibacter. The sequence continues at coordinate 442 of DATFGV010000663.1, forward strand.
GCGGCATCTGGCGCTGGATGACGCCGAGGCGGTGGCCGGCCGTCCGGACGCCGAACGCAACCTGTTTCACGCCTACAACTGGCTGCGCGAGCGTGGCGGCGGCTTGTTGCTGGCGGCGCGGACCGCGCCGGCACGTTGGACGATCGGTTTGCCCGACCTCGCCTCGCGCCTGCGGGCGGCGGCGGTGCCCCAGATCGAGCCGCCCGACGATGCCCTGCTGGGCGCCGTGCTGGTCAAGCTGTTCCACGACCAGCAGCTGAAGATCAGTGAGGATGTCATCCGCTACCTGGTCGACCGCATGGAACGCTCGCTGTCGGCGGCGCGCACGATCGTCGCCCGCATCGACCAACGCACCCTGGCGGACAAGCGCGCCGTTACTGTCCGGCTGCTGCGCGAGATGGCGGGCGAACTGGGCTTGCGCGAGGTCTGAGCAGTTAAGCGGCCGGCACAAACGGCACTAGGGATTTCGCCGGAATGCCGCTATGCAGGCCGGCAAGACGCCGAAGAGGAGGACGCGATGGACATGGGGATCAAGGGCCGCAAGGCGATCGTTTGCGCGGCGAGCAAGGGGCTGGGCAAGGGCTGCGCCATGGCGCTGGCGAGGGAAGGCGTCGACCTGGTGATCAACGCCCGCACCGCCGAGGTGCTGGAGGCGACCGCCGCCGAGATCCGCAAGGCGACCGGCGTCAAGGTGACCGCCGTCGCTTGCGACGTCACCAAGCCCGACGGCCGCGCCGCCGTGCTCAAGGCCTGCCCCGAGCCCGACATCGTGATCAACAACGCCGGCGGCCCGCCGCCCGGCGACTTCCGCGACTGGACCCGCGATCACTGGATCGCCGCCGTCGACGCCAACATGCTGACGCCGATCGAGTTCATCAAGGCGACGGTCGACGGCATGATGGCGCGCGGCTTCGGCCGCATCGTCAACATCACCTCGAGCTCGGTGAAGGCGCCGATCGAGATCCTGGGACTGAGCAACGGCGCCCGCTCCGGCCTGACCGGTTTCGTCGCCGGCGTGGCGCGCAAGACGGTCAAGCGCGGCGTCACCATCAACGGCCTGCTGCCCGGGCCGTTCGACACCGACCGGCTGCGCGGCACCATGGCGACCCAGGCGCGCGCCGCCAACCGCAGCCTGGAGGAGCAGATGCAGATCGGCGCCGCCGCCAACCCGGCCGGCCGCTTCGGCACGCCCGACGAGTTCGGCGCCGCCTGCGCCTTCCTGTGCAGCGTGCACGCCGGCTACATCACCGGCCAGAACATCCTGATGGACGGCGGGCAGTACCCAGGCACGTACTAGTCGGGGGTCAGGTATCAGCGACGCCAGGGTCTCTTGCGAATGACTCGTTCGGCCAGCGACTTTTGCCTCACCCTGAGGAGCGAGCGAAGCGAGCGTCTCGAAGGGTGGGCGTCATCACGAGCGGGGCGAACGCCTGTTGTTTCAACCACCGGTGGCAGCAACTCACCCTTCGAGACGCCGGCCGTTGGCCGGCTCCTCAGGGTGAGGCGCTTGGCATCGCCGATCAGGTCGGAATCTGATCCCTGACATCTGGAGGAACGCATTGCCCATCGCCAGCATGACCGGCTACGCCCGCGCCGAGGCCAGCGATGGCACGCTGTCGTTCGTCTGGGAGGCGCGCAGCGTCAATGGCCGGGCGCTGGAGACGCGGCTGCGCCTGCCGCCGGGCTACGACCGCCTGGAACATCCAACGCGCGCCGCCGTCGCCGAGCTGATGCGCCGCGGCAGCGTGTCGGTGTCGCTGCAGGTCACCGAACGGCGGGCGCAGCAGCCGGCCCGGATCAACCAGGAACTGGTGCGCGAGCTGTTGTCGGTGGTGGCCGCGATGCGCACGCACGGCGACATCGCGCCGCCCAGCGCCGACGGCCTGCTGCGGGTGCGCGGCGTGATCGAGGAGGAGGCGCCGCAGCTGCTGACCGAGGCGCAGCTCGCGGCGCGCGATGCGGCGATGATGGCGGCGCTGCGCCAGGCGCTGGCCGGACTGGTCGAGGCGCGCGGCGCCGAGGGGGCGCGGCTGGCGCAGATGCTGCAAACCCATCTCGCCGCCATCGCCGCGCTGCGCGACAGGGCGGTGGCGCGGGCCGGCGCGCAGGGCGAGCTGATCCGCGCCCGCTTCGCCGGCCAGATGAGCGAGCTGCTGGAGCGCCTGCCGCCGCTGACGCCGGAGCGCATGGCGCAGGAGGTGGCGCTGCTGGTCGGCAAGGCCGACGTCCGCGAAGAGCTCGACCGGCTGCAGGCGCACCTGGCGGCGGCGCATGAACTGATGGGCGCGGCGGCGCCCAACAATCCGATCGGCCGCAAGTTCGATTTCCTGTGCCAGGAGTTCAACCGCGAGGCCAACACGCTGTGCTCCAAGTCGGCCGACATCGAGCTGACGCGCATCGGCATCGACCTGAAAAGCGCCGTCGAGCAGCTGCGCGAGCAGGTCCAGAATGTCGAGTAGGTCCGGCCGCAAGCCGGCGCGAACGGCGCCGGCGGCGCCGGCCGCGGCGGCGGTGCAGCGCCGCGGCCTGATGCTGGTGTTGTCATCGCCGTCGGGCGCCGGCAAGACCACGCTGTCGCGGCTTCTGCTCGAGCGCGAACCCGACATCGCGCTTAGCGTCTCGGTGACCACCCGCGCCAAGCGGCCGGCCGAGCGCGACGGCGTCGACTACCACTTCATTGACCAGGCGGCGTTCCAGGCGATGATCGACCGCGACGAGTTGCTGGAGTACGCCCAGGTGTTCGACCACGCCTACGGCACACCGCGGGCGGCGGTGGAGCGTACCCTGTCGGCCGGCCGCGACATGCTGTTCGACATCGACTGGCAGGGCACGCAGCAGCTGGCCGAGCGGGCGCGGCAGGACCTGGTCAGCGTCTTCATCCTGCCGCCGACCACGACGGAGCTGGAGCGGCGGCTGGTCAGCCGGGCGCAGGACCCGCCGGCGGTGGTAGCGCGGCGCATGGCCAAGGCGGCCGACGAGATGAGCCACTGGGCCGAATACGACTACGTCATCGTCAACGAAAGCCTTGAATCCAGCCTCGACGAGCTCAAGGCGATCCTCATCGCCGAGCGCCTGAAGCGCCACCGCCAGATCGGCCTGTCGGATTTCGTCAAGACACTGCGCGGCGGGCGGTAGATCGTACTAACAAACCTTGTTCAGATGGCTTCATGGTGAGCTTGTCGAACCATGAAGCTTCGCACGGCAGCTGGTGCGAGGGCCTTCATGGTTCGACAAGCTCACCATGAAGGCCTGCGGCAGCGAGTTACGGAAAAGGTCTTTTGGTGTCAGGCCCGCCAACCTCGTTGGGGAGGCAAATCAGGTCACTGCAGCGGCGCGACCACGTGGCAGGGGGCGTTGTCGACGAACTGGTGGGTCGGCGGCCCGCTGACGTCGGCCGCGACCTTCTCGCCGCCGCGCACGGCGCGTAGGATCACCGTCAGCTGGCTCACCGGCCGATCGCCGTTGCGGAACGAGCAGGCGATGGTGACGTCGAGCAGGCGCGGCGTGTTGTTGGCCAGCGACATCGACAGCTGCCAGCGGTAGTCCGGCCCCGGCCGCAGGCCCGGCAGTTCAAGCGTCACCACCGGCACTTTCGAGCCGGGCACCGAATTCTTGGGCACCGCCCCGACCCGGCGCCACGGCGGCTCGATGGTACTTGGTTCCTGTCCTTGCGGCA
>DATFGV010000664.1:0-2381 GCA_035249115.1 Vineibacter sp.
CGTCGGGCGAGCCGGTGGTGCTATTGCACGGCACGACCGGCTCCGGCGCCGGCTTCCTGTCGCCCGCGCTCGGCGGCGAGCTGTTCGGCCCCGGCCAGCCGCTCGATGCGGCCAGGTACTTCATCGTCCTGCCGGATGCCATCGGCCACGGCAAATCGTCCAAGCCGTCCGACGGCCTGCGCGCCAAGTTCCCGCGCTACAACTACGACGACATGGTGTCGGCACAATACCGCCTGGTCAGCGAAGGCCTGGGTATCCGGCACCTGCGCCTGGTGCTCGGCAACTCGATGGGCGGCATGCATGCCTGGATTTGGGGTGTCGCCCATCCGGACTTCATGGATGCGCTGGTCCCCATGGCCTCGCAACCGACCGAGATGTCGAGCCGCAACTGGATGATGCGGCGCCTGATCATCGACGCCATACGCAACGACCCGGATTGGCAGGGCGGAGACTACACGACGCAACCGCGCGCCTTCCGCGCCGCCGCCGTGTTCTACGGCATTGCCACCAACGGCGGCACGCTCGCCTACCAAAAGCAGGCGCCGACGCGCGACCTGGCTGACAAGCTGCTCGACCAGCGTCTCGCGGCGCCGGTGACGGCCGATGCCAACGACTTCCTGTACCAGTGGGACTCGTCGCGCGACTACAACCCGTCGCCCCGCCTCGAGCGCATCAAGGCCATAGTGCTAGCCGTCAATTCCGCCGACGACGAGCGCAACCCGCCCGAGACCGGACTCATGGAACGCGAGCTCAAGCGCATCAAGCAGGCGCGCCTGCATTTGATCCCTGCCGGCGAGGACACGCGCGGCCACGGCACCACCGGCATGGCGAAATTCTGGAAGCAGCAGGTGCAGGAGTTGTTGGCGAACGCGCCCCGGCGGTGACGCGACGGCTGTCGGTGTCAGGGACATCGCTTGGACCAGTCGCTGCGCTCGGCAAAAACGGCACGGCCCGGTTTTTTGCTTCACCGACGTGGTGGCGCAATGGCACCCTTGCGCCGGTGAGCGCCCGGCTGACGGCCAACCGCGCTGCAGCCGGGAGCGACTTGCCGATGGACGCGATCTTCAGGTCACTCGCCGACCCGACGGTCAGGGGTTTGTACCTGGCGCTGTGTCTGGCGGTTTTGATCCTGCCGATGATGGCGTTGGCCTGGTGGTACCATTCCGCCATCGGCAAAACCGCCGGCGGTCGCGACCTGATGAAAGCCCAGGCCGACATCGGCGTTCCGGGCCGTCACAATCTCGTCGGTTCCGTTCACGCGCTATGGCGGGCGATCGCGCTCGGCCGCGGTGTGTCGGCCGGCCGCTATGGCGAGCCGGCCCGCCGCCTGCAATCCGGCGTTTACTGGGCGACCGGCGTCTGGTTAGTCGCTAACGGCGTCCTGTTCGGCATCCTCATCCTGGCCGACAGCGTCAATCGCGCCGCGAACTGACGGCACGGCGATGCGTCCGAGGCGCTGGCGGGCCGAGGCCCTATCCGTCAGCCTTGATGCCTGCCGTCCGCACCAGTTCGCCGTAGCGTTCGAAATCGCGTTCAATCAGGGCGCCGACATCGGCGGGCGAGACGGGCCTCGTGGGCGGCACGGCGGCGGCGCTGTCGAGCTTTTTCAGGACCTCGGGATCCTGCAGCGCTTCTACGGTCGCGGCATGCAGCCGCGCAATCCGCTGTTTCGGCGTCCTGGCGGGTACCAGGATGACATACCAGGACTCGACCACCGAGTCGGACAGGCCCGCTTCGGTGAATGTCGGCACGTCGGGCAAGTCGCGGTGGCGGTTGTTGCCGGCGACCGCGAGTGCCCGCAGCTTGCCGGCCCGGATGTGCGGCACGCAGAGCGGCGGCGACAGCAGCGCCAGATCGATGCGGCCCTCCAGCAGGTCGGGGATGCCAGGCGGCAGGCCGCGATAGGGAATGCCAGTCAGCACCGCACCGGTGCGCTGACGCAGCAACTCCATGTTGAGATGGATCGATGTGCCGGCGCCGGGATTCAGGTAGCGGAGCCTGCCCGGCTCGACCTTGGACGATTCCACCACCTCCGCCATGCTCCGGAATCGCGACGCGATCGGCACGACGGCGATGGCAGGCACGTTTGCGAGATAGGCGACGCCGGCGAAGTCGCCGATCGGATCGAACGTCACTTTCTGCAGGTGCGGCGCCACCGTATGGCTGACGGTGGCCAGCAGCCACGTATGGCCGTCAGGCGGCGCCTTGGCGACGATGTCGGTGGCGATGGCGCTGTTGCCGCCCGGCCGGTTGTCGATCACCACCGGTTGGCCGAGCAGCGTCGCCAGCTTCTCGCCGACCGAGCGGCCGACGATATCGACGATGCCACCGGCCGGAAACGGAATGACGAAGCGCAGCGGCTTGTCGGGAAACGTCTGGGC
>DATFGV010000665.1:0-9544 GCA_035249115.1 Vineibacter sp.
GGCCGGCCGGCCGCCGCGCTGCCGGCCGCCGGCTCGCGCGCCACCAGGGCGCCCGCCTGCCGCACATAGACCCGGCGCACGAGGTATTGCGGCTTGCGGTTGGTGGTCAGGAACATGCGGCCGAGATACTCGCCCATCAGCCCGAGGATCAGCAGCTGCACGCCGGCGAGCAGCGCGCCGGCCGACATGGTCGAAGCCCAGCCGGCCGGCAGGTCGCGGTTGATCAGAGCCTCGATCAGGACAGCGACGAAGCCCAGCAGGCCGCAGCCGCTCAGCACCATGCCGGCGATGCTGGCGGCGCGCAGCGGCATGACCGAGAAATTGAGGAACATCGACAGCCACAGGCGCAGCAGGCGGCGCAGGGTGTAGTTGCTGCGTCCTTCGGCGCGCGGCAGGTGACGCACCTGCAGGCGCCCGACATTCGACGAGATCTGGAAGATCAGTCCATCGACGTAGGGATAGGGACCATCATAGCCGACCAGCCGCTCGCGCAGGAAGGCGCTGAGGCAGCGGAAGCTCGACATGTAAAGCCCGCGCGGCTTGTCGATCAATCGATCGGCGCACCAGTTGGTGAAGCGGCTGCCGATGTTGCGCCAGGCGGCGTGCTCCTTGGTGGCGTAGTGGGTGTAGACCACGTCGTAGCCGTGATCGCGGGTGTATTCGTAGAGCCGCCGCACCTCCTCCGGCGGATTCTGCAGGTCGTCGTCCATGGTGATCGTGAAATCGCCGCGGGCATGCGCGAGGCCGGCCATCACCGCGTTGTGCTCGCCGTAGTTGCGCGACAGGTCGACCAGGCTGACCGGCGCGCCGGGCGCGGCCGCCAGCGCGCGACAGACCTCGGCGCTGTTGTCGGCGCTGCCGTCGTTGACCAGCACGACCTCGAGGCCGCCCGGCACGTCGAGCGCCCGCAGCGCGCCGACCAACTCGCCGATGCTGCTGGCGCCGTTGTAGACCGGGATCACGACGCTGAGCGCGAACGGTCGACTCATGCCCTTTCCACCCCGCCCTTGCGCGCCACCAGCAGCACCGAGCCGCCGAACGGCAGCGACACGCCCCAGCCGATCAGCCGGCGCTCGACGCCGACCAGCGCGCCGAACAGCCAGTCCACCGGCGCCGGGAACGGCCGCACGTCGCTGCCGGCCGCGCTCCAGCGCGTCAGCATCCGCCGCAGGACCATCAGCGGGAACAGCAGGCAGTTCCAGTAGGTGGCGCGCTGAATCTCGAAGCCCGCCGCCCGGACCAGCCCGATCGCCTGCCGGCGCGTAAACCGCCGGGCAGTGTGCACATGCCGATCATGCGCCGACAACATCCAACCATAGGCCGGCAGATTAAGGACCAGGATTCCGCCGCTTTCGAGGCAGCGATAGGCCTCTTTCAGGGCCTGCGCCGGATCGACCAGGCGATGCGGCAGCACGTCGGCGCTGACCATCGCGCCCAGGCTCGCGCTGGCGAAGGGCAAGGCGGTGATCGTGCCGACCACGACGCCGGCGCCGCTCTTCTCCGCCGCAAGGCCGGCGGCGATGCCATCATACTCCAGGCCCAGCCGCCGCGACTGCGGCCAGCGCTGCGCCAGGGCCGCCAGCAGGCCGCCGGTGCCGCAGCCGGCATCCAGCAGCGGTCCGCCGGCCCGCCGGCCCTGAGGCTCGACCTGGTCGGCCATCAAGCCATGCAGGCCGCGGTACCACCACAATCGCCCTTCCAGGGCGTGCATGCGCTCGTATTCGACGCGCTCCATCAATCCCTTATAGCGGAACCGCCGGCGCGCGATAACGCGACCGGTGGCCGCCGACAACCGTGGTCTGCTAACGTACCAGCGGCGCCACGGCGGCGCAGCCGAACCATCGTCCCCAGCGTTGCCACCCGGACGTGCCAGACCATAGCCAGCCACCGACTGACCTGAAGGTCGATCCCCGCGACAGCGCCGGTGCGCCTGTGCCGACGCCTGAGCGCGCGCCCGAGGTGGTGCACCACCCGAGGCGGTTCCTGCGCGACCGTCTGCCGATCGGCGCCGACCACGCGATCAAGGCGTTGCTGGTGCTGATCCCGGCCGCCTGGGCCGCCGTCTACCTGCTGCCGCCGATCAACCACGATGTCGGCGCGTTGATGGACGTGGTCCACCGCTGGCTCAACGGCGAGCGACTCTATGTCGACATCATCGACGTCAACCTGCCGCTGGTGTTCATCTTCTACGCGCCGCCGGAGCTGCTGGCGCGGATCTTCGCTTTCACCGGCCTGGCGGCGACCACCTGGCTGACGATCTGGGTGTACGTCGCGATCGCCGGCTCGTTCCTCGCCTGCCGCGACCTGGTGCACCGGGTGCCGTCGCTGGCGCATCCGCTGACGGAGGCGCTGGTACCGCCGACACTGCTGTTCCTGTTCGTGGTGCTGCCGAGCGACAATTTCGGCCAGCGCGAGCACCTGATGTTCGTGCTGACGGCGCCTTACCTGCTGCACGCCGCCGAACGCGCCGAGGGCCGCGCCGCCGCGATCGGCCGCCTGCCGACCTGGGCGATCGCGCTGGCCGCCGGCATCGGCCTGGCCCAGAAGCCGCACTTCGCGCTGATCCCGCTGGCGGTCGAGGCGTACCTGCTGCTGCACCGCGGCTGGCGCCGCACCCTGGGCGACATCGTGCCGTGGCTGATCGTTGCGGTGTTCGTGGCCCACGCCTTGCTGATCGTGTTCGGGACCCCGGCCTACGGCAGTACCGTCTTGCCGATCATCTGGGAGAACTACACCAACCTCGGCGGCAACGCCTGGCAGAAGGTGCTGTTCGGACCGGTGCTCGGGCCGGCATTGCTGGCGCTGTTCGCCTTCGGCCTGCTGGCGATCTTCCTGGCGCGCACGGTGGCCGCGCGGGTCATCGTCGCCTACGGCATCGGCGCGGCGCTGGCGGCGGCGGTCCAGGCCAAGGGCTGGCCCTACCATGTGCTGCCCGGCCTTGCCGCCGCCATCCTGCTGGCGGCCGTCACCATCTCGCAGATGATCGACCGCTACCTGCCGATCGACCGCGAAGCGCATCGGCTGCCGGTGGCCGCGATCAGCGCGACATTCCTGATCCTGCTGTACTTCCAGGCGGCGCTGTTCGCGCCGCCCTTCGAGAAGCAGCGCCAGTTCGACGACAGCATCACCGGCGTGCTGCTGCATGTCGTCGAGCAGCACGCGCCCAACAAGCGGATTCTGGTGCTGTCGCCGGGGATCTATCCGCACTACCCGCTGGTCAACTACGCCAAGGTGCGGGTCACGATGCGGTTCCAGACCATGTGGGTGCTGCAGGGCATCTACGCCGACTGCGAGGAATACCCGACCCTGTACAACGCGCCGGAGGACATGTCGGACGCCGAGCGTTTTGTGTTCGACTCCGTGTCGGACGATTTCGAACGCCAGCAGCCCGACCTGGTGGTCGTCGACCGCGTCGCCGGCATGCCGCGCTGCCAGGGCCGCGTGTTCGACTACCTCGAGTACTTCCAGCGCAACCCGAAATTCGCCCGCGCCTTCGAGCGCTACGCCCACTTCATGGATGTCGAGCGCTACTCCATCTACAAGCGCCGTTGAGCAACACTTACACCAAAAGATCTTGGCGGCGACCGCTTCATGGTGAGCTTGTCGAACCATGAAGCGCCGCACGGCAAGTGGTGCGAGAGCCTTCATGGTTCGACAAGGCTCACCATGAAGGCTTGCGGTAGCGAGCCGCGAATCAGGTCTGTTGGTCTAACACCTACGTGCGACGTGTGGCCTCGTTGGCGGCCGGGGCGGTCGACGATGGCGCCTTGAAGACGCCCGACGCCGACAGGGCGACCTGGCCGGCGCTCACCAGATCGCATCGCGCGAAGACGAAATTGACGGTGCGGCGGGTGATGATGGCCTTGCCGTCGATCCAGTGCCCGACCCGCGCGCCGCGCACGAAGTCGCAGTTGAGCGTGATGGTCGGAAAGATCGAAGCGGTTTTCGCCGCGAAGGTGCATCCGACACCGAGCACCATGTCGGCCAGGGTCATCAGGCAACCGCCATGCGCGATGCCCAGCGGGTTGGCGTGCCGCGCCTCCAGCAGCAGGCCGACCCGTGGCCCATCTTCCTCGAGCCTGACCCGCAGCGGCCCGATCATGCGCAGGAAATCGTCCGGCAGGTCGAGCGGCACGAAGCCATCCGGGATGGCGCCCGCTGGAGTTTCCGCCGCGGTCATGCCGGAAGTCCCGCAGGCGATTCGGCGATGCGCACAAGGCGCCGGCGCACGTCGTCAGGTATGGGTTGACCGCGGCCGCTGGCCGGATCGTACGCCACGACCACGGCGTGACCGCTGGCGACGCACCGCCCCTCCGGATCGAAAATCGCCTGCCCCAGCACGAAGGACGACCGGCGGACCTCGATCAACCGCGCGCCGGCCCGCACGGTTCCCGGGAAGTACATCTGGCGGCGGAAGTCGATATCGAGATGGGCCACCACCGTCGACAGGCCGCGCTGCTGCATGAACTCCATGTGCCGGGCGATATAGGTGACGCGGGCGTTCTCGAACAGCACGAGGTACGCCACGTTGTTGATGTGCCGATTGGCGTCGACGTCGGCGAACCGCAGGGTTTCATCGGTGAGATGCCCGAAGGCAGCGGGATCGGTCAGGTCGAAGGCGGTCGCGGCCGGCGGCGCTGCGGCGGTCATCGCTCACTCCTTGCGAAACTCAATGCACACCCCGGCCGCACTGGACGGCGGCACCAGCATACGGCCATCGGGGGTCGCTTTGTACGTCACGCCGGCCTCGCCGAGCGTCGTGCGCGTGCGTGCCAAGTCGCCGACACTGAAGCTCAGCAGCGCCGGATGGTCATCGGCGCGCGGTGGCGCAATGCCGGGATAGAGCGAGTTGAAGCGTTCGCGCGTCATGTAGCGGATCGGCGTGCCGCCGCTGCTGACCATCAGTTCGGTGTCAGCCCGGCGCACGGCCGCGTCGCCGAACACCTTGCGGAGATACGCCTCGTCGGTCGCCGGATCGCTGGCGATCACGGTGGCGCCGACCAGGCCCGTCACGGTATTGGCGTGCGTCGCCCACTCCGGCCGATAGACGAACTGCGGTGTGCGGTGTTCGCAGGCGAGGAACCCCAGCAGCTTCGCACGCTGCGTGCCCAGCCGCACGGTGCGAAAGCTCGCCTGCTCGGTGCGGCCGGCGATGTCGACGGCGCGGCCGAACTCCAGCACCGGATCGGGCTGCAGGCCGGCCGCCGTCCACGCCGCATGCGCGATGTCGGCATCATCGGTGCGCAGCGCGGCATTGGCCAGTCCGCCGCCGGTCCGCGCCAGCCACGCCCGCCGCTCGGCGTTGAACGCGCTGGGCTCGACGATGCCGATCAGCTCGAAGTAAGTGTCGGCAAAGATCATCAAGTGGTTGGCCGTGCCCAGCCGGGCGTGCGTGCCGCGCGGCTGCACCTGGAAGCCGAGCCGGGCATAGGCGATCCGCGCCGCCTCGATGTCGGGCACGACCACGACGACGTGGTCAATCCCCTTGACCGCCTGACCGGTCATCGAGCCCTCATGCGCGACCCTGTGCCGTGGCGACTCACGCCGGTAGTCCCGGACGGGCTCGGCGTACCATCTGCGTCGCGCGCACGCTGATCACCACCTCGCCGCGCTGATTGCGCAGCGATCCTTCATTCACGACGAGCCCGAGCGACGGCTTGCTGCGCGACTCGCGCTTGTCGAGGACCCGCATCTCACCGGTCACCGTATCGCCGGGGCGCAGCGGCTTCGGCCAACGCACTTCCTCCAGGCCCGGCGAACCAAGGCTGGTCTCGGGATTGAGGTAGTGGTCGACCATCAGGCGCATCAGGATCGAGCCGGAGTGCCAGCCGCTGGCGATCAGCCCGCCGAACATCGATTTGTCGGCCGCCGCGTGGTCGATATGGAAAGGCTGCGGATCGAACTGCCGCGCGAAGTCGATGATCTCCGCCTCGCTGACGATCCTGCTGCCCAGCGGATAGACCTCGCCGACGTTGTAATCCTCCCAATAGCGCAGCGGTCCCGGCATGACTGTTCCCTCGCGGTCCAGGGCGATCGCATTTGCCTACGCACCACCTCATCCTGAGGAGCCGGCGGAGCCGGCGTCTCGAAGGATGGGCGATAGTCTCGTTCGAACGTTCCAAGAATTGTTGCAACGCTCCTGCGGTTGCCCACCCTTCGAGACAGCCGCCCTTCGACAAGCTCAGGAGCGGCCTCCTCAGGGTGAGGTCCGTGTCACATGACATAGCCCTGCCTTACGGCTGGCCGCTATCTTGCCCGCCATCGGTTGCCACGCAAGCCGCTTGACCGAGGCTGCCCGCACAGCAGTGCCGCAAACCGACCGCATCCGCGCATGTGCTTCACGTCTAGCCCGCATTGCTCAAACCTCCACGATGAAGACGAATGGCGGCCAGGGAAGTCTGTCGTCCTGAGCGAAGCGAAGGACCCGGGTCCTTCGCTTCGCTCAGGACGACAGAATCCTGCCAGGCGGTCCTCACGATCATCGGCCCAGCGCGGCGACGGTTTGAGAAATTCGGGCTAGCGGAACGCGGTCGGTTCAGCCGAACAGCCAAACCTCGATCGCGGCGTTCACCGCGTCCGGTCGCTCCAGCGGCGCGACATGGCCGCAGGTATCGATCAGCACCAGACGCGCAGCGGGCACGGCGGCGGCGATTTCCTCGGACAGAGCCGGCGGCGTCAGCTGATCGTCGCGGCCGCACAGGACCAGTGTCGGCACGACGATCGATCCGAGCAGGGGCCGGCTGTCGGGTCGCGCCATGATCGCGGTCTGCTGGCGCAGGAAGCCGTCGTGGCCGATGGAATCAGCCATGGCCATGATCGGCGCTGTCACCGTCGCGTCCTTGATGCGCGAGGGGTGCACCAGGCGTGGCAACAGCCGGGGCGTAACCCCCTTGAACTGGCCAATCTGCGCCAAGCGCAGCAGGGCCTGGCGTTGCGCGGTTTGCTCGGGCGTGTCGGGACGGGCGCTGGTGTCGAGCAACGCCAGCCTGGTGACCCGCGCCGACGCCTGGCGCAGGATCTCGAAGGCGACATAGCCGCCCATCGAAAAGCCCAGCAGCGCGAAGCGCGGCGGCGCGGCGGCCAGGACCTCGGCCGCGATTCGCGACACCGAGTCGTGCCCGGCGACGTCGGCGACGTGGCAGTCGGCCCGGGTCCCAAGCGCCTCGATCTGCGGGGCAAAGACCCGGCCGTCGCAGAGCAGGCCAGGGCACAGCACCAGTGACGGTGTGTCCGTGCCGGCTCCGTCCATCAGCGGATCAGCTTGCTGAGCTCGCGGAACTCGGGCGTGCCCGCCGCGCCGAGACACTCGAACAGCACCTGTTCGACATTGACGATCCAGATGCCCTGCGGCCGCAGCCGGTCGAACGCCAGGGTCACGCTGTCGCTGCGCCGCGAGGACACCGCGTCGGCGACCAGGAACACATCGTATCCCTTGGCCCGCAGCATGCTCGCCGATTGGGCGACGCAGACATGCGCCTCGACGCCGGCGATGACGATCTGTGGCCGGCCGACCGCCGCCAGCCGTTCGGCGATCTTCGGGTGGGCCGCGGCCGAAAACTCGTTCTTGGCGTAGACATGGTCGCGTGCCGGCACGAACGCCAGCAGCTGTGGCACGGTCGGCCCGAGGCCTTGCGGGTACTGCTCCGTCACCGTCACCGGCAGCTTCAGCGTCTGCGCCGCGCGCATCAGCAGCGCCGTCCGCTCGACCACGCGGTCACCTTCGTGCATGGCCGGCACCAGCCGTTCCTGCTCGTCGATGACCAGCAGCTGTGCCTTGTCGCGCTCGATCAGCATTCGCGCCTCCACGCCGCCACCTTAGGCGGATCGCGCGACGCCCAGCAACCCGCGCCTTTGCATACGGCCACACACAACCTCGTCCGCGACTTCCGCAGGGTGAGGTCTGTGGCACATGCGATCGCCCTGGCCGCAGGGGGAGGCTGGGGGCGCGCGACTCCTGTCGCGCGTCAGATGCGTCGGCGCTCCATGACGCGTCACTGGAGTGACGCGCCCCCAGCGCGCTCGGGGCGCGGCGCGGCGGTCGCCGAGACGCGATGGCCGCATGCCGGCCGCGCGACACGCCACATTGACAGGCGAAAGGACGTACATATTATGCCGACCGTTCGCGAACAGACGGTCGGCCATCCCCCGAGCATGCCGCTGACCGCGTCCGCCAAAGGCCTGTGCCGGCGGAAATAACCTGGAATATCAATGGGTTTTGACCTGCTGGGGCTCGGCCCCGAAGTCCTGAAAGCGGTTGCAGACGCGGGCTACACGACGCCCACACCGATCCAGGAACAAGCCATCCCCTATGTGCTGATGGGACGTGACGTTCTGGGCTGTGCCCAGACCGGCACCGGCAAGACCGCCGGCTTTACCCTGCCGATGATCGAGATCCTGGGCTCCGGCCGCGCCAAGGCGCGGATGCCGCGTTCCCTGATCCTCGAGCCGACGCGGGAACTTGCCGCCCAGGTGTCCGAAAGCTTCGAGACCTACGGCAAGTACCACAAGCTGTCGAAGGCGCTGCTGATCGGCGGCATGTCGTTCGATGACCAGGAAAAGATCCTGGATCGCGGCGTCGACGTGCTGATCGCCACGCCCGGCCGGCTGCTCGACCATTTCGAGCGCGGCAAGGTGCTGCTGAACGACGTCAAGATCCTGGTGATCGACGAGGCCGATCGCATGCTCGACATGGGGTTCATCCCCGATGTCGAGCGGATCGTGGCCCTGGTATCGCAGATCCGCCAGACGCTGTTTTTCTCGGCCACCATGCCGCCGGAGATCCGCCGCCTGGCCGACGCCTTCCTGATGAATCCCAAGGAGATCAGCGTTACGCGCCCGGCAACGGCGGCGGTCAACATCGTCCAGGGCCTGGCCATCGTGCCGGAGGTCGAGAAACGCGAGGCGCTGCGCCGACTGATCCGCAGCCAGGACGTCAAGAACGCGCTGATCTTCTGCAACCGCAAGAAGGACGTGGACATCCTCCACAAGTCGCTGGCGCGGCACGGCTTCAATGTCGGCGCGCTGCACGGCGATATGGCCCAGGCGGTACGCATGGACACGCTGGAGCGTTTCAAGCTGGGCGAGATCCGGCTGCTGGTCTGCTCCGACGTCGCCGCCCGCGGCCTCGACATCGACGACATGAGCCACGTCTTCAATTTCGACGTGCCGTTCCAGCCGGAAGACTACGTCCATCGCATCGGCCGGACCGGCCGGGCCGGCAAGACCGGTGCGGCTTTCACATTGGCGTCACCTGAGGATGGCAATCTGGTGGCGGCGATCGAACGGATCACCGGCCAGGAGATCCCACGCATTGCGGTGCCGGACATGGACGCAGCCGACTTCGACGCAGAGGGCGACGCGCGCGGACGTCGCCGTGGCCGTGGCGGGCGCGGCGGCCGGGAGCGCGACCGGCGCGGTCGCGATGGCGCCATGGCGCGGCCTTTCCGCGATTCCGATCACGATGGCGTCGATGATCTGCAGCCGCCGCCGACGGAGGCCGCGGCGCCGCCGGCCGGGGAGGATCGCCCGCGCGGACGCGACCGCC
>DATFGV010000666.1:0-4245 GCA_035249115.1 Vineibacter sp.
AGACCGCGGCCAAGCTCGGCCTGCCTCTGGTGCCGGGCTCGCCAGGTCCGGTCGATAACCTCGATGAGATCAGGGCGCTAGGGAAGCAGATCGGCTATCCGGTCCTGATCAAGGCGGTGGCCGGCGGCGGCGGGCGTGGCATGAAGGTGATCGAACAGGACGCGCAGGCAGAGGAGGCCTTCAATCTCGCGCGGCAGGAGGCGACCGCGGCCTTTGGCAACGGTGCCGTCTATGTCGAGAAGTATCTCGGCAAGCCTCGCCACATCGAAATCCAGATCCTCGCCGACACCCACGGCAATGTTGTGCACCTGGGTGAGCGCGACTGCTCCTTGCAACGTCGTCATCAGAAAGTGCTGGAGGAGACGCCCTCGCCGGCACTCAATCGCGAGATGCGCGAGCGCATCGGCGGCCTGGCGGCAAGCGCGATCCGCGAGATGGGCTATCGCGGCGTCGGCACCCTCGAGTTTTTGTTCCAGGACGGTGAATTCTATTTCATCGAGATGAACACACGATTGCAGGTCGAGCATCCGATCACCGAGGCGATTACCGGCATCGACCTGGTGCGCGAGCAGATCCGGGTTGCCTCCGGCGCGCCGCTGGGCTTCGGGCAGGCCGATATCAAGTTCGCCGGCCATGCCATCGAGTGCCGGATCAACGCCGAGCATCCGGAAACCTTCGTGCCCTGTCCCGGACGAATCACCGACTACCACCCGCCCGGCGGCCTGGGCGTGCGCGTTGATTCCGGGCTCTACGCCGGATACCGCATGCCGCCCTACTACGACAGCCTGGTCGCCAAGCTGATCGTCGCCGGCGCCAATCGGAACGAATGCCTGATGCGCCTGCGCCGGTCGCTGGAGGAGTACGTCGTCGGCGGCATCGACACGACGATTCCCCTGCACCAGCGCCTGATCGCGCAGCCCGATTTCATCAACGGCGACTACGACATCCATTGGCTGGAGCGGTTGGTTGGCCTGAAGAAGTAGCGGCGCCCCCCTCTTCGTCTCTCGCCGCTAGGACAAGGCGGCGGCGTATTGCGCCGCGCCGTTTCACGCGCCACCATGTACCCATGTCCGGCCTGACGCCCGATATGCTGCTGCGCGCCTATTGCACGGGCATATTTCCAATGGGCGAGACGCGCGAGGATCCGACCCTGTACTGGGTTGATCCCGACGAGCGGGCGATCATCGACTTGCACCGCTTCCACCTGCCGCGGCGGCTGGCGCGTACGGTGCGTCACGGCGCCTTCGAGGTCAGTTGCGACCGCGACTTCCGCGGCGTCATGGAAGCTTGCGCCGCGCCACGCCCCCGTCAGCGGCAGAGCTGGATCAATCAGCCGATCATCGATCTCTATACCGCCTTGTTCGACCGCGGTTTCGCGCATTCCGTCGAGTGCCGGATCGAGGGCGAGCTGGTCGGCGGCTTATACGGCGTTGCGATCAACGGCGCGTATTTCGGCGAGAGCATGTTCAGCCACGTACGCGACGCCAGCAAGGTGGCGCTGGTGCACCTTGTGGCCCGGCTGATCAAAGGCGGCTACAGCCTGCTCGATTGCCAGTTCATGACTGACCACTTGCGCCAGTTCGGCACCGTCGAGATCGGCCGCACCGAATATCGGCAACGGCTGACTGACGCGCTGGCCAAGCCTTCGACGTTCTATTTGGAGCTGGACGGCGCCGAGGCCTGCGCGATTGTGGCGCAGCCGACCAGCCAGACGTCGTAGACCGAGCTGTCGAGGGCGGACAGTCCAGGCGACGTCGCGAACATCCAGCCGGCAAACAGCTGTTGCGGCTTCTGGCCGGTCTTGTGATCGACGATCGTGAGATAAGCGGCCGCCTCGGACGGCGCTTCCGGCACGTTGACCAGGCATTCCGCGACGGCGATGCGCAGGGTACCAAACTCCACCGTGGCGCCAACGGCCGCCGGAAAACGGCGCGTCCGGGTCGTGACCTTGTCGAGGCCCTGCAACATTACAGCGCGCTGCTCTCCCGTCGGCGCCGCCGGCGATAGCCGCAGCGGCTTGCCGGCCTGGCTTGGCGGCATCTGGAGTGTCGTGCCGGCGGTACCGACTGGACGCGGTGGCGTGGCCGGTTGGCCGCTTGGTGCCGGACTGCTTGCCGGCGGAGATCCCGGCTGGGCCGGCGGCGGATCGCGCTGCTGCGCCAGCGCCGGAACGACGCTCCATACCGCCACCACGGCGGCTGCCGCGGCGCACTGCCAGGCTCGGGAATGGAACGTCACTTGCGATCAGCGTCCGGTGGTTCGATCGCCTCAATCAACTCGTGAAATACGGCGCGAATTTGGTCGGGATCACACCCCATCAGCATGGCGTCCTCGAACGCGTCGGCACAGAGCTGGCGGATCTCGTCCAGGTTTTGGTTCAGCACCTTGAGCTTCTCGAGGCAGGAAACCGGCTTGCCGTCAGGCTGCTTCCACAGCGGCGCCGGGGTGGTGCGGCCGGACACCTATTTCTTCTCCTTGGGATCGGGGTTCGGTCCGGCGGTGCCGCCGGGCTGCACCAGGACCGACAACAGCTCGGTGAAGGGGATCGCCCCCTGCGTCTTGGTGATCATGCTGCCGGCGCCAAGAAACTGGTCGGCGCTGCCGATTTCCAGCGTGACCGACATGCCGCCCAGCAGCGACTCGCTGATGATCTTGGCGAATGTGTCGGTGGTCAGCCTGGTTTCGTTGCGGATCGACATGCGGACGACCGCGTAATAGTTCTTGTCGAGTTCCATGCCGGTCACCGTGCCGACCTTGATGCCGGCCATGGTGACATCGGCACCGCGCTTCAGGCCGTCGACCCGCGAGAAGCGCGCCGACACGTCATAGCCCTTGGGGGTCGACGCTTCGGTCGCAGTAAACGCATAGATGCCGAAGCCG
The DNA here is from genome assembly GCA_035249115.1 of Vineibacter sp. Classification (GTDB taxonomy): domain Bacteria; phylum Pseudomonadota; class Alphaproteobacteria; order Reyranellales; family Reyranellaceae; genus Vineibacter. The sequence continues at coordinate 2,881 of DATFGV010000666.1, forward strand.
ATCGCCACGCACAGCACGATCGCCCCGACGATGGTTTCGACGATGTTGCGAGCCACGATACGCTCCGCGCCGTTTCTGGTTGAGGCTTTGTACACCGCCCAGGTAACGCGCGCGACGCCACCGGACGATCCGCCGGACGCTGCGTAGCGCTCCAGGCGTGTTGAGTCGATTCGGGCCAGGAACTACCCGGCGCGAAGGAGCGCCCTACTCCGGTTTCCAGGGTTCATAGTCGCCGGTGGCAGGGGCTCGCCGGCCAGTGCCCAAGGTCGATCCCGGCGGATGATAGGCCAGCGCCGTACCGGACGGATTGGCGCGATGCGCCACCTGCCAGGGGCGGCGCGTCGGCAGGCCTTCGGGCGGCGGCGGATCGGCCACGGTGTGATGCAGCCAGCCATGCCACTCCGGTGGCACGCGGGTCGCTTCGGCCTCGCCGCTGTAGAGCACCCAGCGCTTTTCGCGGCGGCCGGCGATTGCCTTGCGTTCCCGGTAGTACCGGTTGCCCTGCGAATCGGTGCCGACATGCGCGCCCTTCAGCCAGGTAAACAGCCGGGTACCGATGGTCATCGCCTCACTTGCTCCGTTCGCGTCGCGAACTGCGATAGCAGAATCAACGTCGTGGCGCTTGTAGCGTCGCCTTGTGTGACTGGCAACGCGCAACACGGTTGGACGTGAAGCGAATGTCGCGACGCGCGGGTCCGGACGTGCCTCCGGCATCAGTGTTGCCAAATTGCATCATGTTGTGTCGCCTGTGGGTTGCTGCACAAAATATTGTTGCGCTCTCAAGATTTTGTAACTTATCATCCACTGGTGCCTAGATGTGCCCACCGTTTTTGGGACACGACGTCGGAAAAGGGCACGAGACAGGGGCCGGCTTTCGATCATGCGAGTCCAACGCCGCTATACCGTTGAAGGCGAATCGCCGTACGCGCGATTGGCTTTCCGGTCGGCTACGTCGGAAATCCGCAATCCCGACGGCTCGATCATCTTTCGGCAGGACGCCATCGAGGCGCCCGGCGATTGGTCGCAGGTGGCCTGCGATGTGCTGGCACAGAAGTACTTTCGCCGTGCCGGCGTGCCGGCCGCGCTGCGCGCCGTTCGCGAGGACGACGTGCCGGCATGGCTGTGGCGGCACGAGCCGGACGATGCGGCGCTCGCGTCGATGTCGGTTGGTGCGCGCTTCGGCGGCGAGACGGACTCGCGCCAAGTGTTCCATCGGCTGGCCGGCACGTGGACCTATTGGGGTTGGAAAGGCGGCTACTTCGACGGCGAGCAAGACGCGCGCGCCTTCTACGACGAGCTGTGCTTCATGCTGGCGGCGCAGATCGGCGCGCCCAACTCGCCGCAATGGTTCAACACCGGCCTGCA
>DATFGV010000667.1:0-10914 GCA_035249115.1 Vineibacter sp.
GGCGATGCTGGGTGGCGAAACACTGTGGCAGCTGCGCGCCGCGCTGGCGCAGGCGGAAAGCGACGTCGAGGGCGGGCTGAGCCCGCGCGTCTCGCCGTTCGCCGATTTGCGCGACGCCGCCGGCCTGCTGCAGCGCGCCGGCTTCGCCATGCCGGTGGCCGATTCCGAGCGCATCGACGTCAGTTACCCGGACGCGCTGGCGCTGATGCGTGATCTGCGGGCGATGGGCGAGGGCAACGCTGTGCGCGAGCGTCGGCGCGATCTTGGCCATCGCCGGACCTTGCTGCGCGCCGCCGCCCTCTACGGCGAACGCCATGGTGGCGCCGACGGCCGGGTGACGGCGACATTCGAGGTGCTGTACCTGCACGGCTGGGCGCCACATGCCAACCAGCCCCGGGCGCTGCGCCCCGGCGCCGCGACGTCGCGCCTGGCCGACGCCCTGGGCACCGTCGAGCGCCCGGCCGGCGAGAAGGCGGGCGGGTGAGGGGTGCCCCGTCGGACGGGCAGGGCAATTCCACTTGATCCGTCGTCCCGACCAAGGCCCGAAGGGCCGCGTGGAGGGACCTTGTCTTAACGACAACGGCCTTTGTCGTGGACGTAAGGTCCCTCGACTGCGCCGCGCTTCGCGCGGCTTCGCTCGGGACGACGGGAAAAACTGCCCTTGGCTCCTTGGGGAAGGGTGCAACGGTTCGGCAGGGTGTGCCGGCGGCGTGTCACGAGTATGCACGTAAGGACTGGCGCGGCACCCCTTCGGCTTTCTATGTTGGGGTCGTGCAACCGCCACGTCTGATTTTCGCCGACCTCATTTCCGACGCCTTCCGCGTCGTCACGGGACATCCGCGCGCCCTGCTCGACCTCGCCCTGGTGCCGACCGTCATCAGCGTGGCGCTGTCGATGGCCGGCCGCTTGCTGAGCGGCGACCGCCTGGAGCTTTTTGAGGCGATGATCGTCCGGCTGGCCGATTTCGTGCCCACCGCCATGTTCGCGGTGGCGTGGTACCGGCTGGTGCTGCTCGGACCGCAGGCGGTGGTCGGCACGCCGGGGTTGGGCTGGACGCCGCGCGAGCGCGGCTATCTCGGCCAGTTCCTGGCGATCGCCGCGATTCCGATCGTGCTCTACGCCCTGTTCGCCATGCTGATGCCGTGGCCGATGCAGATGCCGGCGCCCGGCGCGCCGCTGCCGCCCGGCGTCGAGGCGGCGATGCCGCTGGGCCTGGCGTTCACCATCACCGCCATCATCGCCTTGCGGCTGAGCTATGGCCTGGTGGCGCCGTCGGTCGACCTGACTTGGTCGCCCAACCTGTCGTGGCGCTACGGCAAGGGCAACGGCGCCACCATCCTGTTCTCGATGCTGCTGATGATGGTGATCGGCATGGTGGTCAAGGTGCTGATCACCATGGTGCTGCTGGCGATCGCCGTCAGCCTGTTCGGCACGTTCGACGCCAGCGGCACGCGGCAGCCCCTGAGCATCGGTCCCTGGCTGCTGGTGACGTTGGCGGTCGAGACGGTGGCGTATGTCGCCATCGCGCCGCTGATCACCGTGCAGGCGCTGATCTTCCGGGCCGTCACCGGCTTTGCGCCCGGCGGCCCGCTGCGCCAGCCGCCGCCGTAGCGGCGATTGCCTCCTGGGAGCGCGGGCCTCCGGCCTGCTCATGAGCGGGCGAGACGCCCGCGCTCCCGGGATGACCGATGCCACTCGATCGGGCACGCTCTCGTCAGAGCAGGTCGCGCAGCTGCGCCACCAGCGGCAGGTCGGCGGGCGGCATGGGATAATCGCGCAAGGCGGCGACCTTGACCCATTTCAGGGCCTGGCCCTCGCGCGGCCGCGGCGTGCCGCGCCACTGGCGGCAGACGTAGAGCGGCATCAGCAGGTGGAAGGCGTCGTAGCCGTGCGAGGCGAAGGCGATCGGCGCCAGGCAGCTCTGCCGCGTCTCGATGCCCAGTTCCTCCTGTAGTTCGCGCACCAGCGCTTCTTCCGGCGTCTCGCCGGCGTCGACCTTGCCGCCCGGGAACTCCCACAGCCCGGCCATCGACTTGCCGGCGGGACGCTGCGCGATCAGCAGCCGGCCGTCGGCGTCGATCAGCGCCACGGCGGCGACCAGCAGCAGCGGCCGCTCCCCCAGCGGCGGCGGCCCGCCAGGGCAGGAGTCGAAGGGATCGGTCGCGTTGCTCATGGCCTGCGATGGGTCTGCTTGGCAGCTACGACATCTGTCGTTGACCTCATCCTGAGGAGCATCGCGCAGCGATGCGTCGCGAAGGATGAGGTCGGCCAAGACTTCAGTTGTGCTGTCATCGCTTGTGCGGAGCGCTTCCCCACCCTTCGAGACGCTCGCTTCGCTCGCTCCTCAGGGTGAGGCGTGGTCGATCGGCCAACGCTTAGGCGATAGGGCGAAGTCAGGGTCAGCTGCGGTAGCTGCCGTTGATGTCGATGTAGCGGTGCGTCAGATCGCAGGTCCACACCGTGCACTTGCCGCGCCCCAGGCCGAGCTCGATGTCGATGGCGATGTCGCGGCCCTTGATGTGCTTGACCACCGGCGCCTCGTTGTAGTTCGCCACCACCTGGCCGGCGTCGGTGATGCGCACGCCGCCGATCGAGATGCGCAGCTTGTCGCGGTCGGCCTTCTCGCCCGACTTGCCGACCGCCATCACGACGCGGCCCCAGTTGGCGTCCTCGCCGGCGATCGCGGTCTTGACCAGCGGCGAGTTGGCCACCGCCAGGCCGATCTTGCGCGCCGCCCCGTTGCTGGTGGCACCGGTGACGTTGATGGTGATGAACTTCGAGGCACCCTCGCCGTCGCGCGCCACCAGCTGCGCCAGCTCGATCATCAAATCGTCCAGCGCCCGCTTGAACTCGACCAGGACCGGATCGTCGGCCTCCTCGACCCGCGGATGGCGGGCGGTGCCGGTGGCGGCCAGCAGCAGGGTGTCGCTGGTCGAGGTGTCGCCGTCGACCGTGACGCAGTTGAACGACTTGTCGGCGGCGTCGGCCAGCAGCTTCTGCAGCACCGGCGCCGGGATCTTGGCGTCGGTGAAGGCAAAGGCCAGCATGGTCGCCATATCGGGCGCGATCATGCCCGAGCCCTTGGCGAAGCCGTTGAGCACCACCGTGCCGTCGCCGATGCGGCAGGTGCGCGTCGCCGCCTTGGGAAAGGTGTCGGTGGTCATGATGGCGGCGGCGGCGTCAGCCCAGCCGTCCTCGCGCGCCGCCTTGACCAGGGCCGGCATGTGCTTGGCGAACGGCGCCGGGTCGAGCGGCTGGCCGATCACGCCGGTCGAGGCCATGAACACCTCGTTGCGCGGGCAGCCTAGCGCCTGCGCCACGGCGCGGGTCGCCTCCTCGACCGACTTGTCGCCGGCCTTGCCGGTGAAGGCGTTGGCGTTGCCGGCGTTGACCAGGATGGCGCGCGCCTTGCCGCGCGTCAGGTTCTTGCGGCACCAGTCGACCGGCGCCGAGGCGGTCTTGGAACGGGTCAGCACGCCGGCGATGACGGCGCCGGCCGGCAGGATGGCCAGCATCACGTCCGGGCGGCCCTTGTAGCGAAGGCCGGCCTCGACGGCGCCGAGCTTGACGCCGGCGATCCGGGGCAGTGTCGGCGTCGACTTGGGGGCCAGCGGCGAAACCGGATGCGTTGCGCTCATCGTCGCTTCCAGACCTTCGTTGGCGTTCAGAAGGGTGCGCGCACTGACGGGCCCAAAACGGCGGCGCGTCCCGAAGGACGCGCCGTCAACCCGTTGACAACCCTACACCAACTGCCGGGCCGGTGTCGCGAGATTATCGTTCCGACTCATGCCTCCCCACGCAGTGGGGAGGTGCCCGAAGGGGCGGAGGGGAGACGACGTCGTGTCTCCATGTGAAGGACCACGTTGGCTCCCCATCCGGCCCTTCGGGCCACCTTCCCCGCGTTGCGGGGAAGGAAGCGGGTTCGCGTGGTGTGCGCTGTGCCGTGATCACTTCTTGCCGGCCGGCGGCGCGGCGGGCGGCGTGGCGGGCGGGGTGGCCGGCGGCTCCTGCAGCTTCGAGCCGTCCATGTTGAACTTCTCGACCTTGGCGTCCTTGCGCAGGCCTTCCATGATCTGCCCATACGCCTCGCGCGCCAGGTCGGTGCGCAATTCGTCCTCGACCTCCTCCATCGTCGGCGGCTGGGCCGCGCGGCGATCGTCCAGCCGGATGATGTGGAAGCCGAACTGGCTCTTGACCGGCGCCGTGGTGGTCTCGCCCTTCTTCAGCACGAAGGCCGCTTCGGCGAACTCCTTGACCATGTCGGCTTTCTTGAACCAGCCGAGATCGCCGCCCTGGGCGCCCGACGCCTTGTCGGTCGATTTCTCCTTGGCGATCTTCTCGAAATCGCCACCCTTCTTCAGGTCGGCCAGGATCGCCTTGGCGGCGGCCTCGTCGGCGACCAGGATGTGGCGCGCCTTGACTTCCTCCTCGGGCGGAATGTCGCGCACCTTCTTGTCGTAGGCCTCTTTCAGCCGCTGCGGCGTGATGCGCTTCTCCAGCTCCTGCGCGACGAACTGTTCCTGCAGCAGCTGCTCTTCCAACGTGGCCAGCCGCTTCTTGTACGCCTCGCCGTCCTGCACCTTCAGTTTGCGCGCCTCGGCGGCCTGCAGCTTGCCGTCGACCATGCGCTCGAGCAGCGCCGGGAAGATCCGTTCCAGCGGCACGGCGCGGTACTGTTGCGGCAGGTTGGCCTGCGCCGCCTGGACGTCGGACAGGCGGATCGGCTGGCCGTTGACGACCGCGACAACCGGATCGCCCTGCGGCGCCGCGGCGGGAGCCGGCGCGGGCGCCGGCGTCGGCGCCGTCTGGGCGAAAACCGGCGCGCCCGCAAGCAGCGCCAACAGCAGGGCGGCGCCCGGGCCGCGCGGGACAAGGTTCATTCGAGGGGGCTCCTGAATCGTGGCGCGCCGCGCCGGGCCCCGGCGCGGCGTCAATTGCGACAGCATTAACCATAGGCCCCGGCGCCCGACAAGCGGCGGAAATGTGGCGTTTGATCACGTCTGTGCGGGTTCGACGCGGCGTTCCGGTGCCGCCGCGAATTAGTCGTCGTCCCGAGCGGAGCCGCGCCAAGCGCGGCGCAGTCGAGGGTCCTTGTTTCGACGACCGAGGACGACGTTGTCGACAGAAGGTCCCTCCACGCGGCCCTTCGGGCCTTGGTCGGGACGACGATCTGGAGCAGTAAGTGTGATAGTCACGCCAGGCCCAATGGAACAAGCCGGCGAAAGTAGTGGCGACACTGAAGCAGGAAGCCTGTAGGACACGCAGATGAGCCGCGGTCCGGGATGACCAAGAAGGCCTTTGACGGCATCATGGCCGGCCTCAAGGACGCGCTTGCCTACACGCGGGGCGACAAACGGCGTGCCGGCCGGGTCGTGCGCATCAAGCCGGCCGGGCGGACGAACTTGAGGCGCAAGAACGGCCTCGACCGGCGGCCGCGTCAGCCGTAGCGTCGCGCCAGCGTGTCGAGCGCGGCTTCGTGCGCCCGCTGCAGCTCGTCGAGCGTCGCGCTGAAGTCGCCGAACTTCTTGCGGCTGACGGCGCGGGCCAGCTGGAACTGCAGCGCCTTGGCGCCCTCGGCCACCGTCATGCAGGCGGCGGCCGCCGGGTCGAGGCCGTCCTCGCCCTGCGCGCGCAGCCAGCGCAGATAGCTGCCCAGCATTTCGCTGTTGGCGCCGAGCTGGCGCATGACGTTGAAGGCGTAGAGGTGGAAGTAGTCCATCGGCCGCGCCGCCAGCGCCTCGAGATGGCGCGGGAACGCGGCGCGGAAACGGCCGAACACGTCGCGCGGTCGGCGCACCAGGTGTTCGCGCAGCAGCGCCAGCGATCCCTCGAGCAGGGCGCGGCCGCGCAGCGCCGGCAGGTCGCGCTTGACGAACTCGACGTAGGGAAACAGCACTTCGGGCTGGGCCTGCTGCGCCGGCAGGCGGTGGAAGACGCCGTCGAAGTCGTCACCCTCGACGGCGTGGTAGCCGGCGTTGTGGAAGTAGCCCATGCGCCGCGCCGAGAGGTCGAGCGTATTGATGCCGATCGTCGTCTTCACATGCGCTTGCCGATAGGCGACGCCGCGGGTGTCGGGCAGGTAGTAGCTGTCGACCTCGACCAGCGGCATGCGGCCGCGCCGGAGCTGCTCCAGGGCGTGTGCCTCGACCGTGTCGTACAGTGCCAGCTCCTGCACCGACAGGCCGAACAGCGCCCGCAGGTCCTCGAGGGGGAACTTAAAGAAGGTGAACTGGTCGCCCTCGAAATCCTGGTCGACGGTGAACGGCAGCGCCGCCAGCGGCTCCAGGCCGAAGGCGTGCAGCACCTCGATCCAGACGTCGACGTAGCAGTTGGTCTCCAGCCAGATGCGGTCGGGCGCGTGCAGGGCGTGCGCGCGGTAGTCCGCCGGCTCGATCGGCAGCAGGCGTGCGCCGTCCATGACTACAGTCCCAGTCGCTCGCGCACCGGCTGTGGCCAGGACTTCACCTCGAAGCCGTGGTGCCTGAACAGGGCCAGCGCGATGCGTTCGACGCCGAAGCCGACGCAGGCGGTGTGCGCCGTCTCGCCGGCCGCGGTGCGGATGTCCCAGGCGTGGCCGAAATGGTCCTGGTGGTAGTTGAAGCTGAGGCAGGCCGTCGGCTTGTCGGTGCTGGTGATCGGGATCAGCAGCTCGAACTTCAGGGTCTGGTCGCGCTGGTTGGCGGCCAGCATGCGGCCGGCGCGGCCGAAGAAGGGATCGTTGGCGACGTCGACCGTGAGCGGCACGCCCAGCGCCGACATGATCGCGGTGCCGCGCTCGATCCACTTCTGGCGAAACGCCATCACCTGTTCCGGCGTGCCGATACGCACATACTCGCGCATGCGGAACAGCTGCATGCGCGCCGGGTCGATCGATGGTTCGTGGCGAAAACAGTACGAGAAGACGTCCACCAGCGCGCCGTCTTCAGGCAGCGCGCCGCGGCCCGCCAGCACCGGATAGAGCGGGTAGCAGGCGGCCGGCGTCATCACCACCTGGGTCGCCTTCTGGCCGGTGGTCCAGTCCTCCTTCTTCAGCAGCTTGTCGATCAGCGCCTGATGGTCGCGGTCGTTGCCCATGAAGCTGTGCACGGTGCCAGCCAGCTGCGGAAAGCTCTTCAAGTAGTCGCTGCGCTCGAAGTCCAGGCGATTGACGGCCGGCGGGAAGCGCATGACCTCGGCGCCATCTCCACCGCCATGGCGCGTGACGAGGTCGTTGAAGCGCTCGATCACCGCCTCGAAGGCGCCGGCGCGGCCGTAGAGGCCGTCGACGCCCATCGGGATCAGCAGGCCGTGCGCGATCAAGGCCTCGCGGAAGGCGGCCTGCGCCGCGTGCAGGGAAGTCGTCATGAGAACAGCTCCGGATCGTCCTTCAGCACCAGCAGCAGGTTGGCGGTGTTGGCCAGGATGCGGTCGTTGCTGACCATCAGCGCCGCCGAGTGCGCGTCGCGCAGGTGCCGGCCGACGCTGTACTCCGAATCATTGCGGTAGCCGGAGATGCCGCAGATCAACAGCGCGTGGTTCACCACCTGCACCGCCATCTGCGAGGTGCCGGTCTTGAGGTTGTTCATCGCCACCGCGAACGACATCGCCGTCAGCCGCTCCGGCGCGCCGAGCGCCGCCTCGTATAGCCGGGCGGCCGCCACGACGTTCGACTTCATCAGCTGCAGCAGGTTCACCGACTCCGCCAGGCGCAACGCGCCGGGCGGCGTGGCGCCCGGCTTCTTGCGCGCCTCGGCCCGTACGAAGGCGCGGGCCCGCGCCACGGCGTTGGTCGCGATGCCCAGCCACAGGCTGCTCCAGGTCAGGTGCGAGGTCGGCAGCATGGTCTGTGCCGAGATATCGGCATAGGGCAGCGGCAGGATCTGCGCCACGTCGCCCGCGGCGTGCAGCCAGTAGCCGTTTGAGCACGTGCCGCGCATGCCCAAGGTGTCCCAGCTCGACGTCTGCTCGAGGCGATAGTCGGCCTTCATCACCGGAATGATGACCTGGTCGGAGGCTGGCGACTCCGGTGCGCGCCGTGCGGTGACGAGGATGGCGTCGGCGTCGGCGCCGTAGGAAATCACGGTGGCGTTCTTGCTCAGCTTGAAGCGACCGCCCTGCAGTTCGACGGCGCAGACGCTGCTGCGCACGTCGCCGCCGACGCCGGCCTCGGAAGTGGCCGAGGCCAGCAGCAATTGCTCGCCGGCCAGGCGGCGCGCCAGCGCCCGATGCCACTCGCTTTCCAGGCCGTGCCGTACGACGCACGCCACCTGGATCTGGTGCATGGCGTAGATCATCGCGGTCGAGCCGCAATACTGGCCGAGCGCATGGCACAGCGCCGCGACCTCGGCGATCGAGGCGCCATCGCCGCCCAGCGCGGACGGCACCATCACGCCGAGCAGTCTCTCGGCTTTCAGCGCCGCGAAAGCCTCGCGGGGAAAGCGCGCGTCGAGATCGACGGCGCCCGCGTGCTTCGCGACGACCTCGGCGCCGACGCGCCGGACTCGTCGCAGGAGGTCGCTCATGCCGCGGCTTTTTCGCCTAACAGCTCGGCGATCGCGGCGTGAATCGCCGCGACGCTCTCGAAGGTCCGCCGTCGCAGCAGCCGGTCGGGAAACTCGACGTTGAAGGCCTCTTCGAGACCCAACATCAGATTGACCGTCGCATGCGACGTCAAGCCGGCGGCATACAGGTCATCGCTGTCGCCCAAGGCCCCAATATCGACCGGCAGGTTGCCACCCTCGCGGATGACGTTGCGGATTTTGTCGTTAACCGAACTCACGTGCGTACCCCCGACACATGAATATCTATTTGAATTCACTCAACTATCTATAAAAAACCAATACCACAGGCATCATAGCACATTGGTGCGAATTGTGCGCGAGATATTCGTTCCCCAGCGTCGGGCCGCAGGGGCAAGGAGCACCCCTCGACCTCCGGCGGCCAGCGCCGGTAGGGCCGGTAACCATTGCTGGCGCACCCCGGCGGCCACCAGAATGGCCGGCGGCCGCCGCCTGCGGCGGGCCGCAGCGATCGGGAGGGCAGGGCATGCGGGCGGCGATCCTCAGGCAGGGCGACATCGTGGTCGACACCCTTCCCGACCCGGTGCCCGGCGCCGGCCAGGTGCTGGTGAAGTCGCTGGCCTGCGGTATCTGCGGTTCGGACCTGCACGCCCGCCAGCATGGCCACCGCCTGGTCGACGTGACCCGCCGCATTGGCGCCCGGGTGCCGATGGACCTCGGCCGCGACGTGGTGTTCGGCCACGAGTTCTGCGCCGAGCTGCTTGATTTCGGCCCCGGCACCGCGCGCAAGCTGAAGCCCGGCGCGCGGGTCTGCTCGGTGCCGGTCATGCCGACGGCCGAGGGGCCGCGCACGGTGGGCTACTCCAACGAGTTCCCCGGCGGCTTCGCCGAACGCATGGTGCTGAGCGAGGCGTTGTTGATCGAAGTGCCGAACGGGCTCGCGGCCGAGCACGCGGCGCTGACCGAGCCGCTGGCGGTCGGCATCCACGCCGTCGAGAAGGCCAACGCCAGCGGCGAGGAGGTGCCGCTGGTGATCGGCTGTGGCCCGGTCGGGCTGGCGGTGATCGCCGCCCTGCGGCTGAAGGGGCTGCGACCGATCATCGCCGCCGATTTCTCGCCGACACGGCGGAAGCTCGCCGAGCGGCTGGGCGCCGATGTCGTGGTCGACCCCGCCGGTGCCTCGCCGTACGACGCCTGGATGCAGCGCGCGGCGATCGATGGCGCCGTCGCGGGCGCGCTGGGACCGCTGGCCGGCGCCGCGTTGACGCACAAGCCGGCGCTGATCTTCGAGTGCGTCGGCGTGCCGGGCATGCTGCAGCGCGTCTTCGAGGGCGCGCCGCGCGGCGCCCGCATCGTCGTGGTCGGCGTCTGCATGGAGCTCGACCGGCTGGAGCCGATGTTCGGCATCAGCAAGGAGCTCGCCGTGCAGTTCGTGCTCGGCTACACGCCCGACGAATTCGCCCGCGCCCTGCGCCTGATCGCCGAGGGCCAGGTCGATGCCGCGACGCTGGTCACCGGCAAGGTCGGCGTCGCGGGCGTGCGCGACGCCTTCGAGCAGCTGGCCAACCCCGAGCAACACACCAAGATCATGGTCGAGCCGTGGCGGTGACGTGCTCGCCACCGACGTTGTGTACGTTCCCCCGGAGGGGGAGGGCGATCGCATGTGGCACCCACCTCACCCTGAGGAGGCCGCGCAGTGGCCGTCTCGAAGGGTGGGCTACCGCGCGAGCGTTGCAACAATTGCTGGCCCGGTCGAACGAGACTGTCGCCCATCCTTCGAGACCCTTCGGCAAGCTCAGGGCAGGCTACCGGCGGCGCCGGCTCCTCAGGATGAGGTTGTGTGTGGCCAAATGCGATCTGCCTGTCGTCGTCGCGATGACGCGGCAATGTGATCGGGGCGGCGTTGAAACGGGGGTGAGGCGGGCGCATCATGCCGGCATGGCGGTGTGGCGCACCTTGATATGCCTGATCGTCAGTCTGGCGCTGGTCGGCGGCGGACTGACGGGTCGCGTCGCCATGGCTGCAGGCAGCGCCGGGACGAACGACAGCGCGCCGACGGCGGCCGCCGAGCCGTGCCCGACCATGACGGCGGCCGAGCCCTGCCCGGGCTGCGACGACTCCTGTCCTGCTTCGCAGATGGATTGCGCCACCAGCTGCACGATCGCCGCGCCGCCGATGGCGCTGGCCGCCGCCAGCGCGCCGCTGCCGGCGGTCCTTGTGCGCATCCGCGGCGAGTCGGCGGAACGGTTCGCTGTCGGGCGCGATCCGCCGCCCGATCCCTTCCCGCCGCGACTCTGAGACTCCGATCGCTATGACGTAACGCGCGGCCACGCGAGTGGCGGCGCCTTCAGTTCCGCTCGCGCGGAACGACGCGGCAACGGACTCTCGCTCATGTCGACGACAAATCAGGCACGCG
>DATFGV010000668.1:0-2455 GCA_035249115.1 Vineibacter sp.
TGCTGTCGCGTTGGAAGCCGGCGCCCTTAACCGAAAACCCGCGCAGCGGCAACACCTCTTCCCTTTGCCCTTCTTCGCGTCTTCGCGTCTTTGCGTGAGAAAAAGGGAAGGTTGTTTCACGCAAATACGCGAAGACGCAAAGGAGCAGGGACAGTCCTACCTTGACTGTCCCCATCCGCCGTCAGGCGGCGACCGCGAGCGTCTCGGCGAGCGGCGTGTTGGCGGCCTCGGGCAGCGCCGGCTCGGCGGCGGGCTTCTCCGCCGAAGCCTTGGCGAAGGCGGCGCGCGGGTTGCGGACCAGCATCCGTGAGGCGAAGACGGCGAGCCCGGCTACGGCATAGACGGCGGCGACCGCCAGCGGGCTCCACAGCAGGCCGACCGCGAGCGGGATCCGAAGCAGGTTTGCATTGAACCCGAAATCGTCGCCGATCGCCTGGCAGACGCCGAGGAAGGTGTCGTCGCGGAGGGGAAGGGCGGTCTGGGCGGTGGTCATCGGTCTTGCTCCTGTGGCGCGGCGGACCAATCCGCCTGCATGCCAGCCGCTCAGCACGACCCGTGCCAGTTTCAGGAAATCACAATATTCCAGTAGGTTAGCCGAAATGGCTTCAACTCTCGCCCTGGCTTGGCGGTGGGTTCGCGCCAAAAGTTGGCAAACGCCGCCAACTGTTCCGGCCGGGCCGTCCATTTCTTCGTGAAAGACCAGCCGCCCCAATTTCCATGATGTCCGTGCCATCAGTATTTTACCGTATTGCGTTCCGGCTTCCCTGGCATAGGAATCCGGCAATCGGCTCGGGGCAAGGGTCAAGAATATGCGGGGTCTTTAGCTTTGCATCTACCCTGAACGACTGCCCATGCGCCTGCCGATGAGCAAGGAAGCAAGATGCTGGCTTTGGACAGGGAAGAGGATCGGGCATGAGCAACGGTGCGGACATGAGGCGCCGGCTCGGCCGCCGCGACGGCGCGGACGAGAGCGTGGGCATAGGCGGCGGGGACCAGACGCACGGCGCCGCCGGCAGCGAGGTCGCCTCTTATCTGGGCGCGCAATCCCATGCGCGGTGGACCGGCGGCTTCGAGGAGCTCGACTATTCCGAGTTCAGCCCGCTCGACGCGATCAACTGGTTCTCCGCCGACAATATCGATGTCGGGACCGGCGGCGTCGTGAAGGTCTATTTCGCCACCTCCGGCCAGAGCTTCGGCGAGCTCGCCGACAACGGCGTCAGCCCGCTGCCCTCGTTCGGCTGGAATGCGTTCGAGAAGCAGCAGATGATGCTTGCGCTCACGGAATTCGGCAAGATCCTCGGCTACACCTATGTCGAGACCACCAATTCCGCCGAGGCCGAGTTCCGCCTGATCACGACCACCTCGACCCAGTACGGCGCCTATTTCATCCCGCAGGATTCGGCGTACGGCACGCGGCAGGGCATCGGCGTGTTCAACGTCGACAGCGGCAATTGGGACAAGCCTGGTGCTTCCCAATTCGATACGCCGGGGAGCCAGATCAGCCTGACCCAGGGCGGCTTCGCCTTCGCCGTGATTCTGCACGAGCTGGGCCACGCGCACGGCCTCGCCCACCCGCACGACACAGGCGGCGGCTCGGACGTCATGCTGGGCGTCACCAGTCCATCCGACCTCGGCGACTTCGACCTGAACCAGGGCGTCTACACCGTCATGTCCTACAATGACGCCTGGCAGCTCCATCCGGACGGCGCGTCGCCGTTCACGCTCGCCGGCCTCGACAGCGGCTGGTCGGGCACTCTGAGCGCGCTCGACATCGCCGTCCTCCAGCAGCGCTACGGCATCAACAATCCCCATGCGACCGGCAACAGCGTCTACACGCTCAAGGACGCCGAGTCCGCGGTCGGCACCTATTACGAGACGATCTGGGACACCGGCGGCACCGACGAGATCCGCTACATCGGCACCCGCGACGCGCAGATCGACCTCAATGCGGCCACGCTCGATTACAGCGCGACCGGCGGCGGCCTGATCTCCTTCGTCGACGACATCCACGGCGGCTACACGATCGCCAACGGCGTCGTCATCGAGAATGGCACCGGCGGCAGCGGCAACGACACCATCATCGGCAACGGCGCCGCCAATGTCCTTCGCGGCGAGGAAGGCAACGACACGCTGGTCGGCGGCAACGGCAACGATTATCTGGCCGGCGGCGGCGGGTCGGACGTCATGCAGGGCGACGCCGGCGACGACACTTATTATCTCGACGGCGCCGGCGACGTCGTCAACGAGGCCGCCGGCCAGGGCTATGACCGGGTCGCGACCACGATCGGCTACACGCTGGTGACGGGCTCGTCGATCGAGGAGCTCTACGCGGAAATGCCACCGGCACCGGCGCGATGGACCTCACCGGCAACGAGCTCACCAACCTCGTCATCGGCAATCACGGCGTCAACATCCTGCGCGGCGAGGGCGGCAACGACACTTTGTCCGCCGGCAA
>DATFGV010000669.1:0-3590 GCA_035249115.1 Vineibacter sp.
AGCGCCGTGAAATCCGGGTCAGATAGCGCGAGTTCGGACAGGAACGGACTGTTGCCGAACAGCGCGTCAAGCATGGGCCCGCCGTCTGACTCCATGACAAGCAGATCTGTCGACCGGGCGCCGGCCTGTTCGCGTTCGCGCCAGCGCTCGCGATACGTCCGCAACCGCTGCCGGTCGTGCGGGCGAGGTAAGGCGGCGACCGGCCAAGGGAATGTCATCGGGCGTTTGAACGGAGTATGCTGCTTGCGATCGCTTCACCGTGGCCGCGCCGGGCGCGCCGCGTCAAGGTTCGTTTTGGTGCAATGACGCGCGTTCGTTTCGCGATTCTCTTGCTGGAATGGCTCGGCGCGGCGGTGCTCGGCCTGGCGGTGATCACCGTCCTGGCGCTTTGGCGACTGTCGATGGGACCGGTCGAGCTCGATTTCGCGCGGGCCTACACCAGCCGCTCATTCGACACGTCGGAAGGCCGCATGACCCTGGACGCGCGCCGCGTCTCGCTGGTCTGGGGCGGCTGGCAGCAGCCGGTGCAAGTGGTGCTCGCCGAGATCGCCGCCACCGATGCCCGCGGTGTTCGCGTGGCGACGGTGCCCGAGGTCGTCATCAACCTCAGCCTCAAGGCACTGGTCGGCGGCGTCCTGCAGCCGACCGAAATCGACATCGACGATATCCGACTCGACGTCGTCATCACCCGCGAAGGCTGGATCGAGGCGCTGCTGCCGCAGGAGGGCGAGGAGGCGTCCGGGTCGCGTCTGCTGCCGATCCTGATGGAACAGCTGCTGGCCGAGCCCGACCTCAGTCACCCGCTTGGTCGCCTGAGCGAGGTGCGGATCGGATCGGCCCGTGTACGGGTCGACGACCGGACCACCGGTTTCGTGTGGAACGCGCCGGCGGGACGCGGCGTGATGGCGCGCGATGCCCTGGGCGTTCGCATGCAAGGATCGCTGACGATGCAGGCCGCCGGCCGCGACGCCGAATTCCAGCTGTCGGCGCTCTACGGTCGCTCACGCGAGCAGCTCGACATCACTCTGCGCGGTCACAACCTGCGCTTGTCGGATTTCGCCGGGGCAGCGCCGCAGCTGGCGCCCATGGCCGAACTCGACTTGCCGCTGGAAGGAGTCATCCGGCTGTCGGCCTCGGGCAAGGGCGAGATCCGCCAGGTCAGCCTCGAGCTCGATGGTGGCGGTGGCCGGGTCGGCATCCCGGGCGTGCTGACCCCGGCGCGCGATGTCGACAAGGTGGCGCTGCGCTTGTCCTTCAAGCCGGCCGACAACCAGGTGCGGGTCGACGAGTTCAGCGTCGGCTTCAAAGGCCCGATGGCACGCCTGACCGGCGCGTTGCAGATGACCGGCCGCGACTTCCGGTTCGAGGGCAGTGCCGAGGTCAAGGACATCCCGGTAGCGCGGTTGGGCGAGTTCTGGCTCGAGCCGCTGGCGCCGGGCGGGCGTGCCTGGACGATGGCCAACATTTCAGATGGTACGCTGACGACCGCGTCCCTCGACTTCACCGTCAGTGGCCACTTCGATCGACCGGAAGACCTCAAGGTCGAGCGATCGCTGGCGCGCCTGCGCTACGACGGCTTGACCGTGCGTTACCTCGATCCCTTGCCGCCGCTGCGCGGGGTGTCGGGGACCGCCACCTTCGACGGCAAGGTGATGCGCTTCGACGTCGCATCGGGCGCCGCCGAGGCGCTCAAGTTGACTGCCGCCCGGGTCGATATCCTCGGCCTCGAAGGACCGAGCAACCATCGCACCGACATTGAGGTGAAGGTCCGGGCCGGCGCCGCCGATGCCTTGGCGTACCTCGCCCATCCCAAGATCGGTCTGTCGAAGGATCTGCTGTTCGATCCCAAGCGGACATCGGGTGAGGTGGCGATGGCGCTGCGACTGAAGTTCCCCTTGGCCAAGACCCTGGCGATCAGCGAGATCGACTACGCCGCCACGGCCGAGATCGAGCGCTTTGCGCTCCAGAATGCCGCCTTCGGCATGAGCCTGACCGAGGCGACGGCGCGGCTGGAGGTGGACCCGCGCGAATTGAAGGTGGCCGGCCAGGGCAAGGTCGAGGGCCATATCGTGGACGTCCAGTGGCGCGAGATGTTCGGGCCCAAGGTGCCGTTTCGCCGACGCTACGAGGTCAAGGGTGCCGTCTCTCAAGCGGTGCTGGCCAAAGCCGGCCTGACGGTCCTCGCGCCGTACCTTTCCGGCAATGTGACGCTTGCGCCGCTGGTCTACCAGGTGCCGCTGGCCGGCCCCAGCGAACTATCAGTCAAGGCCGACCTGAAAGCGGCCAAGCTGACGGTTCCCGAGCTGAAATGGGAAAAGGCGGCTGGCGTTGACGGGCAGGCGAGCGTCAGCGCGCGCTTCGTCGGCGGGCCGGTGCCGGCCGCCACCGAGTTCGACGTGCGGGCTGGCGATCTATCTCTGGCGGGACGGCTCGAGCTGCGGCCCGCCGACGGCGCCTTTGTGCGCCTTGCGTTGAGCCGATTCAATGTGGGGCGCAGCAACGTCACGGGCGACGTGCGTCGCACCGAGAATGGCTACGCCGTCGACATCAAGGGGCCGGCGCTGGATGTCGCGCGCTTCCTCGACGACGACAAGTCGGCGCCGCGACCGGCCGCCAACGCGCCGGCCCCGCCGCCCAGCGGGCCGGTTGTCACCGTGACGCTCGATGTCGGCCAGGTGTTGCTCAAGCGCGGCGCATTGCCGGCTGTAAAAGGGGTGGTTGCACGCCAGGGCGATCGCACGTTGTCGGTCGACCTGCAATTCACAGCCAGCCAGGCGGGCACCACCAAGCTGTCGCTCAAGCCGCAGGGAACCGGCCGGCAGCTGTCGCTGACGTCGCCCGATGCCGGCGGCGTGCTGCAGGCTGCCGGCTGGCTCGACGGCCTGGTGGGCGGCGAACTGGAAGTGGCCGCCCAGTTCGACGATTCGAAAGCCGACCCGCCGGTGACCGGCAAGGTCGAGCTGCGCAAGTTTCGGATCGCCAATACCGGGCCGTCACCCGGCCGCGAGGTCGGCTCGCTCAACGGCGTCGTCGAGCAGCTGAACAAGGCCGGCAACGCCGGCCAGCTGTTCGACCGGTTGGAGACGCGGATCGAAAAGACCGGCGCGCGCCTGGTGATCCGCGGCGGCCAGGCGCGCGGCGATTCGGTGGGTATCACGGCCCAGGGCGTTGTCGACCTGGATCGCGACGAGATCTGCCTGGCCGGCGCCGTGACGCCGGCCTACGTGCTCAATGCCCTGCTGTCGAACATCCCGATCATCGGCTGGATCCTGACAGGCGGTGAGGGCAGGGGATTGTTCGCCATCAACTACACGGTGCGCGGTCCGATCGACAAACCGAAGGGCGAGGTCGACGGTGCCACCGCCATCACGCCAGGATTCCTGCGGCGCATGATGGAAGGCTCGTGCGGTGTTGGCGGCGAGATGACCACTCCCGGCGGCCGCAGCCTCGAGGAGCGTCAGCGCGAGCGCATGGGGCAGTAGCCCTGTTGCCGGTGCCGTAGGTCCGAAGCCGGACGGCGGCTCGCGACGCCGCCTATCGCCACGAAAACGGCTTGCCCAGCTTGACCTTCGCCTTGCCGGATGCCTTCG
>DATFGV010000670.1:0-3583 GCA_035249115.1 Vineibacter sp.
AAGGTGAGGACCGGCTTGCCGTCGACCGAGAACAGCGCGTCGGGACCGGGTGCCGTCAACGCCAGCCGCAGCAGGCGGCCGAAAGCGCGCTCGCCATCCGACCGGCCGGCGGCATCGAGGCGGTCGACCAGGCGTTCCAGATCGGGCCACAGCTCCTGGACTTGCGCTTGCAAGGCGAGCTTTTCCGCGACGGTCAGGTCGGCATAGCGGCGCGGCACGCCGTCAAACGGAGCGTGCCAGTCGAGGCGGCCGGCATGCTCTTGCGGGATTGCAAACAAATCGGCGTGCCGCTTGCCCAGGCGGGTGTCGATGGCGGCCCGCACCTGCGCGGCGCGCCGCCAAACCGGCTCGCCGCCGTCACCCAGGGCGGAATAGGCGCCGGCATCGGCGATGATCAGGGATGGTCCGCTCATGGCTGGAGCGCTCCCGCGGTGGCCGCGCTCAATTGCGCGGGCGGCAATGCGCCGGTGTCTGGAACGACGCCGTGGCGTCGGCCAGCGCCTCCAGCGCCGCCTGCGCGCTGGTCGCCGAATAATTCCGGCCGCCGGTGATGGTGGCGAGGCAGGTCGAGTCGCCGGCGCTGCCCGCGACGTCGATCAGGTGCACCCTCACGCCCGGCTTGGCGGCGTGCAGGCGTTGCGCCACGGCGCAAACGTTGCCGCCGCAAGAATCCCGGCCATCGGAGAACACGACGATGACACCGTTGGCGCTGCGCAGGCCGCTGCCGGCGGTTTCGATCGCCCGCGCCAGCGGGGTGCCGCCGCGCGCCGTCTTGTCCTGGATCAACCCGATCAGCCTCGGCCGGTCGGTGGCGGTGAACTGGCCGAAATCCTGGATGGCGCGGCAATCGTCGAACACCACGAAGCCGACCCGGACCTCGGTCGGCAGTTTGGGGATGACCTGGACCGCCGCCTGCTTGACGTCGTCGAGCCGCTTCTGGCCTTGCGCCTGCGACAGCTCCTTGAGCTCGCCCGCCGCCGCCTTGTCGCCGCCCTTGCTGCGCACCGCCAATGCCTCTTCGGCCGGGGCGCTGAAGCCGCTGGGCAGGTTCATGGCGGTGGCGCCGTCGATGATGATGGTGAGCTCCGGTGCGGGAGCGCCGGCACGGCGCGGCGGTGGGCAGGCAGGCGCGCTCGCCACCATGGTCTCAGGTGGCGCGGCCGGGCTGGTCTCGCGCGCTTCCTCGCCGCGCGGTGTCACCGGCGGTGCCGGCGGGGCGGCGCGGCACAGCTCCTGCTGGCGCCGCACCTTCTCTTGCAGCGAGGCCAGCTCGATCGCCAGCTCGCCTTCGCGGGCGCGATACTGCGCCAGCACCGCGCTCAGGCGCACGTGCTGCTCGGTGACCGCGATCGCCGCCGGCGCCGGCAATGGGGGTTCGTCGGCGGTCGCCCAGGGGAACAGGGCGCTGGCCAGCGGAAAGCCGCTCATCGCCCAGGCCGACCCGACCAGCAGGAAGCTGGCGGCGGCGCTGGCCGCCCACCAGCGGCGCGGCGGTGGTGGCCGCCGGCTGATGATGGCGGGACGCCGCGCGGCGGGCGCGGCCGCCGCTTCCGGCACCACGGCATAGAGCGGCGGAAGTCCACCGTCGGTGGCCGCGGTCTGCGGAAAGGCCGGTGGCAAGGCGGCGCCGGCGGCTTCCGGCTCATAGCCCCAGCAGGCGATCACCGGCTGGTCGCCGACCAGGAACAGGTAGTCGTCCGACGGCCGCAGCACCGCCAGGTTCAGCGCCTGCGCCAGCAGCCGCCCGTCCTCATTGCCGCCCTCTTCGAAGCGCCGGGCCAGGGCCTGGATGTCACCCAGCAAGCCGTCGATTTCGCGCAACAACGCTTCTTGCCGCGCCGCCGGCAGGTCGGCGAAAGGCAGCACCGGGCCGCTGGCGTCGCTGTACCAGTCGATGGCGCGGCCGCCGTCGTAGGGCGAGGGTTCAGCCAGCAGGCGCGCGTAGCGGGTGCCCAGCCGGCGGCGAATCGCGGCCCGGATCTGGTCGTGCGCCAGGTGCAACGGCTCGCCGCGCATGCCCAGCGGCCGCGCACCCGCAAGCGTCGTGATGACCAGCGTGTTGACGTTCACCCGGCAGGCTCCGTGGGGCGGCGGACGGCGTCCGCCCGCCGCAGCCCTACAGTCGATGGGGAATACGGCGAAAATGCGCGTGCCGGCCGGGCGGGCAGGCGCGGCGGGGGCGGCAAAAGCGTTATCCCAGCCGTGATCGGCCTCGCGTTGACACCTGCCGGCACGCTCTCTATCTCTGCCCGGCCCGGCGCCTCTGCCCGGCGACCCCGTCCGCGACACCGTTGTTTTGTCGAGGTTTTTTATGTTTACGGCCGTCGCCCGCCGTTTCTTCGGGAGCGCCAATGACCGGCTGGTCAAGACGCTCGACAAGCCCGTCGCGCGCATCAACGCCCTGGAGAAGAGCCTGGTCGAGCTGTCGGACGAGGCCTTGCGGGCGCGCACCGATATGTTCCGCGAGCGGCTGGGCAAGGGCGAGCCACTGGAAGACCTGCTGGTCGATGCTTTCGCCACGGTTCGCGAGGCGGCCAAGCGGACCCTTGGCCAGCGGCATTTCGACGTCCAGCTCAAGGGCGGCATGATCCTGCACCAGGGCAAGATCGCCGAGATGAAGACCGGCGAAGGCAAGACCCTGGTCGCCACCCTGCCGGTGTACTTGAACGCGCTGTCGGGCAAGGGCGTGCACGTCGTGACCGTCAACGACTACCTGGCGCGGCGCGACTCGGAGTGGATGGGTCAGATCTACAAGTTCCTCGGGCTGAGCGTCGGCGTCATCGTGCACGACCTGTCGGACGACGAGCGCCGCGCCGCCTACGCCTGCGACGTCACCTACGGCACCAACAACGAGTTCGGCTTCGACTACCTGCGCGACAACATGAAGTACCACCGCGAGCAGATGACGCAGCGGCCGTACAACTATGCCATCGTCGACGAGGTCGACTCGATCCTGATCGACGAGGCGCGCACGCCGCTGATCATCTCCGGCCCGGCCGAGGACTCCTCGGAGCTGTACCGCGCCTGCGATACGCTCATCCCGTTGCTCGAGCCCGAGCATTTCGAGAAGGACGAGAAGCAGCGCACGGTTTCGTTCACCGAGGTCGGCACCGAGCGCATCGAGCAGCTGATGAAGGACAAGGGCCTGCTCGACGCCGACAGCAACCTCTACGCCCTGCAGAACGTGTCCTTGGTGCACCACGCCACCCAGGCGCTGCGGGCCCACAAGCTGTTCGCCCGCGACGTCGACTACATCGTCAAGGACGGCCAGGTGGTGATCATCGACGAGTTCACCGGCCGCATGATGAGCGGCCGGCGCTATTCCGAGGGCCTGCATCAGGCGCTCGAAGCCAAGGAGCAGGTCGAGATCCAGCGCGAGAACCAGACGCTCGCTTCGATCACCTTCCAGAACCTGTTCCGCCTCTATCCCAAGCTCGCCGGCATGACCGGCACGGCGATGACCGAGGCGGGCGAGTTCCTCAAGATCTACAAGCTCGACGTGCTGAGCGTGCCGACCAACATGCCGGTCGTGCGCAAGGACTACGACGACACCGTCTACCGCACCGAGCCCGAGAAGTGGAAG
>DATFGV010000671.1:0-4059 GCA_035249115.1 Vineibacter sp.
CGGACGTTCCAGCCGACACGCGAAATGACGCGCGCTTTCCGGAGCCGGCGACATTGGCTATGAATGTCGACGTAGGCGAACACAGGAGACGCCGCCATGCGGGCGATGATCAGCGAGAAAATCGGCGGGCCGGAAAGCCTGGTGCTGAAGGAGCTGCCCCCGGCCCCGGTCAGCAAGGGCCAGGTCCGGGTCGCCGTGCACGCCGCCGGGGTGAATTTTCCCGACACCCTGATCATCGCTGACAAGTACCAGTTCAAGCCGCCGCGGCCCTTCGCGCCGGGCCACGAGATCGGCGGCATCGTCAGCGAGGTCGGGCCGGAGGTCAGCGGCTACAAAGTCGGCGACCGGGTCATCGGCATGATTGGCCATGGCGGCTACGCCGACGAGGCGGTCGTCGACCAGGGCAATCTGCTGCCCATGCCGGAGAACATGTCGTTCGAGGAAGGCGCCGCCTTCACCATGACCTACGGCACCAGCTACTACGCGCTGAAGCAGCGTGCCGAGCTGAAGCCGGGCGAAACCCTGCTGGTGCTGGGCGCGGCCGGCGGAGTCGGTCTGACTGCGGTGGAGTTGGGCGCGGTGATGGGCGCCAAGGTGATCGCCGCTGTCGGCTCGGACGAGAAGATGGAGATCTGCCGCAAGTACGGCGCCAGCATGTTCGTGAACTACACCAAGGACAAGCTGCGCGACAAGGTGAAGGAACTCACCGGCGGTAACGGCGCAGACGTGATCTACGACCCGGTGGGAGGCGACGCGTTCGACGAAGCGATCCGCTGCATCGCCTGGTACGGCAGGTTGTTGGTGGTCGGCTTCGCCGCCGGCCGAATCCCGTTGCTGCCGGCCAACCTGGCGCTGCTCAAGAGCTGCGACGTGCGTGGCATTTTCTACGGCGCCTGGCGCGGTCGCGAGCCGGCTGAGGCCCGCAAGAATTTCGACCAGATGTTCGCCTGGGTGCGCCAGGGCAAGCTCAAGCCGCACATCTCTATGACCTTCCCACTGGACAAGGCGCCGGAGGCGATGAACGCCCTGCTGTCGCGCAAGGCCACCGGCAAGGTGGTTATCAAGACGCGGTGAGGTCGCGACCAGACTATTGCGCTCCACGCCTCACCCTGAGGAGCGAGCGAAGCGAGCGTCGCGAAGGGTGGGCTGCAAACGAGGCGGCTGGAATACCTGTTGTTCGCCGAATCAAGGATGAGGCCCACCCTTCGAGACGCGCCCTGCGGGCGCTCCTCAGGGTGAGGTGATGCTGAGCGATCGGTGTGGTCGTCGCGGACATTGTGGAGGAATGGCATGACCAGGCTCAAGGGGAAGTTCGCGATCGTCACCGGCGCGGCGTCGGGCATCGGCGCCGCCAGTGCCCGGCTGTTCGTCGAGGAGGGCGCGCAGGTGTTGGCGGTCGATCGCCCGGAGTCGGCGATCGACACCGCGCACGCCGGCAACAACGCCATCGTGGCCCTGGGCAAGGACGTGTCTGATCCGGACGCGCCGGACGTCATCATCGGCACGGCACTGCAGCGCTTTGGTGCGCTCGACATCCTGTTCAACAACGCCGGCGTCAGTGCCAACGCTTTGGCCGAAGTGATGACCGACGCACAGTGGTCGCGCACGCTCGAGGTGAACGTAACGTCCGTCTTCCGTCTGTGCCGGCGGGCGATCCCGGCGCTGCGTGAGCGCGCCGCGGCGACCGGCCGGGCGCGAATCATCAACACTGCGTCGGTGATGGCCTTCGATACCGACTATGGACTGTCGGCGTATTGCGCATCGAAGGCGGGCGTGGCGGGCCTGACCCACACCCTGGCGCTGGAGCTCGGCAAGTTTCGTATCACCGCCAACTACATCTGCCCGGGCGCGATCGAGACCGGCATGACGGCGAAGAATTTTGCCAACCCCGAGATCGCCGCGGTATGGGCGAAGAAGGCGGCGCTGCGCCGCCTCGGCAAACCGATCGACATCGCCCGCGCCGCGTTGCTGCTGGCCAGTGACGAGGCCGACTTCATCACCGGCCACGGCCTGGTCGCTGACGGTGGGTTGACGTTGCGGACATAGTCCTCCCGACGCAGTGGGGAGGTGCCGCCGGAGGCGGCGGACGGGAACCGACGTGGTGCATGATCAGAGCAACCTCGTCGGGTCCCCATCCGGCCTTCGGCCACCTTCCCCACGCTACGCGTGGGGAAGTTAAACAGGGGCAGCCGCGCCATGAACGATGCCGACGCCAACCTCGACGCCGCGTTCTGGCAGCGGGCGAAACGGCACCTGGTGCGCTACGGCGCCGATTTCTTCCCGATGATCGTCGAGCGCGCCGCCGGCAGCTTCATGACCGACGCCAGCGGCCGGCAGATCCTGGATTTCGCGTCGGGCCAGATGAGCGCCATCCTTGGCCACAGCCATCCCGAAATCGTCGAGACGGTGCGCCGCTCGATCGGCGAGCTTGATCACCTCTACAGTTCCATCCTGTCGCGGCCCGTGGTCGATCTCGCCGAGGCGCTGGCGAAGGTGGCGCCGGGCAAGTTGGAGCGGGTGCTGCTGCTGAGCACCGGCGGCGAGTCCAACGACGCCGCCATCCGCATGGCCAAGCTGGCGACCGGCGGCCACGAGATCGTGGCGCTCAGCCGTTCCTGGCACGGCGTCACCGGTGCGGCCGCCTCGGCGACCTACAACGCCAGCCGGCGCGGCTACGGTCCGGCGCAGCCCGGCGGCATCGTCATTCCGGCACCCGACACCTACCGGCCGCGGTTCAGCGCGGGCGACGGTTATGACTGGCGGGCCGAGCTGGACTACGCCTTCGAGCTGGTCGATCGCCAGTCGACCGGCAACCTGGCGGCCTGCATCGCCGAACCGGTTCTCAGTTCCGGCGGCGTGCTGGAACCACCCGAAGGGTACATGGCGGCGCTGGCCACGAAGTGCCGCGAGCGTGGCATGGCGATGATTTTCGATGAGGCGCAGACCGGCCTGGGCCGCACCGGCACGCTCTTCGCCTGCGAACGTGACGGCGTGGCGCCCGAGTTCCTCACCCTGTCGAAGACCCTGGGCGCTGGCATTCCGCTGTCGGCTGTGCTGGCGACAGCCGAGATGGAGGAGCGCTGCCACGAGCGCGGCTTCCTATTCTACACGACACACGCCTCCGATCCCCTGCCGGCCGCGGTGGGCTTGAAGGTGCTGGAGATCATTTTGCGCGATCGGCTGGTCGAACGCGCCCGAACCGCCGGCCTGCGGCTGCGCGACGGTCTGCTGGCGCTGCAGCAGCGCTACGAGTGCATCGGTGACGTGCGCGGCCGCGGCCTGTTGCTGGGCATGGACTTGGTCAAGGATCGCCGCACCAAGGAACCGGCGCCGGACCTCGCCCATGCCACTCTGCGGCGCTGCCTGGAACTCGGTATGAGCACCAGCATCGTGCGTGGTGGTCTGGGCGTGTTCCGCATCGCGCCGCCGCTCACCATCAGCGACGCCGAAATCGATCTCGGGCTGTCGATCTTCGACCAGGCGCTGCGTGACGTGGCGCACTGACGCGGGTCCGCTGGTACGCGGCGACAGCGTCGGATAGAGTGTAGGTCGCGTCGCAGTTGTACCTGGAGCGCCGCGATGACGATCGCTTTTACCCTCAACGGCAAGCCGTTTTCGGTCGACGTCGAGCCGGAAATGCCGCTGTTGTGGGTGATCCGTGAGGTCGCCGGCCTGACGGGCACCAAGTTCGGTTGCGGCGTCGCCCAATGCGGCGCCTGCACGGTACACCTGGACAAGGTCGCGACCCGATCCTGTGTTACCCGCGTAGCCGATGTCGCCAGGCGGAGCGTACTGACCATAGAGGCAGTCGACGACACGGCGGTCGGCCGGGCGGTGCAGAACGCCTGGATCGCCCACCAGGTGCCGCAATGCGGTTACTGCCAGTCCGGCCAGATCATGGCGGCGGCGGCGCTGTTGAAGAAGAAGCCGAAGCCGACCGACGCCGACATCGACGAGGCAATGACCAATATCTGCCGCTGCGGCACCTATCAGCGCATCCGCGAAGCGGTGCACCTGGCGGCGGGCTCCGACAGTCTCGGCCGGCGGTCGTCGATCACC
>DATFGV010000672.1:0-3788 GCA_035249115.1 Vineibacter sp.
CCCTTGGCCAGGGCTCGTTCGGCATCACCTACCGGGCGCACGACGCGCAGCTCAATCGCACCGTGGCGATCAAGGAATACCTGCCCGCGTCACTGGCGGTGCGCCAGGGCGGTACGCAGGTCTTGCCGCGCTCGACCAAGCTTGCCGAGGACTTCCGCTGGGGCCGCGACCGGTTTCTCGCCGAAGCACAGACGCTGGCGCAGTTCGAGAACACGCCGGCGGTGGTACGGGTCTACGATTTCCTCGAAGGCAACGGCACCGCCTACATGGTCATGGAGCTGTTGCGCGGCGAAACCCTGGAGACCCGCCTCAAGCGTGAAGGCCGGCTGCCGCTGGGCTCCGTCGAACGGCTGTTGCATCCGCTGCTCGACGGGCTGGAGCGCGTGCACGCCACCGGCATCCTGCATCGCGACATCAAGCCCGCAAACATCATCCTCGACGGCGAAGGCCGGCCGACACTGCTGGATTTTGGCGCCGCGCGCGCCGCCATTGCAGGCCGCACGACGGCGATGACCGCGGTCTATACGCCGGGCTATGCCGCGGCCGAGCAGTTCACCTCGGCGACGCAGGGGCCATACACCGACATCTACGGCCTCGCCGCGACCCTCTACCAGTGCGTCACCGGCAACATGCCGCCGACGTCGCTGGAACGGCTGATGGACGACAAGCTGGTGCCGGCGTCGCGCACGGCGTCGGGTTCTTTCCCGCCCAGCCTGCTGGCCGGTATCGACGCCGGCATGGCGCTCAAGGCTGCCGACCGACCGGCATCGATTGCCGCCTGGCGGCCGATGTTCGCGCCCAGCCGGCCGACCAAACTGACGCCCGCGGCGCAGGCGGCATTGCTCGACGGCTTGGCGACGCGGGTGTCGCGCTCCGACCCGGGCGCTGGCGGCGTTCGAACGGGCGGCGTCCGGCGCAGCCTGATCGCTGCCGCCATCGGCCTGGTGCTGATCGGCAGCGCGGCCGGCGGTTACGTCTATTGGCAGGATGCCGAACAGCGCGCCGCGCTGGAGCGCGAGCGGGTCGAAACCGAACGCCGGCTGCGCGAGGCACGCGAGCGGGAAGAAGCCGAGGCACGGGTGCGCGAGGCACAGCGGCGGGCCGAGGAAGAACGGGCTGAACTGGCGCGCCAGCAGGCGGCAGAAGAGGCGCGTCGGCGCGCGCAAGAGGAGGCAGAGGCCAAGCGGCGTGCCGAGGAGGAAGAGGCCAAGCGCCAGGCGCAGGTGGAGCGCGAGGAAACGGATCGGCGGCAATCTGACGTGCGTCGGCAGGAGGAGGCGCGGCGGCTGGCTGCCGAAGAGGCCCGCCGCAAGGCCGAGGCCGACGCGGTGCGTCGTCAGCAGGAAGAGGAGACACGGCGCCTGGCGGCGGAAGAGGCACGTCGCAAGGCCGACGCCGATGCGGTGCGCCGCCAGCAGGAAGAAGAAGCCCGTCGCCTGGCGGCGGAGGAAGCGCGTCGCAAGGCCGAGGCCGACGCGCGACGCACACCGGACGAGGAAGCTCGCCGCAAGGCGGCTGAAGAGGCGAAGCGACGCCAGGAAGAGGAAGCCAAGCGCCTGGCGGCGGAGGAAGCCCGTCGAAAGGCAGCCGAGGAGGCGCGTCGCAAGGCCGAAGCCGACGCCAAGCGGCTGCAGGAGGAAGCGGCGCGGCGTGCCGGCGGCGTCGACGGCACCTGGGTCGGGAGCCTGGACTGCTATCCCGGCGGACCCAAAGGGGCGGTAAACATCCGTATCGCCGGCGGTCAGGGTGCCGTGACCGTCCAGGGGGTGAAGGTCGCACTGCGACTAAGCGAGAGTTCGGCGGTTACGGACCTGGCGTGGATCGGCCAGGAAGGCCGTGAATGGGAGGCGTCACTGCGCGGCCGCCCCAATGGCGATGCGTTGGCCATCGAAGGCACTGCCCGCACACTTGGCGGGCGGCAGGAAACCAATCGGCCGCACTGCCGGCTCAACCTCAAACGGCAGTAACGTCGGCTCCGCCGCCGCGGCGCCGAGACGATCCGGACAGAGACCATCAGGAAGGCAACACTGTCGATCAGCACCGAGGCGCATGAACGCGGCCGCGCGCATAGCATAGGTGCGGGACGTTTCAGCGCGCGTCGCGCTCGCTCGGGGTGACGTTAACAGTCTGAAGCCGGCCTGCCAGCACCACAGACAGCGACATTAACTTGCCGATGCGCTCGCCGCCGAGCAGCCGAAGGAGATCGTCGGCACCGGTGACGGTTTCGCCGTCGAGCGCAACGATCATTCCCCCCGATGCGAGGCCGGCAGTCATCGCTGGGCTGTCGGGCTCGACTCCGGTTATTACGACGCCCTGCGTCTGCGCCAGTCCCAGCGCCAGCGCCAGGCGTCGCGGGATCGGCACGGTCTGGCCGGCGATGCCGATATAGGCCCGCCGCACACGGCCGTGACGGATGATCTCGCTCACCACGTAGGTCGCAGTGTTGCTGGCGACGGCAAAGCAGATCCCCTGCGCACCGGCGATGACGGCAGTGTTGATGCCGATGACGTCGCCGCGCGAGGACACCAGCGGACCGCCCGAGTTGCCAGGGTTAAGTGCCGCATCGGTCTGGATGACGTTGTCGATCAGCCGGCCGGTGCGGGCGCGCAGCGAGCGGCCCAGCGCCGAGACCACCCCGGTGGTCACCGTCCACTCGAAGCCCAGCGGATTGCCGATCGCGACGACGAGCTGGCCACGCTTTAGCGCCTTGGAATCGCCCAATCGGGCGGTCGGCAGTGTCGCGCCATCGACGGCACGCAGCAGCGCCAGGTCGGTGTGCGGATCATCGCCGATGACACGCGCCTCGACCGTGCGGGCATCGGACAGGGCGAGGCGCACTGATCGCGCGCCCTGCACGACGTGGCTGTTGGTGAGGACCAGGCCGTCGGGCGAGATAATGACGCCGGAACCCGTGCCACTGCGCCGACGGCGCGGTGGATCGGCGGGCGTTTCGACGCGCACCACGGCCGGCCCAACGGAGTCGACGACGTCGACCACCGCCCGCGAATACGCATCAAACAGCGGCTGATCGTCGGGGCGAAGCATTGCGGGCTGGATCGGATCGTCCGACCGGGTGACGTCGTCGACGACTAGGCTGAGGTCAAGCATGGGCGTAGGACCAAAGGTGGCTAAGGGACGCTATATAGGGATCGGCCGGCGCACCTGACAGAGCCATCGCCGCGCCGTGCCTCCGGGCTGCCGCGCGGCGCCAAGAAGCGGTATAATGTTCTCCGATGAATGGATTTGAGCATTCTATCGCCGGGCATCGTTGAGAGTGTCCGCGTGGTGGGTAGCCAGTTCCTGACCCCGATCCGACACGCCGGCGCATGGGCCCGGCGGATAGCGGTACCGGTCGCGATGGCGTTGGCGATCGCCGTGCCTGCCGCAGTGGCACAGCAGACAGCATTCGCACAGCTTCCGGCCGGCGGCCAAATCAGGTTCTCGTACAACTATCGCGACGCGGCGGGCAGCGCGCAGCGGCTCGCGTTCGAGCTTCCGTCCGCCGACATCGAGGCGGCCATGGCGCTGTTCCGCGACTACGCGATGCCGCATCTGTACCTGCATATTGAGCAGGCGCTGCGGCGCGAGGCGCAACGTGCCGGCGTAACCTTGCAGGCGACGCAAAAGGGCGATGGCGCCTCCTTCCGCATCCTTGCTGACAGTGCCGCCAAGCGTGACGCGTTCGACGCGCGCATGGACGGGATCATTGCCGGTGCCCGCGGCGAGTGGCTGCGCAAGCACGCGCGCCGCGCCGTCGGCTCGACGATCTACGTCGACCATCCCGAGGC
>DATFGV010000673.1:0-2056 GCA_035249115.1 Vineibacter sp.
GGGCGCGCCGACTCGGCCCCGCTCGGCGCGGCAGCGGCGGCCGCCGGCACTGCCTCGCCCTCCTCGACCAGTACGGCGATCGGCGTATTAACCTTCACGGCCTCGGTGCCCTCGGCAATGAGAAGGCGGCCGACGATACCCTCGTCGACCGCCTCTACTTCCATCGTCGCCTTGTCGGTCTCAATCTCGCAGATGACCTGACCGGAAGCGACTTTGTCGCCCTCCTTGACATGCCATTTGGCGAGCTTGCCTTCGGTCATGGTCGGCGACAGCGCCGGCATCAGGATTTGGATTGACATGGTTGGCACCCGATCGTGCATCGATAGCGTCTGGTCGCGACGGGCGTCAGGCCGCCGCCGGTGGCCGCGCCTCGACTAGGACGTCGGTCCACAACTCGGCGGGGTCCGGCTCCGGGCTGTTGGTGGCGAACTCGGCGGCGTCGGCCACGACCTTGCGGACCTCGGTGTCGATCGCCTTTAATCCGGCCTCGTCCAGGACGCGGCGGTCGGCCATGAATTTTTTCAGCCGCTCGATCGGGTCGCGCTCGCTGCGCATCTTGTCGACCTCTTCCTTGGGGCGGTACTTGCCGGGGTCGCTCATCGAGTGGCCGCGATAGCGGTAGGTCTGCATCTCCAGGATGTACGGCCCTTCGCCTTCGCGGGCGTGTTCGACCGCCTTCTCGCCCGCGGTACGCACCGCCAGCACGTCCATGCCGTCGACCTGCTCGCCGGGGATGCCAAAGGCGGCGCCGCGCTTGTAGAGCTCGGCGACCGCCGACGCGCGTGCCACGGACGTGCCCATGCCATAGCGATTGTTTTCGATGACGAACACGACCGGCAGCTTCCACAACGACGCCATGTTCATGGCCTCGTAAACCTGGCCCTGGTTGGCGCTGCCGTCACCATAGTAGGTCAAAGACACGTTCTTGGTGCCGTTGTACTTGTGGGCGAACGCCAAACCGGTGCCGATCGGCACCTGGGCGCCGACGATCCCGTGGCCGCCATAGAAGTTCCGCTCGCGGCTGAACATGTGCATCGAGCCGCCCTTGCCTTTCGAGTAGCCACCGGCGCGACCCGTCAGTTCGGCCATCACGCCGCGCGGGTCCATGCCGCAAGCCAGCATGTGGCCGTGATCGCGATACGAGGTGATCACCGCATCTTTGGTGCTGTCGATGGTCGCCTGCATGCCGACCACGACCGCTTCCTGGCCGATATAGAGGTGGCAGAAACCACCGATCAGTCCCATGCCGTAAAGTTGGCCGGCGCGCTCCTCGAAGCGGCGGATCAGCAGCATGTCGTGATAGTAGGTCTTGAGCGTCTCGGCGCTGACGCTGTTGTCGCCAGACTGGGCAGCCTTCGGCTTGGCAGCGGTTTTCGCCATCACTGTCCTCCCACGCCGGTGGTCGACGCCATACAGCATGGCGCCGCGCGGCGGCTCAAGCGAGCCAAAATTGGCGCAAAGCTGTTGTTCCGCCTAGGAAAATTCGCCGGGCCGGCACGCTTCGGCAAATCCGGCTCGCAATCTTTCGACGGCGCCTGTGCTGGCTGAAACAATCTTGCGCAAGGAACAAACCCTGCCGTCACACCGGATTTGCGGCGGTCCGCCAGCCGCTCACCCGACAACCTGGCGCGGTTCGACCCAATGGCCAGACCGCCTCAAGTGGGCGGCAGCGCTCAGCGGGTTGGCGTGAATACGATGATGTCGTCCGGCCAGGCGACGTGCAGCAGGGCTCGGGCCCGTTCCTCGATCATGTCGGGATCGAGGCTTTGGGTTCGCAACACGGCAACACGTCGTTCCCAGATGTCGCGTGTGGCCTTGGTTTCAGCCAGAGCGGCCTCTGCGCGCGCCACTTCCTGGCGCAACTGCAAAAGCGCCAGGACGCCGCGATCGCCGTTCATCAGGTGGTAGCCGAAATAGGCGAACACCACCGCGAACGCGACCGGGATCAGGAGACTGCGGAACCGGTACATTGTTGGCCGATTATGCACGTTTCGCTGTGCCATACAAGAAACACGAGCCTAAATAAAGGGTTAGCCTGTATTTTTCATCGGAAAGT
>DATFGV010000674.1:0-4682 GCA_035249115.1 Vineibacter sp.
GCGCGCAACGACACGGTCAAGGCGCTGGTCGTGCGCATCGATTCGCCCGGCGGATCGTACGTCGCGTCGGACACGCTGCGCCGTGCCCTGGAACGCGCCAAGGCCGGCGGCAAGCCGCTGATCGTGTCGATCGGCGACGTGGCGGCGTCGGGCGGCTATTTCGCCGCCCTGCCGGCCGACGTCATCGTCGCGCAGCCCGGCAGCGTCACCGGCTCGATTGGCGTCTTCGCCATGAAGCCGGTGGTCGGCGAGCTGCTGGAATCGCTCGGCGTGTCGATCGAGTCGCTGACCACCGGCGCCAACGCCACGATCACCTCGCCGCTGCGCGGCTTCACGCCGCAGCAGCAGGCCATCGTCGATCGTCAGCTCGACCGCATCTACGCCGACTTCACCGCCAAGGTGGCGGCGGCGCGCAAGCTTGACCCGCAGCGGCTGGATGCCGCCGCCCGAGGGCGCGTCTTCACCGGCAGCCAGGCCATGGCTGCCGGCCTGGTCGACGAACTCGGCGGCCTGGACCGGGCGATGGCGCTGGCCAAAAGCCGGGCCGGCATCGACCCGGCGCGGTCTGTGCAGATCCGGCGGTTCCCGGCTGAAAAGGATCCGATCGAGCGCGTGATCGACCTGGTGTTCGGCGGCGGCAAGCCGCCGCGCATGGCCATCACGACGACTGCAGCCGCATTTCCACCTGCCTGGGCGCGCCGGTTCAACGACCTCGGGCTCTACTGGCGCACCGAGGCCATGCGCCTGCCGCCTTTGCCGCCGTTGTGGCGCTGAGGTGGCGAAGCATCGGCCGTTTCGTTGTCGCGATGGCAACTTTGTTCCTGTGTGACACTGTCATCCGGAACCGCAGCGAAAGCGAAGCGTTTCTCCTCCTCGAAGCAGCTTGCAGAGGAGGCAATCGATGCCTGCGAAAAATCAGACGCGTGACGTGATCAAGACGGCCGCAGTGGCCGCGGTGATGGTCGGGTTGGTGTCGGCCACGCCGGTGCTGGCGCAGACGCCGCCGGCGCAACCCGCACCATCGGCGCAATCCGGCCAGGTTGACGCCAAGAAGCTGATCGGCCAGTCGGTGGTCAATGCCCAGAACGAGCGGGTTGGCGAGATCGAATCGGTGATCATCGACGCCGACGGCAAGGTCCGCACCGCCATCATGGACGTCGGCGGTTTCCTCGGCATGGGTGAACACCGCATCGCCGTGGCCTTCAATCGTCTCGCCGTCTCGGATGACGGCAAGAAGGTCACCATCTCGGCGACCAAGGACGAGTTGAAGGCGCTGCCGGCCTATACCTACACCGAGCCGCAGCAGCGGCGGACGGTCTTCTCCGAGCGTACGCCGTCCGGCACGGTGACCCCGCGGACCGAGACAGTGCCGCGGACCGACCCGCCGCCGGCCACCAGCGCCGATCGCGCCACGCCGCGGACTTCGCCCACGGCGACGCCGCCGGCCACCACTGGCAAGACGGCGATGGAGACCCAAGTCAGCGCCAAGGCTCTCATGGGCCTCAACATCCGCAACTCCGCCAACGAGACGATTGGCGAGATCGAAGACGTGGTGCTTGCCGCGGACGGCAAGATCCAGGACGTGATTGTCGGCGTCGGCGGGTTCCTCGGCCTGGGTGAGCGCCATGTCGCGATCGCGTGGAAGGATTTGCGCGTCGGCAGCGGCCCCAACAACGCCTTGGTCGCGGAAGTGAACGCGACGAAGGACCAGCTCAAGGCCATGCCGGCGTTCAAGCGCGAGAACGGCGTCTGGATCGCGGCTCGACCTCAGTAAACGGACCTGGCGCCCCGCCCCCGGCGGGGCGCCTCTCCTCCCGGACATGCTATCAGCGCTCGCGCATCGGCAGATGCCGCGCGCCGTTGGCCGCTCAGTTGCGCCCTTCAATGACCGGCCGGGCGTGATTGACCGCGGCTCACCGCAAAGGGTCGAGGTGAACCGAAACAGGAGCGCGGACTTTCCCGAGCCGCATGTCCAAACCCTGGTCGGATCACCAGGCACTCGCATGGACTTTGCCACCGTCGATGACAAAACTTGGCTCGAACTGGCGCAACGCCGCGATCAGCTCCGCCGGCGCTTGGTCATGTACTCTGGTTCAGCCAACAGGGTGCTTGGCTGCCTGAAGGTGGCTGCGAACGGTGCGGAAAAGCGCCGCGTTCCCTTGGCCTAGGGTTGGGCGCTGCTCGCGACCGCTATTGCCGCCGAGCGGGCCTTGGTTTCGACCACCAGACAGTGGACCAGGGCTGCGGCGTCACCCTTGTACTCGGTCGCTCTCGACTCGATGCCACAGCTACGGCCGCGCTGACCGAGCCACTGCACCTGTTCGCGTTCCAGTTTAGCTTTCTCCGCCGGCGCAAGCTTAGTTCTCGTCGCCTGATAGGCTTCACCCATTTCACGATCGGCCGACCGAAGCGCCGGGTTCGAACAGATCAATTTCTCAAAGTACGTGCGTGCCGCCCGACACGGAAAACTCGCGTCAGGATTCGCGTCTGTCGACTCGGGTGTCGCCGCGGCCACTTGGTCGACACACGTCACTTTATTGATGACAGCCGGAACCAGCGGCCAGATTTCATCATCGACCTTGGCACCGTGCCCGGTCTGCACTAGCAGAACGCACTGTTCGACAGCGTCAAACGTGCGACCGACGATCTTGCAGGTGGCACGAAACGGAGGGCGCAACAACTCCTCTTTGAGTTCCTGGTCGACTTTGGCGAGCGACACTGGATCGATCTGTTTGCCTCGGCAAACCATCGGCAACGGCCAGATCACGAACTGGTCACCGGTTTCACTGACCAGCTTTCCATCCTTAATGTCGACGATGATCACGCCTCCTTCGGTCATGGCTTTGATCGTCGCTTGCGACGCGCCATTACGGGGAGACGGTGGGCTCGTTGATTGTGGGGATACAGCGACGGGCGCTGGATTCGTGCACAATCGATCCGAGAATTTTGGATCGCTCATGTAGGCCATGACAAGCGGCTTGACGACAGGTGCTGTCAGGTTTTGCCCGGTATCGGCCCGCCAGCAGACCATGTATTCACCAGGCGGCGCGGGGTCAAACGGCGGCAGCGATGTGGCACAAATCACCTCCATGCCAGCCGCAATGTTGGTTTTATCGTACTGATTGTAGACGTCTGAATTGAAGATCTTGGGATAAGGGCATGCACCCACGCCGTCGAGGACAGGATTTCTCCACTCATCACCATTTTCGCCAATGAAGATGCCACGAGAATAAGATTGCACGCGGAAACGTCGAAGACCCTCTCGTGGCACGGTCTGCGGCGTCGCGCTTTCGATCATTCCCAGATAGAGCATGGCACTTAGAGCGTCGCCGCCACCGCGGGAACCCATGCTCGTCTGAGCGTTTGCCGCACGATCAACAGCAAACCCGAAACACGCCACCGCCATTACGAACAGCGGCGCCAGATTGAGGCGCATAACAGCCCCCAAGGGTGCAACCAGGACTGGCACAAAGGCCGACTCTCATCCTTGCCGGCGAGTTTAGTCTCGTGCGGTGCCGTTGCAAGGTCATGTCGCGGCGGTGTTGGAATTGCTCGAAGCGGGCGCCTTCAGCAGGTTCCAGCCGCCGTCGCGATCACGCGTGCAGATGTGCCTTGCCGGGAAAACTTTACCGCGCGAACGCCCCCGCGATCAGGAACTCGCGGTTGCCGTCGGCGCCGGCGATCGGGCTGTCGACAAGTCCCAGCACCCGCCAGCCGGGTTGCGCCGCCAACCAGTCGCGGATCGTGGCACAGACCTCGGCGTGCAACGCCGGATCGCGCACGATGCCGCCCTTGCCCACCCGGCCCCTGCCGACCTCGAACTGCGGCTTGATCAGCGCCACCAGATGCGCGCCGGCCGCGGCCAGCGCCAGCGCCGCGGGCAAGGCGGTTCGCAGGCCGATGAAGCTCACGTCGCTGACAACCAGGTCGACCCGGTCCGGAACCTGCGCCGGGCCGACGTCGCGGATGTTGGTGCGCTCGAGCACGACCACCCGCGGGTCCTGCCGGAGTTTCCACGCCAGTTGCCCGTGGCCGACATCGACGGCGTAGACCCGCGCCGCGCCGCGCTGCAGCAGCACGTCGGTGAAACCGCCGGTCGAGGCGCCGACATCCAGCGCGATGCGCCCGGCGACCGGAATGGCGAAGGCATCCAGCGCCGCCGCCAGTTTCAATCCGCCGCGTGATACGTACGGGTGCGACTGGCCGCGCACCTCCAACGGCGCGTCGGCGGCTACCGCCGTGCCGGGCTTGTCGAGGCGGCGGTCGCCGGAAAACACCAGGCCGGCCATCACCAGGCGCTGGGCCGCGGCGCGCGTATCGGCCAGGCCGCGCTCGACCAGGGCGATGTCGGCGCGCAGGCGGCCGCCGGGTTTCGGCTTGTCGCGGCGATCAGACTCCATCTCGCCGAACCTATAGCCGCTCGCGCGTATTGCCGCATCGGCCTCGACGACGGCGAACCGCATCGATAGGGTCGCGCCGATTCACGACGGGACGGCAAGACCATGCTGGACAAACTCCTGGCGGGTGACACCGCGCTGGTCACCGGCGGTGCCGCCGGGATCGGGCGCGGCATCGCACTGGCCCTGGCGCAAGATGGCGCCCGCGTTCTCTGTGCCGACATCGACGCCGCCAAGGGCGCCGCGGTCGAGGCTGAAGCGCGCGCCGCCGGCCTGGAAGCAAGG
>DATFGV010000675.1:0-8966 GCA_035249115.1 Vineibacter sp.
CACCTTCGGGCGCATCAGCCTGCACGGCACCTTGCTGCTGAGCTGG
Organism: Vineibacter sp.; assembly: GCA_035249115.1. Taxonomy (GTDB): domain Bacteria; phylum Pseudomonadota; class Alphaproteobacteria; order Reyranellales; family Reyranellaceae; genus Vineibacter. The sequence continues at coordinate 47 of DATFGV010000675.1, forward strand.
ACCCTGGATTCGATCGGGCCAATGGCGCGCTCGGTCGAGGACTGCGCGCTCTTGCTGAACGCGCTCGCTGCGCCCGATCCGCGCGATCCGACGACCCTGGATCAGCCGCTTGAGGACTTCACCGCCGCGACACGCGGCGGCGCCGATGTACGCGGGTTGCGCCTCATCCTGCCGGATGAGTCAGCGCTGCCAGCGGGCACCCACGCCGATGTGACGGCAGCTTGGCGCGCCGCTGCCAAGACCTTCGAGGGCCTGGGCGCGCGGATCGAGACCGTGAAGCTGCCGGACTGGTTCTTCGACGTCATGGGCAACACCACGGCGATTTCCGCTTCGGAAGCGTTCGCCTTGCACGGCGCCTATATCGACGACATGAACCTGCCGATTGGCCCGGCGGTGCGGGCGCGCGTGCAGGTCGGTCGCAAGATCGGCCCCGGCGTCTATGCCGCCGAGCTGCGCCGCATGGGAGAACGCCGCCGCGCGTTCTTCGACCAGTATCGCAGCGCCGACGCCCTGCTGCTGCCGAGCGTGCCGATCCCGGCCGCGCCGCTGGCCGAGATCGACGAGATGGCGCCGATCCCGCCGCTCTACACCCGCATCGGAAATTATCTCGGCATGTGCGGACTGGCCATGCCGACCGGCCTGTCCGGCGGTCTGCCGGTGTCGGTGCAGATCCTGGGCAAGCCCTACGCCGAAGCGACGGTGCTCAAGCTCGGCAAGGCGTTCCAGGACGCCACTGGCTTCCACAAGGCGCGACCCGACCTCACGGCGCTGGGGATTTGACCAGCGCCAGGATGAAAGCCACCGTCGCGACCAGCGGCGCCACCGTCCGGACGTGGTTCCACGCGGTCCAGGTCCGGACGTAGTCGGCCCACAACGCGGCGCCATCGGCGCTTGCCGGGTCGACGGCCGCGAGGGCATTGTTCAGCGGCACGTTGAGGGCGCGCGTGATCACGATCACGCCAACGAGGTACAGCAGGCTGCCGGCCAGCAGCCAGGCCGTGCCGGGTCGATGCCACGTCAGCAGCGACGCGACGGCGAGCACGAGGCACAGGACCGCCGTGCCGACGAACGCCGCCATGAACCACGGATTGATCACCACGACGTTGATCGACTGCATGGCGGCGATGCCCTGCGGCGCCGGCAGTCGCGCCAGCGCCGCCATCACGAAGGTCGAGAAGGCGAAGAAGATGCCGGCGATCAACCCGCTGCCCAGGGCCGAGAGCAGGGTCACGACGAAGAACAGATGGTCAATCATCGGCGTGCCTCTCACGACAGCGTGACGCTGCGGCCGGCTTGGATCGGATCGCGCATGATCTCGTCGAGCGGCACGCCGAGCCCGTAGGTGGCGACCCGCCGGCCGGGCGTTATGCGCAGGAAGCAGCTGCCGGGCGCGTCGAGCACGCCGTGTCCGGTGATCGCATCAAGCCTGCCCGCGGCCAGCAGGCCGACGACCCTTGGATCGCGCAGCGCGCAGACCTCGCCCTCACCCTGGAACTGGACGCAGAACGGCGGCAGGTCGGACGCCTGCGGCACCGGGATGCAGACGGCGACGTGCCGGTTCTGTCCGATGTTGCGGGCCTTGATGCTGGTCTCGAGCGTGTTGACGTACAGCACACCCTCGACCGCGGCATAGATCACGCCGACCACATGCGGCCGGTTGGCCGCCGACGCGGTCGCCAGCGTGCAGAAGCTGTTCCGCGCGATGGCCTCGCGCACCAGCTCGCGGTGTTGTTCCAGATTCGCCATGGCATCCGTCCTCAGTCTGTGCAATTATGCAGGTTACCTGCCGAATATATGCAGGTCACCTGCCTATCTGTCAAGAGGCGCCATGCCCGCGCAACGCCGCGTCGTCACCCTGATCGCCCTGCTGCGGCGAACCACGCAGCTCATGGTGGCGGAGATCACCAAGCGCCTGGAGGCGGCCGGCTTCACCGACGTGCCGCCCTCCTTCCATCCGATCTTCGAGAACATCGATCCGGATGGCACGCGGCTGACCGTGCTGGCGGCCCGCGCCGGCCTGACCCATCAGTCGATCGGGGAGGTCGTGGGCGAGCTCGAACGGCGCGGCTATCTCGAGCGGGTGCCCGATCCGTCCGATGGCCGGGCCCGCCTCGTGCGGCTGACCGGCAAGGGCCGCGCCCTGGTCCGTGCCGCCTTGCAGGAGATGGCCGCGATCGAGGCCACCTGGCGGCGACGCTGGCGCCGGGCCGGCCTCAAGGGCGATTTGCGCGGTCCGCTGGAGGTCGCCCTGCACGAGGCGGATGGATGACCGGATGGCCTCTGCGGACGGTCGCGCTGCCTCGATGGGCTGGCACCTGGGAGCGCGGGCGTCCCGCCCGCTCATGAGCGGGCCGGAGGCCCGCGCTCCCAGGATGACCGATTCCGCATGGGCGGAACCTGCTCTTGCGTTCCGTATGTGAGCGGTAAATTACCGCGCGAACCTGTTCCGCCGGCGGGCGACCGCGGGGCCGGACAGGCCTATTCCAGCTTTTCCTACGGGCGGTAAATGACCTTGCTAAGTCATTGCGGTTACGGGCGAAAGTCAGGCCGGACAGGCCTGTTCCAGCTTACCGTCTACGGGCGGTAAATGACCCTGCCGAGCGGGCGGCGCCGGGGCATGGCATCGCGGCACAGGCCGTAGGTCGGCGGCCCGGAGTCAGCGGCTTGTCGCCGGGGCCGACGCGCTGGCGGCGGACGGCATCCGACGCGTCTCCGCCCAGCCAATGTAAAGGCCGCTGGCGATGATGATCGCCGAGCCTGCCCAGGTGTAAGCGTCTGACAGGTGGCCCTGCATGAGGTAGCCGACGATCACCGAGCCGACCATCTGGAAGTACTGGAATGGCGAGACGATGTTGGCCGGCGCCATGGTCAGGGACTGCGCGACGCAATAGTGGCCCAGTCCACCCAGCACGCCGAGGCTGGCCATGATCAGCACATCCAGCCAGCTGGCGGGGGTCGTCCAGACGAAGGGCACGATCAAGGTCGTGACCAGGGTGCCGATCAGGGCGCTGTAGACCACCGAGGTCTCGGGCGCGTCGAAGCCCGCTACCTTGCGGGTGAAGATCTGGTAGAGCGCGTAGCACGACGAACTGCCGACGATCAGCAGCGAGGCCCATTGGAAGAGCTCGCTGCCCGGCCGGATCACGACCAGCACGCCCGCGAACCCGACCAGCGCCGCCGCCAGCCGCGACACGCCGATCCGCTCGCCCAGGATCGGCAGCGCCAGCAGGGTGACGATCAGCGGCGCGGTGAAGCTGATCGACGCCGCCTTCGCCAGCGGGATGTCCTTGACGGCGGTGAAGAACATCATGGTCGACGCCAGCAGCAGCAGCGAGCGGCCGATCTGCCACGGCAACTTGACCGACCTGAAGATCGCCACCAGGCCGCGCTTGGGCGCGAACAGGATCAGCACGAAGATCAGGTGGCCGAGCGTGCGCGCCCAGACCACCTGGACCGAGTCGTAGGCGGCGCCCAGCTCCTTCACCAGCCCGTTCATGATCGGAAACAGCGAGCCGGCGGCGCACATGTAGAGGATGCCGATCAGGACCCGCCGGTTGAACCGGCGCGCGCCCGCCGGCCCGGGCATGCCGGTCGCGCTGGTCGTGCTCACCCCAAGGCCTATCGTCGCTCGTTGTTGGCCGCACCATGCCGCCGGCGCGTCAATGCGGCAATGTCCCAGTGCATGCGCCGCCGTCAGGCGAGCGTTGCGACCGCACAGCCGCGATCACCATGTCGAGCATCTACAACGCAGCTCCGTCGTTCCGACTCGGGACGAGGGTCTTGTCGACTGCGGGCGCAGGTCGTCGCGCGCATGGTCCCGTCCCGGCAAGCGGCCGTTCAGGTCGTCAGCATGCGGTAGATGGCGCCCAGCAGCAGGAAACCGCCGGTGCCGACCACCAGCAGCGCCGCGCCGATGGTGGTCGCGCGGCCAATCGCGTCCGAGGCGCGGTCGCCGATCAGCATGCGGTGCGCCGCCATCGAGGCGATGCCGACCACGGCCAGGGTGCCGGCCATGCCGACGGCGATCGCCAGCACGCCCAGCAGCCCGGCCCACAGCACGCCGAACACGGCGGCGATCAGCACCATGACGACGGCGCCGGCGCACGGCGCCACGCCGGCGGCGGTCAGCAAGCCCAGCCCGGCGTCGAGGCGGAAGAACCGCCGCCAACTGGATGCGGCCGGCGCCTCCCGACGATTGTGACCGTGATCGTGCACGTGACCGTGGTCGTGCGAATGGCGGTGGTGCCCGTCGCCAGCCGCATGACCATGCGATCCGTGGTCATGTGCGTGGTGATGTGCGTGATCGTCACCGTGATCGTGGACGTGCAGCCGGCCGGTCAGGCCGGCGTGCAGGCGCCACAGGCCGATCGCCACGATCAGGCCGTACGACACCAGCTCGACCAGCCGCACCTGGCCCAGCGCCGACATCGGCCGCACCCGGCCCAGCGCCGCCAGCACGCCGGCCAGCACCAGCGCCGCAACGGTGTGGGTGACGGCGATCCAGACACCGGCCAGCACGCCATCGATCCAGCCGCGCTTGCGGGTGCCATCGAGGAAATAGGCGACTACCACCGCCTTGCCGTGGCCCGGTCCCAGGGTGTGCACGACGCCGTAGAGGAAGCCCGTGGTGACCAACGCCCACAGCGCCGCGCTGCTGCCCTGGTCGCCCAACTCGCGCAGCTGTCGCGTCACCTCGCGGTTGAGCCGCGCCTGCCACTCGGCGGCGGTGCGACCGACCTGGCCGCTGAAATCGCCGAACGCCAGCGCCAGCACACCGAGCAGCACCAGGATGCCGGCGATCCACAGCCACGCCTCGCGCCGCGTCAGGGTCCTCGTCATGACGCGCACGGCTGATCCATCACGGCAGCTTGCAGGTCACCCGGTCGGCGAGGAACGGATTGCCCGGCCAATACTCAGACTTGACGCTGGTGTGCTTGTCGACAGCGCAGTTGGCGCTGCCACCGATGACTTCCCACGGCGTCTTCTTGTCGAGCTCGATGCGCACGAAATCCTCGGCGTCGAGCGAGGTGATCGACACACTCTTGACCGGCTGCGGCAGCTCAAAGCGCAAAGTGTAGACCAGGTTGCGCGGCTCGCGCTTCGGCTTGGCGCCGGGTTGCGGCGGCGGCGCCGCGCTCTTGTCGCCCTGCCCCTTCATCGGGCCACCCGGCGTGTCGCTGGCCGGCGCCCAGTCCTCGGGCACGAAAATCGCCGGGCTGGCGATGCGGGCATTGAACGTCGCCGCCTTGGGGCGGAAATCCTTGTCGCCGGTGTTGAGCCAGGTGAGGTAGCCCATCGCCTTGAGCTCGGCCATCGCCAGTTCGGCGAGCGCCTTGACCTCCTTGGCCGACAGCTGCCCGTCGCGGTTCTCGTCGGCCGCCAGGATCTCCAGCTCGCTCGACATCGGATCGAAGCGCCACTCGACCTCGACATGGGTGAAGGCGCCATTGCTGACCACGACACGCGTCACCTGCCCGATCAACACATGCGGATGCGCCAGCGCCGGCGCCGCGAGCACCGTCGGTCCCAAGGCAAACATCGCAGTGATCAGATGTCGCCACTTACACCTTCCGCCGGACGGCGCAGGGTACGCGCTGGGGGCGCGCGACTCCTGTCGCGCGTTTTCATGGGTTCCAACATTTGATGCGTCACTGGAGTGACGCGCCCCCAGCTCATCCATCATCGCGCGGGCCTCATGGCGACACCGGCCGCGGCTTGCCGGCGTCATCGATGGCGACGTAGACGAAGGTGCCGTCGGTGACGCGGATCGGGGTCGGGTCGAGGCGGCGTTGCACCACGGTCTCCAGCCGTACCGTGATCGAGGTACGACCGATGCGCGTGACCTCGCCGTAGACGCTCACCAGATCGCCGATCTTGATCGGCTGCACGAACTCCATGGCGGTGATGGCGACGGTGGCGGTGCGGCCCTTGGCGGCGCGCGACGCCATGACGCCGCCGGCGATGTCCATCTGCGCCAGCACCCAGCCGCCGAAGATGTCGCCGTTGCCGTTGACGTCGGCCGGCTGCGGCACGGTGCGCAGGATCGGTTCGCGGGCGAAGTCCGGCGTGCGGGGCGGCGCGCTGGCGGCGGAGTCGGTGTTCGGCACGGGGAAGCCTTACCCGATGTGATTGCTTTTGCCGGATTTTCCTACCATACCAATGCCCGCGCGGCCAACGGTCCCCTCCTGCGCCGCGCCTGCAAAGAATCGGACAACACCATGGCGAAGAACGCTGACCTGTTCGACCGCGCCGCCAACCGCAATGCCAAGGGCGGCTACTCGGCCAAGGACATCGAGGTCCTGGAAGGCCTCGAGCCGGTCCGCAAGCGGCCTGGCATGTATATCGGCGGCACCGACGAGCGCGCCATGCACCACCTGGTGGCCGAGGTGCTGGACAACGCCATGGACGAGGCCACGTCGGGCCAGGCCGACACCATCACCGTCGAGCTGATCGCCGGCAACAAGCTGCTGATCCGCGACAACGGCCGCGGCATTCCGGTCGACCCGCATCCCAAATTCCCCAAGCAGTCGGCGCTCGAAGTGATCCTCACGACCCTGCATTCCGGCGGCAAGTTCGACGACAAGGTCTATGGCACGGCCGGCGGGCTGCATGGCGTCGGCGTGTCGGTCGTCAACGCCTTGTCGGACGAGCTGGTGGTCGAGGTGGCGCGCGATCGCGAAGCCTGGACGCAGACCTATTCGCGCGGCAAGCCGACATCGAAGCTGAAGTCGTTGGGCGCGGCGCCCAACCGGCGCGGCACGACCATCACCTTCCATCCCGATCCGCAGATTTTCGGAGCGGCGACCAAGTTCAACCCCGAGCGGATCTACCGCCTGGCGCGCTCGAAATCGTATCTGTTCGGCGGCGTCGAGATCCGCTGGAAGTGCGATCCGTCGTTGCTGCCCAAGGGCAGCACGGTGCCGGCCGAGGAGACCTTCCATTTCGCCGGCGGCCTGCGCGAGTACCTGGAATCGGAAATCGGCCAGCGCGCCACCCTGACGCCGGCGCCGTTCGCCGGCGCTGCCGAGACCGACCTCAATGGCCGACAGGCGCGGGTCGAGTGGGCGGTGTGGTGGCCGCAGGACGAAGACGGCTTCCTGCGCTCCTATTGCAACACCGTGCCGACGCCGGAGGGCGGCACGCACGAGAACGGCTTCCGCGGCGCCCTGGTGCGCTCGCTGAAGCGCTACGGCGAGCTGGTCAACAACCGCAAGGCCGCCCAGCTGACGGCCGAGGACGTCATGGAGGGCGCCGCCGGCCTGGTCTCGGTCTTCATCCACCAGCCGCAGTTCCAGGGCCAGACCAAGGACAAGCTGGCCAGCGTCGAGGCGACGCGGCTGGCCGAGTCGCTGGTCGGCGACAATTTCGACCACTGGCTGACCGGCGACAAGGAAGCGGCCAACGTCCTGCTGGAGCACTTCATCGCCCGCGCCGAGGAACGGCAGCGGCGCAAGCAGGACAAGGAGCAGCAGCGCAAGACCGCGACCCGCAAGCTGCGCCTGCCCGGCAAGCTGGCGGATTGCGCCTCGGCCAAGCGCGAGGGCACCGAGATCTTCCTGGTCGAGGGCGATTCCGCCGGCGGCTCGGCCAAGTCGGCGCGCGACCGCGAGACGCAGGCGATCCTGCCGCTGCGCGGCAAGATCCTGAACGTCGCCAGCGCCTCGGCGGCGCAGATGCGCGAGAACCAGGAAATCGCCGACCTGATCCAGGCGCTGGGCTGCGGCACCAACAGCCACTACAGCGAGGACCGGCTGCGCTACGAGCGGGTCATCATCATGACCGACGCCGACGTCGACGGCGCCCATATCGCCTCGCTGCTGATGACCTTCTTCTACAAGGAGATGCCACAGCTGATCGAGAACGGGCACCTGTTCCTGGCACAACCGCCGCTCTACCGGCTGGCGCGCGGCGGGCGCATCGAATACGCCCGCGACGACGCGCATCGCGAGGCGCTGATGACGACCACCTTCAACGGTGGCGGCAAGGTCGAGATCAGCCGCTTCAAGGGCCTGGGCGAAATGCCGGCCGTCCAGCTGCGCGAGACGACGATGGACGCCCGGCGCCGCACGCTGTTGCGCGTGACGGTGCCGATGGCGCGCAGCGAGGACGAACGCCGCGAGGCGATGCAGACCTCGACGCTGGTCGAGGACCTGATGGGTCGTAAGCCTGAAAAGCGCTTCACCTTCATCCAGGAAAACGCCAAGTTCGCCCACGACCTGGACGTCTGATGGCGGGAAGCGCTCGGCAATCGCCCTACAGCGGCCGTCCTGAGCGGGCGTCCACCCCGCAGTTTGCCTTTGGCATCCCATTTAAAGATTTAATGACCAACCACTCACTTTATTTTTGACTCCAGGGTCATTCGACCGCAGAATGCCACCCCAGACGCGGTGATTGCCGCCCGGCGGCCCGCGACCGGAGGCCCGCCATGCGCCGATCGTTCGGCGCCCTAGCCGCAAGCAGCCTGATCGCCCTGGGTGGCGCCAACGCGGCCGTCATCACATCGGACGGTGCTGAGTCGCCTTACAGTTACCAGGAATACGCGGCCGCGGCCGACCGCCGCCCCTTCCTGGTCGAGGTGCGCGGCGTCCCCTTTGCCGGCCTGACGCCGGTGACATTCGACCCCGCCTTGATGGCGATCCTGCAATCGGCACGGCCATCCCGCCCGGCGGCGACGTTCACGACGTCGGGCGACCGCCCCGGCATGAAGCCGGCCTACCGCCTGGTGCTGGTGTTCAATCCGCCGCGCAACCTGGCGCACGCCACGCAATGCCAGGCGCTGGACACGGTCCGCCCGGGCGACCCGACGCCGGGCGACGTGCGGGTGTCCGTCGCCTTCTGCCGCAAGACCGACCTGATGAGCAAAGCCGTGGCGCGGACCCGCGCCGGCGGCATCGACGATCCGGCCTTCCGCCAGATGTTC
>DATFGV010000676.1:0-11848 GCA_035249115.1 Vineibacter sp.
TGCCGGCGCTCGTAGCGCTGCCGTTCGCGGGCCTCGTTTCAGCGCTGATCGCGGTGCCGACGGCGTGGATTCTCTTTCGCCTACGCGGCGCCTATTTCGCGATCGGCACCTGGGTGGTGGCCGAAGTGTTCCGGCTGACCCTGGCACAGGTGACGGCGCTTGGTGGTGGTACCGGCCAGAGCCTGCCGGCGGCGATCGTGCGCTCGATCGCGGCCACCGTCGATGCGCGGGACACGCTGATCTATTTCACCGGCCTCGCGCTCGCGATCGGCGCCACGGCGCTGGTCTTCCTCCTATTGCGCTCGCGGCACGGGCTGGCGCTGACGGCGCTGCGCGACGCCGAGGGCGCTGCCGAGAGCCTCGGCGTCGACCGCTGGCGCACGCAGCTGTGGGTCTACATCGTGGCGGCGCTGGGTGCCGGCATGATCGGCGCCCTGATCTTTCTGCAGAAGCTGCGCATCTCGCCCGATGCGGCGTTCAGCGTCAGCGACTGGACCGCCAACGTCATTTTCATCGTCGTGATCGGTGGCATCGGCCGCATCGAGGGACCGATCGTCGGTACGTTAGTGTTCTTCGCGTTGCGCGCGTTCCTGGCCGACTACGGCGCCTGGTACATGATCGTGCTCGGCGCCGTCGCCGTCGTCGTCATGCTGAAGGCACCGCAAGGGTTGTGGGGATTGATCGCCGATCGCTACGGTCTCGATTTCTTTCCCGTCCGTCGATTGGTGCGCAGTCGCGCTGATCGGGCGACCAGCTGAACCGAATGATCTTGCTGAGGCCTGTCCGACCGAATTCCGCTCGCCTCGAAAACGTGGCCATTGGACAAGGCGCCGGTCGCCGGCCAAGTTGACACCCAACATCCGAACATTGCGGCTGGAGAAACCTATGCCCGGCATCACGCAACACACCACGACATCGTCGCGCCACACCACCGCTTACCTCGCCGCCGGCCCCACAGACGGCCCGCTGATCGTCTTCGTGCATGGTTGGCCGGAGCTGTCGCTGAGCTGGCGCCACCAGTTGCCCTGCTTCGCCAGCCTCGGCTTCCGGGCCGTGGCGCCCGACATGCGGGGTTACGGACGTTCCAGTGTCTACCGCACGCACGACGCCTACGCCCAGGAACAGGTCGTTGCCGACATGATCGAGCTACAGGACTCTGTGGGTGCCGAGAAAGCGATCTGGGTCGGTCACGACTGGGGCAGCCCGACGGTGTGGAACATCGCCAGCCACCACCCCGATCGCTGCCACGCCGTGGCCAACCTGTGCGTGCCCTACTTCACACTGGAGCGCGGCTTGGACGCGGCGATCCCGCTGGTCGACCGCCGCGTCTACCCCGAAGACACTTTCCCCGTCGGGCAATGGGACTACCAGCGGTTCTACGAGGAGAGTTTCGACAAGGCGACACGCACGTTCGACGCCAATCCGTACAACACCGTCAAGGCGATGTTCCGCAAGGGCAGCCCGGCGGGGCATATGAAGCCGGCGGCAACCGCCTTCATTCGCAAGGCCGGCGGCTGGTTCGGCGGCGCGGCGGCGGCGCCAGACGTGCCACGCGACGCCGACGTCGTCAGCGATGACGACCTGCGCGTCTACGCCGAGGCGCTGCAGCGCAACGGCTTCTTCGGCCCCGACTCCTACTACATGAACCACGCCGCCAATGCCGCCTACGCTGCCACGGCCAAGAACGGCGGCCGTCTGGACATGCCGGTGCTGTTCCTGGCGGCGCGCTACGACTATGTTTGCGAAAGCGTTGAATCGCGACTTGCCGAGCCGATGCGCGCGCAATGCCGCGACCTCACCACGCAGATCATCGCGTCCGGCCACTGGATGGCCCAGGAGAAGCCGCTGCAGGTCAATGCCGCGCTGACCCGCTGGCTGACGAGCAAGGTGCCGCAAGCCTGGCCGCCAGCCTAAACGGTTGGGCACGCTCGCTCGACTGATTACCCTTTAGGCCAAAAGGGCATCGCGTACCGCATGGTGGCAGCGCGCCCTTGCAGATTCGTCGCAGCTGCAATTGCCGCGCGCGGCTGGCCACCAACCGCGTCGCTCGTTAGTTTCAGCGAAACCTGCACGTTTGGCGGTCGGCAGTGGCGCGGCCGGGAGAGGCAATGATGCGCGACGAGCCCGATACCGACTTGGCCCTGATGAAATTCGGCATTGGCCAGCCGGTACCGCGCAGCGAAGACCCCAAGCTGCTGCGCGGCGAAGGCCGCTACACCGACGACATTAACCTGCCAGGCCAGGCCCACGCCGTGATGGTGCGCAGCCGGCACGCGCACGCCGCCATCCGCGGCATCGACATCGCCGAGGCGCGCGCCATGCCCGGCGTGCTGGGCATCTACACCATCGCCGACCTCGACGCGGCCGGTTTCGGGCCGCTGAAATGTCCGATCGCGTTCCCCAACCGCGACGGCACGCAGATGAAGACGCCGGTGCGGCCGGTGCTGGCGCGCGGCAAGGTCCGCTTCGTCGGCGAGGCCGTGGCGGTCGTCGTCGCCCAGACCGCCGCACAGGCGAAGGACGCCGCCGAGGCCGTCGTGCTCGACCTCGAGGAACTGCCGGCCGTCACCGATCCCGTCGCCGCGCTGGCGCCGGGCGCACCGCAGCTGCACGTCGAGGCGCCGGGCAACCTGGTGCTGGACTACCACTATGGCGACGCCGAGGCGGTGAACGCCGCTTTCGCGCGGGCCGCACATGTTACCCGCCTGGACATTGTCAGCAATCGGGTCGTGGTCAGCGCCATGGAGCCGCGCTCGGCGATCGGCAGCTACGATACGGCCGCCGACAGATGGACCCTGCATGTCGGCTGCCAGGGCGTGTTTGGCATGCGCGGGTCGCTGGCCAGGGACGTGCTCAACGTGCCGCCGGCGCAGGTGCATGTGCTGACCGGCAACGTCGGCGGCTCGTTCGGCATGAAGGCGCCAGTGTATCCCGAGTATCCCTGCCTGCTGTTCGCCGCCCGCACGCTCGGCCGGCCGGTGAAGTGGACCGACGAGCGCGCCGAGAGCTTCGTGTCCGACCACCACGGCCGCGACCATCAGCGCCTGGCCGAGCTGGCGCTCGACAAGGACGGCAACTTCCTCGCCGTCCGGCTCACCGGCTACGGCAATGCCGGCGCCTTCATCTACCCGCCGCTGCCCGCGACCATCAACGCCGTGAAGAACGTGATCGACGTCTACAAGACGCCGGTGATGGAGGTGAACAGCAAGATCGTGTTCACCAACACCACGCCGGTCGCGGCCTATCGCGGCGCCGGTCGGCCCGAGGGCAACTACTACATGGAGCGGCTGATCGACACTGCCGCCCGCGAGATGGGCATCGACCGCATCGAGCTGCGCCGGCGCAACCACATCGCGCCGCAAGCCATGCCCTACAAGGCACCGTCGGGCATGCTGTATGACAGCGGCGAGTTCACCAGCGTGCTCGACACGGCGCTGAAATCCGCCGACTGGCAAGGCTTCGAGCGACGCCGCCAGGAAAGCCGCGCCCGCGGCAAGCTGCGCGGTCGCGGCGTCGGCAGCTACCTCGAGGTCACGGCGCCGCCGTCGAAGGAAATGGGCGGCATCCGCTTCGAGCCCGACGGCACGGTCACCATGATCAGCGGCACCCTGGACTACGGCCAGGGTCACGCGACCCCCTTCGCGCAGGTGCTGGTCGAGAAGCTGGGCATACCCTTCGACCGCCTGCGCCTGTTGCAGGGCGACAGCGACCAGCTCAAGGCCGGCGGCGGCACCGGCGGCTCGCGCTCGATGCTGGTGGCCGGTCAGGCCTTCCTCGAAGCCAGCGCCCAGGTGGTCGATCGCGGCAAGGCGATCGCGGCCCACCTGCTGGAGGCGGCCGTTGCCGACATCGAGTTCAGCCGAGGCCGCTTCACCATCGCCGGTACCGACCGCAGCATCGGGCTCATGGAAATGGCGGCAAAGCTGCGCGGTGGTGTCGCGCTACCGGCCGATATTCCGCGCTCGCTCGATGTGGCGCATGTCTCCGACACGCCGCCGTCGTCGTTCCCCAACGGCTGCCACGTCGCCGAGGTCGAGATCGACCCCGACACCGGCGCCATCGATGTCGTGCGCTACGTCATGGTCAACGACTTCGGTACCGTCATCAACCCGCTGCTGGTCGAAGGCCAGGCGCATGGCGGCGTGGTGCAGGGCATCGGCCAGGCGCTGATGGAGCGCACCGTGTTCGACGGCCAGGGCCAGCCGCTGGCGGGCTCGTACATGGACTATGCCCTGCCGCGCGCCGCGCACACGCCGGACTTCAAGGTGCAGAGCCATCCCGTGCCGGCCAAGACCAACACCTTGGGCGTCAAGGGCTGCGGCGAGGCCGGCTGCGCCGGCGCCCTGCCGTCAGTGATGAACGCCGTCATCGACGCACTGGCCGAGCACGGCGTCACGCACCTCGACATGCCGGCAACGCCGGAGAAGGTCTGGCGGGCGCTGCAGGGCGGCAAGGCGTAGCAAGGTCCTCTGCCTCACCCTGGGGAGCGCTGCGAAGCAGCGCGTCTCGAAGGGTGGGTGATTGCACGCCTGCGACTGGTCCCCATCCTTCGCGACGCGGCCGTTTGGGCCGCTCCTCAGGATGAGGCCGGGAATGTCAAATCGGTTCGCTCCACAGCTTCGGATTGAGCAGCGCGTCGGCGACGTCGGCGGCGATCGCCTGCAGCAGCTTCTCGCCCTTGGCGGCGCTGGCCGTCGCGGCGTCGCCGATGACACCGATCGGCGAGCGACTGGACAGCTGCCGCCAGCGGTAGACGCCGGTATTGACGCCGGCAATGGCCGACAGGCCGGTGACGTACGGCCCGTGCATCTGCGCCAGCTCGTCGGGATTCACCAGCTCCGGCGCCAGCGCCATGAGCATCGAGGTCTCCGCCTCGCAGGCGTGCAGCAACGCCTTCTGCCGGTCCAGCAGCTTGGCGATCGAGCCGGCGGCGATGTCCCAGTAGGTGCCGGTCGCCAGCGGCAGTTTGTGCGCCACCGTCAGCTCGCCGATCATGTTCTGCAGCGCCGTCGTGTTGCCGCCGTGACCGTTGAGCACGAAGATACGCTTGAAGCCATGGCGCATCGCCGACGTGACCGTGCAGCGGATCACCGCCTCCATCGTGGCGTAGTCCAGGGTGATCGTGCCGCTGAGCGACATGTGGTGCTCGGACATGCCGAACGGAATGGTCGGCGTCACCAGCACCGGTGCCGACCCCACCATCAGCCGCGCCGCGCGATGCGCCACCTCCTGCGCCAGCCGCCAGTCGACCATGCTGGGCAGGTGCGGCCCGTGCTGCTCGGTGGCGCCGATCGGCACGATGACGATGGCGTCGCGCCCGGCCAGCGCCTTGATCTCGGCCGCCTTCAGCCGCGACCATTCGATTTCGGTCATGGGAACGAACCTTTCGGGCAGTTACTTCCCTCCCCCAACAAAAAGTTGGGGAAGGTGGCCGAAGGCCGGAGGGGGAGCCGACGTGGTGATTCTTGTTGAGAGACCACGTCGGCTCCCCTCCGCCCCTTCGGGGCACCTCCCCACTTCGTGGGGAGGATTGAAGTCTACAGCGACGGCAGCGGCGCCATCGGGATGCCGAGCCACTTGCGGTGCAGCTTGTCGAGCTCGCCGTTCATGGTGTTGAAGAAGATGAAGCCGTCGAGCCAGCGCACCAGATTGTGCTCGCCCATGCGGACGCCCATGTGGGCCGGGCTGCGGCGGATGGTGAACTTCAGCTCGAATTCCTTGTTGGGGTTGCGCTTCACCAGGTCGGGCACGATCAGGCTGTTGGTCGCGATCAGGTCGGCCTGGCCGGAAAGGTAAGCAGCGGCCGCCGTGGCGTCGTCCTCGGTGCGCATCAGCACCGCCTTGGGGTTCATCGCCGACAGGCCCAGCTCCTGGGTCGTGCCCTTGGCGGCCGCCACCTTGTAGTTGCCCAACTGGTCGGCCGACGTGACGGCGATGCTCTTGGGCCCGAACACCGCCAGCTGCGTGTCGGCGTAGGGCGCCGTGAACATGATCTGCTTGGCGCGCTCCGGCGTCAGCCCCATCACCGAGATCACGATGTCGACCTTGTCGGTCAGCAGGAAGGGAATGCGGTTGGCGGCGGTGACCTGCTGTAGCTCGAGTTTCACGCCCAGCGCCTTGGCCACCATGTTGGCGAGGTCGACGTCGAAGCCCTCAGGCTCGCGGTTCTGATTCTGCGAGCCGAACGGCGGCACGTCGAGCGGCACCGCGATCCGCACCGTCCCTTTCTTGATGATGTCCTCGAAGCGGTCGGCCTTGGCCGTCGTGGCGCCGAACGCCGCCATGCTCAGGACCAGAAGGCCCGCCAGAATCCTCTTCATGTCGCATTCCCCCTATCGGTTCCGATCTAGTGCAACACCGCGCTCAGGAACGTCTCGAGTTCTGGTGTACTTGGCTGCGCCAGGGTCTCGGCCGCCGGACCCTGCTCCCACACTCTGCCCTGGTGCATGAAGACAACGCGGCTCGCGACCTTTCGGGCAAAGCCCATCTCGTGCGTCACCAGCATCATGCTCATGCCGTCACGCGCCATTTCCTCCAGCACTTTCAGCACCTCGCCAACCAGCTCGGGATCGAGCGCCGACGTGATCTCGTCGAACAGCATCAGCTGCGGCGACATCGCCAGCGAGCGCGCGATCGCCACCCGCTGCTGCTGGCCACCTGACAGCTGGTCCGGATAGGCGTCGATCTTGTCTTCCAGCCCGACCTTGCGCAACACGGCATGCGCCAGCTCGCGCGCCGCCTGTCGGTCCATGCCCTTCACCGCCGTCGGTGCCAGGGTGATGTTGCGCTCCACCGACAGGTGCGGAAACAGGTTGAAGCTCTGGAACACGATGCCGACGTGCTGCCGCAGGCGGCGCAGATCGGTGCCCGGATCGTTCACGACCGTGCCGTCGAACACCACCCGGCCGGACTGGATGGGTTCCAGCCCGTTGACGCAGCGCAGCAGGGTGCTCTTGCCGGAGCCGGAGCGACCGATGATGGCGATGATCTCGCCTTTGGCGACCTTGAGCGACACGCCGTCGAGCACCGTCAGCGTGCCAAAGCGCTTGACCACGTTGATGAGTTCAACGAGCGGCATGCAGCCTCACTTCCAGGCGCCGGCTCCATCGCGTCAGTGGGAAGCAGATGGCGAAATACAACGCCGCGACGATCAGGTAAACGGTGAACGGCCGGAACGTCGTGGCCGTTGTCAGTTGTCCCTCGCGCGTCAGCTCGACAAAGCCGATGACGGCGGCCAGCGATGTGTTCTTGATCAGCTGCACCAGGAACCCCACGGTCGGCGGGATCGCCACGCGCACCGCCTGCGGTACAATGACGTAACGCAGTTGCTGCAGGAAGCTCAACCCCAACGCGGCGCCCGCCTCCCACTGGGTGCGGGCGATCGACTGCAGGCAGCCGCGCCAGATCTCGCCCAGGAAGGCGCCGGCGTAGATCGAGTAGGCGGCGGCGGCGGCGACCCACGGCGACACCGAAATGCCGACGATCGACAGCCCGAAGAAGAACACGAACAGCCAGGCGAGCAGCGGCGTGCCCTGCACGGCGTGGACATAGAGCGCACCCAGCCAGCGCAACGGTGCGGCGGGCGCGACGCGCAGCAGCGCCACTGTCAGCCCGACCAGGGCGCCGCCAATGAAGGCGATCGCGGTGAGCGCCAGGGTCCAGCGCATCGCCGCTACCAGGTAGAGCAGGTCGATGAAGGCGAGCTCGCGGATCATCGGCGGGCGAACACCAGCTGGTAGAGCCCGGCCAGCAACAACCGGAACACCAGCGCCAGCACCAGGTAGGCGACGGCCACGACGGCGTAGACCTCGAAATCGCGGAAGGTACGCGACTGCACGATCGAGGCGGCGTGGAACAGATCCTGTGCCGATATTTGCGACACGACGCTGGTCGCCAGCATCAGCAGCACGAACTGGCTGGCCAGCGCCGGATAGACGGTCTTCAGTGCCGGAAACAGCACGATGTAGCGGAAGATCTGCACGCCCGACAGGCCCATCGAGGCGCCGGCCTCGATCTGCGAGCGTGGCACGGCCTCGATGCCGGCGCGCACGATCTCCGAGGTGTAGGCACCCAGGTTGATCGTCAACGCCACCAGCGCCGCCGTCGTCGAATCGAACTTGATGCCGAGGCTGGGCAGCCCGAAGAACACCAGGAACAGCTGCACGATCAGCGGCGTGTTGCGGATCGCCTCGACATAGGTGGCCACGGTACCGCGCAGCCAGCCCGGCCCATAGACGCGGCCGGCGGCACACAACGTGCCGATCACGAAGCCCGCCGCGATCGTCACGCCCGACAGGACCAGCGTCAGCACGAGGCCTTCGGCAAGGAACTCCCAGGCAGCGAAGACGTCGCGGAAATTGAAGGTATACGTCAGCCCCGCCCCCGTCGGCGGATGATTCGACCGCCGTGCTTGCCTTGCGATTTGACGGTAACAGCCGACCTCGGGCTGTCAATCGGAGCCCATGGAAGCAGCCTTGCGCCACGCCGATGGCGCTCGGCTTGATCGCCGGCACGCGCTGTGACGAGATCAGCGGCGAAACCCGCGAGGACGCGCGCCCATGATCGAAGACATCCTGGACATCCCCACCAAGGACGGGGCGATCGAGACGTTCATCTGCCGGCCGGAACGCGGCGGCGCCTTCCCGGCGGTGTTACTCCTGATGGACGCGCCGGGAATCCGCGAGGAACTCTACGACATGGCGCGGCGGCTGAGCACGGTTGGCTACCATGTGCTCCTGCCCAACCTGTACTACCGCGCCGGGCGCGACACGAAATACGGTCCGGACGTATTGGAGCACGGCAGCGCCGAGCACACCCGCATGCGCGCCGTGCGGACCAAGATGACCATTCCGCCGGTGATGGACGACATTGCCGCCATGCTCGCCTTCATCGACCAGCAGCCGGCGGTCAAGCGCGGCCCGATCGGCTGCCACGGCTATTGCATGAGCGGGCCCTACGCGCTCGCCGCCGCCGCGCGCTTTCCCGACCGGGTGGCGGCCGCCGCCTCGTTCTACGGCACCTGGCTGGTTAGCGACGCGGTCGAAAGCCCGCACCTGAACTTGGGCAAGGCCAAGGGCGAGCTCTACATTTCCTGCGCCGAGCACGACGACCTGGCGCCGCCGGCGATGGTCAAGGAACTGCAGGGCTTGTTCCAAAAATCAGGTGCCAAGGGCGAGCTCGAGATCCACCCGGGCGTGCACCACGGTTTCGCCTTCCCGCAGCGCAAGGTCTACGACAAACCGGCCGCTGAGCGGCACTGGGAGCGCCTGATCGCGCTCTACCGGCGGCGGTTGGGCTGACTTGGCGCCGCGCATCTGCGTCAGGAACCCGGCCTGCAGCGATCCGGACCCGAATTGCCGATCCGGCGGGAACGGCCGTTCGATCACACTTCCGGGAGGACGGGTTTTCCTGTTGTATTGGTAGGCTAGGTTGTCCGGTGGAGCGGGTTGATCGACACGCCAGCGATGCGTGCGACCCGTCGCCATCGCCGCCACTCAACGGAGGAAGCCAGTGGCCACTCTCACCGTCAACGGCAAGGCATACGACGTCAACGCCGATCCCCGCACGCCCCTGCTCTGGGTGCTGCGCGACACGATCGGCTTGACCGGCACCAAATACGGCTGCGGCATCGCCCAGTGTGGCTCGTGCACCGTACACGTCGACGGCGAGGCGACGCGGTCGTGCCAGCTCGCGCTGGGCGACGTCGGCAGCAAGAAGATCACGACCATCGAAGGCCTGGCCACCGGCGGCGTCCTCACCAAGGTGCAGCAGGCGTGGCTGGAGCATGACGTGCCGCAATGCGGCTACTGCCAGAGCGGCATGATCATGGCCGCCACCGCGCTGCTCAAAAGCAATCCCAAGCCGACCGACCAGGACATCGACACGGCGATGACCAACATCTGCCGCTGCGGCACCTACCAGCAGGTGCGCGCCGCGATCCACGCCGCCGCCAAGGCCTAGGGAGGCACCGATGACCCGCATCGACACCGCCTTGCAGCGCCGCACGTTCCTCGTCGGCACCGCCGCAGCCGGCGCCGGACTCTCACTCGGCTTCGCCCTGCCTATGGGCGACGGCACGGCCCACGCCAACACTGTGCGTGAGATCAACGCCTGGGTCGTCATCCACCCCGACGACAAGGTGGTGATCCGCGTTGCGCGCTCGGAGATGGGCCAGGGCACGCAGACCGGACTCGCCCAGTTGGTAGCAGAGGAACTGGAATGCGACTGGGCCAAGGTCACCACCGAGTACCCGACGCCGGCCCAGAACGTGGCGCGCAATCGCGTCTGGCGAAACTTCTCGACCGGTGGCAGCCGCGGCATCCGCGAGTCGCACGAGTATGTGCGTCAGGGCGGCGCCGCCGCGCGCATGATGCTGGTCCAGGCCGCGGCCGACGCGTGGAAGGTGCCGGTCGGCGAATGCGTCGCCGCCAACAGCACGATCACGCACACGCCGTCCGGTCGCAAGGTCACCTACGGCCAGGTGGCGTCGGCCGCCGCCGCGCTCGAGCCGCCCAAGGAGGTCAAACTCAAGGACATCAAGGATTGGAAGATCGCCGGCAAGCCGCTCAAGCGGCTGGATACACTCGACAAGCTGACCGGCAAGCAGCTCTACGGCTTCGACCTGCGCCTGCCAAACATGCTGACGGCGACGATCAAGGCCTGCCCGGTGCATGGCGGCAAGCTCAAGAGCTTCGACGCCGCCAAGGTGCAGGGCATGCCGGGCGTGAAGCGGGTGGTCGACGTGGAAGGCAAGGCGGTGGCCGTGGTCGCGGACAGCTATTGGGCCGCCCACTCCGCGCTGGCCAGCCTGCCTGTGGTCTGGGACGAAGGCCCGAACGCCAAAGTGTCGAGCGCCAGCATCGCGGCGGCACTGAAGGAAGGGCTTGAGGCCGAGCAGGCCTTCGTCGGCAATAAGGCCGGCGATGCGAAGGCGGCGATCGCGAGCGCCGCCAAGAAGGTCGAAGCGGTCTACAGCTACCCCTACCAGAACCACGCCACGATGGAGCCGATGAACGCCACGGCTCTCTACACGGACGACAGGTGCGAGGTGTGGTGCCCGACGCAGAACGGCGAGGCGGCGCTGGCCGCCGCTGCCGAGGCGTCCGGCCTGCCGGTGGCCAAGTGCGAAGTGCACAAGATGCTGCTGGGCGGCGGCTTCGGCCGTCGCGGCCGGTCGGACTACGTTCGCCAGGCCGTGCTGATCGCCAAGCAGATGCCGGGCATTCCGGTAAAGCTTGTGTGGTCGCGTGAAGAGGACATGGTGCAAGGCACCTACCATCCGATCACGCAATGCAAGCTGACGGGCGCGCTCGATGCCAAGGGCGACCTGGTCGGCCTGCATGTGCGGATTTCCGGCCAGTCTATCCTGGCAACCTTGTTGCCGCAGAACCTGCAGAACGGCATGGACCCGGTGCAGTTCCAGGGCTTCAATCCCGGCGGCACTGAAAGTGCCTTCGGCTACAACATTCCGAACCTGCTGGTCGACCATGCCATGCGCAACACGCACGTCACGCCGGGGTTCTGGCGCGGCGTGAACACCAACCAGAACGCGATCTACATGGAGTGCTTCATCGACGAGCTGGCGCATGCGGCGGGACAGGACCCGCTGGAATTCCGCCGCAAGATGCTGAAGCCCAAGCACTTGGCCGTGATGAACGCGGCGGCCGAGAAGGCCGGCTACGGCAAGCCGGCGCCGGGCCGCTTCCAGGGCATCGCCCAGATCATGGGCTACGGCAGTTACGTGGCGGGCGTCGCCGAAGTCTCGGTCAGCGACAAGGGCGTGCTGAAGGTCCATCGCATCGTCGCCGCGACCGATTGCGGCGTCGTCGTCAATCCGGCGCAGGTCGAA
>DATFGV010000677.1:0-2645 GCA_035249115.1 Vineibacter sp.
ACCGGCCGTCCGACTTCTCGACCCTGATCGGCCAGGACGCCATGGTCCGCACACTGCGCAACGCGCTGGAGTCCGGCCGCCTGGCGCACGCCTTCATGCTCACCGGCGTGCGCGGCGTCGGCAAGACCAGCACGGCGCGCATCATCGCCAAGGCGCTGAACTGCATTGGGCCCGACGGCAAGGGCGGCCCGACCATGGACCCGTGCGGTGCCTGCGCCAACTGCGTGGCGATTGCCGAGGACCGGCATGTCGACGTGCAGGAAATGGACGCCGCCAGCCGCACCGGCATCGACGACATCCGCGAGATCATCGAGGGCGTGCGCTACCGCCCGGCGTCGGCGCGGCACAAGGTCTACATCATCGACGAAGTGCATATGCTCTCGCGCCAGGCCTTCAACGGCCTGCTCAAGACCTTGGAAGAGCCGCCGCCACACGTGAAGTTCCTGTTCGCCACCACCGAGATCCGCAAGGTGCCGGTGACGGTGCTGTCGCGTTGCCAGCGCTTCGACCTGCGGCGGGTGCCGGTGGACGTGCTGTCGGCGCATTTCGCGCGCATCGCCGAAGCCGAGAAGGTCGAGATCGCGCCCGAAGCGCTGCGGCTGATCGCCCATGCCGCCGATGGCTCGGTGCGCGACGGGCTCAGCCTGCTCGACCAGGCGATCGCCCATGGCGGCGGCGTGGTCGACGCAGCTCAGGTGCGCGACATGCTTGGCCTGGCCGATCGTGGCCGCGTGTTCGACCTGTTCGACCTGGTGATGAAGGGCGAGCCGCCGGCGGCGCTGGCGCTGCTGGGCGACATGTACGACGCCGGCGCCGACCCGCTGGTGGTGCTGCAGGATCTGCTGGAGCTGACGCACTGGCTCACCCGGCTGAAGGTCGTCCCGGACGCCGCTGCGACGGCGGCCGAGCTGGAGCGCACCCGCGGCGCCGACATGGCCAAGCGCCTGTCGATGGCGCATCTGACCCGCGCCTGGCAGATGCTGCTGCGCGGCTTGCAGGAGACCCAGGGCGCGCCCTCGCCGATCCGCGCCGCCGAGATGGCGTTGATCCGCCTGTGCTACGCCGCCGACCTGCCGACGCCGGCCGAGGCGTTGCGGGCGCTGGACGGCGCGGCCGGCCCGTCGCCGACTGCCGTCGCGTCGGGCCCGGCAACTGTCTCGTCCGGCGTCAGCGGCGGCGGCAGTGGTAGCCGTGCGCCAAGCGCCCGTGTGGCGGCAACGCCACGGCCGGCCGATCCACCCAACGCGCCGGTGGCACGGCTGGCGACGGCAGCGGCCACCGCCGCCGCGCCGGCGCCGCTTGCCACGCCGGAACAACAGGCCGCGCCAGCCAAACCAACACCCGCGACGTTCGCCGAGGTTGTGGCGCTGTTCGATGCGCAGCGCGAGGCGAAGCTGGCGCACAGCCTGCGGCACGAGGTCCATCCGGTGCGCTGCGAGCCGGGGCGGCTTGAGTTCCGTCCGGCGCCGACGGCGCCGCGCGACCTGGCGGCGCGGGTCGCCGACCGGCTGTCGCAATGGACCGGCCGGCGCTGGATGGTGTCGGTATCGGGCGACGCCGGCGAGCCGACCCTGGCGCAGCAGCGCCGGACATCGCAGGACGCCCTGCACCAGCGGGCACTTGAACACCCGCTGGTGCAAGCGGCCCTCGCGGCCTTTCCCGGCGCCAAACTGGAGGCGGTCCACGCCAAGGAGGCCGCCCCGCTGCCGGCGGCGCCCGTCACCGCTGACGCCGATCCGTTGGCCGGCGACGGCGATGACGTCCCCGAGGCGGAGGACTATCCCACCGACGCCTTCGAAGAGATTCCCGAACGCGACTATTGACGTCGCCGACATGGCGAGCGGCCAAGGCCGCGGTGCCGCAAGACGAAGGACCGACACACCATGCTGGGCGGATTGAAGGATTTCGGCGCCTTGATGAAGCAGGCGCAGGAGATGCAACAGAAGCTGGGCGAGCTGCAAGCACGCCTGGCGGAGACGGAAATCGTCGGCCAGTCCGGCGCCGGCTTGGTCAAGGTGACGCTCAACGGCAAGAACGAGATGCGCCGGG
The DNA here is from genome assembly GCA_035249115.1 of Vineibacter sp. Classification (GTDB taxonomy): domain Bacteria; phylum Pseudomonadota; class Alphaproteobacteria; order Reyranellales; family Reyranellaceae; genus Vineibacter. The sequence goes on from DATFGV010000677.1 coordinate 2,050, forward strand.
TCGAGATCGACCCGTCGCTGATGCTGCCGGACGAGAAGGGTGTGCTGGAGGACCTGCTGGTCGCCGCCGCCAACGACGCGCGCGCCAAGGTCGAGGCGATGGTGCAGGACCAGATGCGCAGCCTCACCGGCGGCCTGCCGCTGCCGCCGGGATTCAGTTTGTGAGACGTGTCGACCGACGCCTTGCTCTTCCACCTCCCCCTCAAGGGCAGGGCTATCGCATATGGCATAGACCTCACCCTGAGGCGGCCGCGCAGCTTCCGTCTCGACGGGTGGGCGATCGCACGAGCCTTGCAGCAACCGCCGGAACGATCGAACGAGACTGTCGCCCATCCTTCGAGACCCTTCGGCAAGCTCAGGGCAGGCTACCGGCCGCGCCGGCTCCTCAGGATGAGGTTGTGCGTGGCCATCTGGGATACCCCTGCCCTCAAGGGGGGAGGGGATCTGAGTGGCGGAAACGCGCGCGGCGACTCCTCCCACCATGAACGGCCCGGAGATCGCGCGGCTGATCCAGCTGTTGGCCAAGCTGCCGGGGCTGGGTCCGCGTTCAGCGCGGCGCGCTACCCTGCACTTGCTGAAGAAACGGGAAGCTCTGTT